>HF990512.1 GCA_000432135.1 Firmicutes bacterium CAG:124
TACACCCTAGTTTAACTGTGATCCGGCATTCCATCAATCCCCATTTTTCAGGACGCAAAACGGCAGCCCCCGGACACGGGGCTGCCGTCTGCTGCTATATTATGGTTTTGTATCGAAACTCAGGCAATCCATTTGGACGGTTGGATGCTGAAATATAGCTGAAAAAACTCAGATCGTAACGCCGGCCTTTTCGAGGATGGCCGGGACGTTCTTTTCTGCGCCGATGGCCATGATATGGACGCCGTCGCACAGATGCTCGTCCTTGATCTTCGCGATCATCTCCGCTGCCATCTCGATGCCGAGCTGCATGGGAAGACCCTTGACACCCTTTTCCTTGCCCTCGGCTGCCGCTGCGGCAAGCTTGTCGATCATATCCTGCGGCACCGCGATGCCGGGGACGTTTTCGTTCATGTACCGCGCCATGCCCGCAGCCTTGAGCGGGATGATACCAGCCATGATATGCGTCTTGATACCGGCCGCGTCGACCTTATCCAGGAAGCGTTTGAACGTTTCCAGATCAAAAATACCCTGCGTCTGGATGTACTCCGCGCCGTTTTCGACCTTCTGGCGCAGCTTGTTGATCTGCAGCTCGATGGGGTCATAGACCGGAGTGACGGAAGCGCCCTTGTAGAACTTCGGCGCGCCGCCGGCGATCTCATTGCCGCCGCAGTCGCAGTTTGTCTGCTCCATCTTTGTGAGCATTTTCAGAATGCCGACGGAATCCAGATCATAGACCGGCTTGGATTCCGGACAGTCGCCGACGACGGGATGGTCGCCCGTCAGAGCCAGCATCGTGTCGATGCCGAAGGCCGCTGCGGACAAAATATCGCCCATGATCGCCATACGGTTGCGGTCGCGGCCGGTCATCTGCAGGATCGGCTCGATGCCCGCATTCTTGAGCGCGACGCACAGGCCGAGGCTGGACGCCTTGAGACTGGCGGACTGCATATCGGTCACGTTGACGCCGTGAACCTTGCCGTTCAGGAGCTTTGCAGCCTCCAGCTGCTCGGAAAAATCATAACCCTTCGGGGGGGCCATTTCGGCGGTGACGCCAAATTTACCGGCTTCAAAAGCCTCTTTCAACATACTCATATTATTTCTTCCCCTTTAAGCTGATCGTTCTCGGATAGCTGAACTTCGCGTAGCCCTTGTCCTCGCGGGTGTGGCCGAGCTTGTCGAGCTGGCCGATCTCGCCAAGGCGCTTGTAGATCTTGATCCATGCGCAGTCGTTTTCCGGGTTGACCTCGCACTTGCCGTTCTTCTGGCCGCCGCAGGGGCCGTTGACGAGGCTCTTGGCACACTGGGTCACGGGACAGATGCCGCCGGTCTGGCCCAGAACGCAGTCGCCGCAGAAGTGGCACGCCTCTTCCCAGACGCCGAATCGGACGGCTTCGCCGAGGTACATGGTGTTGTTGGACGGATAGGTGGGGATGCCGGGGGCATTTTTTGCGACGCACTGCACGCCGTCGCCGCAGGACATACAGATCACGCAGTCCGGCTTTGCCGCGACGAGGGGCTTCATCTTGCCCTTGACACCGAGGTTCATGCAGCAGTAATCGGCGATCGTCGTGCCGACGACCTTCTTGCCTGCTGCCTCCAGTGCCTTTGCCAGCGCGGCGACCTCCGGCTCGCCGCCGGTGTGACAAGCCGTTGCGCAGCTGTTGCAGCCGACGATCGCGACTGTTTTTGCGTCGCCGACCATCGCCATGAGCTCTTCCATGGGCTTCTTTTGCGTAATAATCATGCTAACGTCTCCTTGCGTATGAAATGCGGGCGCGGTTTTTGAAAGCCGCGGACGTATGTCTCGAACATGGCACTATCATACTCCAAACCCGCGCAGAAATCAACATGATTCCAAGGCAAACAACGAAAAATTTCTGGAATTCTTACAGGATTCCAAGACTGGCAAACAGAAAGCCAACATGATATAATACAGGCAAACACAAACAGGAGGCATGAGCAGCCATGCAGGCAGGTTTTTTTGAAAAGCAGATCGTTCTGACCCCGGATCTTTGCGGCAGCGCGGCGGCGCTTTCGCCGCTGGCGGCGTTCACGATCTTTCAGGGCATCGCGTCGGAGCACGCGGAGAGGATCGGCGTCGGCGGCGCGGCCATGGCAAAGCGGGGCGAATTCTGGCTGACCGTCCACAGCCGGGTGGATTTTTACGAGCCGGCGTATCTCATGGACGAGCTGACAGCCCGCACGTGGCCGGAGCAATGCGAGGGCCGGGACATCCGCTGCTTCCGCAGTTACCGGCTGACGAAGGGCGAACAGACCGTCGCGCTGGGCCGGACGCAGTGGGCCATTCTCGGCCCGGAGCAGAAGATCCTGCGCTTTGAGCAGTCCGGCTTCCCGGCGGACTTCCCCTTTCCGGACGCAGCCGCCATTGCCGAGCCGCCCGTGCGCTTCCACGACGAGCTGACGCAGGACGAGCTTATCTACACGCACCTCGTCCGCGCGACGGATATCGACATGGGGCGGCATATGAACAACGTCGTCTATATCCGCCTCCTGCTCGACTGCCTGCCGGCAAAGGAGCTTGCCTCCGGCAGGATCAAAAGCATTGAGGCGCACTATGCAAGCCCGTGTCTGGAGGGCGAAACCCTCGGCGTCTTCTGCCGCCGGAAGGAGCGGCTCTGCCGCATGGCCGTCCGCCATGCAGACGGCCGCCCCGCCGTTCTGGCGCAGATCGTATTTGGATAAGTCCCTATGCAAAACGAGCCGCCCCGTCTGGGGCGGCTCGCGGTGTGATATGGGTCAGATCCGGCTGGCTGCGGCCTCTACGAAGCCGAAGAACAGCGGGTGCGGACGGTCGGGGCGGCTTTTGAATTCGGGGTGGAACTGGCAGGCGGTGAACCACGGGTGGTCCGGCAGCTCGACGATCTCGACGAGCCGTCCGTCCGGGGACAGTCCGGTCGGAACCAGTCCGGCAGCGACGAACGCATCGCGGAAGTCGTTGCAGAATTCATAGCGGTGGCGGTGACGCTCGGAGATCTCTGTTTTTCCATAGAGCGCCGCTGCGCGGCTGCCCTCCGACAGCACGCACGGATATGCGCCGAGGCGCATCGTGCCGCCCTTCTGGGTGACGGACTTCTGTTCGGGCATGATATCAATGACGGGATGCTTGGTAAACTCATCGAATTCCGCCGAATGCGCATCCTCCCAGCCCAGCACGTGCCGTGCGAACTCGATCACGGCGATCTGCATGCCGAGGCAGATGCCGAAATAGGGGACTTTGTGCGTGCGGGCATACTGTGCGGCGACGATCATGCCCTCAATGCCGCGGTCGCCGAAGCCGCCGGGGACGAGGATACCTGCGCAGCCGCCGAGGACAGCTTCCGCATTTTCCTGCGTGAGCTTTGACGAGTCGATCCAGCGGATATCGACGATCACGTTATTCGCCGTGCCCGCGTGGAACAGCGATTCCTCGACGGACAGATACGCGTCGTGCAGCTCCGTATATTTGCCGACCAGCGCGATGGACACATGGCGGCTGGCCGTCTTGATGCGCGCGACCATCTCGCCCCACGCGGTCAGGTCCGGCGCGCCGCAGGCAAGCTCCAGCTTGCGGCAGACGACGTTTGCAAGGCCCTCGCGTTCGAGCAGCAGCGGCACCTCATAGAGCGTCAAGGCCGTCGTGTTCGGAATGACGCAGTCCGGCTCCATGTTGCAGAACAGGGCGATTTTGCGGCAGATGTCCTCCGTCATGGGCTGGTTCGTGCGGCAGACGAGGATATCCGGCTGGATGCCGATGGACAGCAGCTCCTTGACGGAGTGCTGTGTGGGCTTGCTCTTAAGCTCGCCCGAGCCGGGAATTTCGACGATCATGGGCACATGGATGAACAGGACGTTTTTCTTCCCCTGCTCGGCAGCCACCTGCCGGATGGCCTCGAGGAACGGCTGTGACTCGATATCGCCGACCGTGCCGCCGATCTCGGTGATGAGCACGTCGGATGTTCCGTTGTCCATCTGGTAGATGCGGGACTTGATCTCGTCCGTGATATGCGGGATGATCTGCACGGTGCGGCCCAGATAGCCGCCCTCGCGCTCGCGGCACAGAACGCTCCAATAGACCTTGCCCGCCGAGACGGAGCATCCAGCCGTCAGACTCTCGTCCGTGAAGCGCTCGTAATGGCCGAGATCAAGGTCCGTTTCCGCGCCGTCGTCGGTGACGAAGACCTCGCCGTGCTGATACGGGCTCATCGTGCCGGGGTCAACGTTCAGATACGGGTCAAATTTCTGGTTCTGCACGCGCAGACCGCGCTGCTTCAAGAGCCTGCCGAGCGATGCGGCGCAGATGCCCTTGCCAAGGCCGGACACGACGCCGCCGGTGATAAAAATATACTTCATCCTGTATGCCTCCAACTCCCAGTTTCTGCGAAAAACAAAATACGGACGGTATTGTACCGCTGCGCACGCAAAACGTCAAGAATGAAACTTTTACGAAGATAAAATGCGGGAAAACGCGGCTTCTTGTGGAGCCAGCCGAAATTTCCGCGAGCTTGTATTTTTTTCTTGCGCCACGCATCCGGCTATGCTATACTGGGTCTGTACCCACCGCCGGAGGCGTCCGCCTCCGGCGGGCTGTTTTTTATGCTTGTCCGCATATTGCGGACAGTGCAAAGCCCCGCCTGTCTTATGACAGACGGGGCGCTTTTGCAGGTTTTCAATGCGTTTCGTTGTATTTACGGATGCCGAGGGCCAGAAGATCCATGGCGCGCTCCAGATCCTCCTGCTTGAGGACGTAGGCGATGCGGATCTCGTTGCGGCCCTTGCCGGGCGTGGCATAGAAGGGCTCTCCGGCGGAGAACATGACGGTGTCGCCGCAATCTTCAAACTCCTGCAGCAGCCAGAGCTGGAATTTCTCCGCGTCGTCGACCGGCAGCGCGGCCATCAGGTAAAACGCGCCGCGCGGGCACTCGCAGATAACGCCGGGGATCTCGTGCAGCTTGCGCACGACGGTATCCCGGCGGCGCTTGTATTCCTGCCGTACCTGCTCGAAATACTCCGGCCCGACGGAGTAGAGCGCCGCTGCCGCGATCTGGTCGAGCGTCGCGACCGAAAGCCGCGCCTGACAGTATTTGAGGGCGTTGGCCATAAACTCCCGGTTGCGGCTGATGAGACAGCCGATGCGCGCGCCGCAGGCGGAAAAGCGCTTGGAGACGGAATCGATGAGGATCAGGTTTTCCTGTCCGTAGTCAAACTTGCCGAACGAATGCATCGGCTCGCCGTCGTAGGTAAACTCGCGGTAGACCTCGTCGGCCACGAGATACAGATCGTGCGCCACGGCCACGTCGAGCAGCATTTTCATCTGCGCCTCCGTGAGACACGTGCCGGTGGGGTTGCCGGGATTGGTGATCATGATGGCCTTCGTCTTCGGCGTGATGCAGGCCTCGA
This sequence comes from Firmicutes bacterium CAG:124, assembly GCA_000432135.1. Lineage (GTDB taxonomy): Bacteria > Bacillota > Clostridia > Oscillospirales > Oscillospiraceae > CAG-170. The sequence goes on from HF990512.1 coordinate 5,398, forward strand.
TGCGCGCACGGTCGGCGTAGAAATAGCCCTCCTCCGGCTTCGTGTGCAGGGGGTGGATGACGCCTCCGGCGGTCGTGATGAACGTGTGGTAATTCGGGTAGAACGGCTCGGGGACAATGACCTCGTCGCCGTCGTCCAGCAGACAGTTTGCCGCGATCTGCAATGCTTCGCTGCCGCCGGTGGTGATGAGGATGTCGGACTCGTTCAGCTGCACGCCGATATTGCGGTAATATCGCTCGATCGCTTCGATCAGTTCCGGGATGCCGGGCGAGGCTGCGTAGGCCAGAACCGGCGTGCGGAAATTGTGGATTGCGTCGTACAGTGCGTCCGGCGTGTGGATATCGGGCTGGCCGATATTCAGATGATAGATTTTCTTGCCGGCTGCCGCTGCTGCCACTGCGTAGGGATGGAATTTGCGCATGGGGGACTGCCCGCATGCAAGTGCTTTGCTGGACAACTTCATAAGAATACCTCCTGTACCCGTATTTTCCGGGATGTCCACCCCGGTTCCTGCACATACCGTGCATGAAAATTTTATTCATCATACCATATTCCAGGCAAAAAAACAACGGGAACCTCGGCACCGCAGGAAGTTTTTCTGCAGTGCCGCCCAAAATCCATACTATTAGTATGGATAATTTCCGTCCGAATCATATGAATCGTGTGTTTCATTCCGGCGCGGTATCTGATACGATAGAGGCATCGGGAGGGATGGATATGCAGATCAGACTTGCGGAAAATATCCGCGCGCTGCGCAGGCAGCACAGATTCACGCAGGAGCAGCTGGCCGAAAGCCTGGGCGTGACGCCCGGCGCGGTCTATAAGTGGGAAACGGGAGTTTCCCATAGTTAAAGATACCACACCAAACATAACAACACCACGCTTATACGGGACTTAGCACACCCCAAAAGAACATACAGAAATCCCCCATAAGCAACAAGGTTTGCTTTATGGGGGATTTCTTGTTTTAATTGTCGTTTTTGATATTATTCAACAGTCTCAATAGAATCCACAATGCTCATTCTTGCAATAGAACGCAGAGGAATTGCCGTTGCAAGCAGGCAGGCCACAATAGAAATAATCGCAGCTTCCACAATCGCCATAACCGGAACAGCGACAAGCTGTAAAGCATCGGTCTGTGCTGCTCCGACAAAGATACAGCAGACATAGCCAAACACTGCTCCAATCACTGACGCAATGATACCGTAATAAGCGCCCTCCCACAGAAATGTTTTATAAAGGCTTGCGGCACTCATTCCAATAGCCCGCTGCATCCCGATTTCACCGACACGAGTATGAATATTGCTGTAAACGGTATTGATGATGTTCAGGATGCCAATGATACCGATAAAGATGATAAGCACCCAGCACAGCATTTTGATCTGTTCAAAGCTTTCTATCATCTCATTGCTGCTTTGGAGATAGGAAAGCCAATGTGTTCCTGGATAATTGCTGCACCAGCTATCCAACCAGCTTTCAAAGGTATCTGTATCGGCGTTATCCTGTAATGTAGGATAGACTTCTGAATAACTGTCGTTTCCGAGCAGTGAACAGTATATTTCGTCATTCACGATGAGTTGAACACCATTCGTAAAGCCATCATTATTGATTGTGATTGCTGTATCGATCAATCCTAATACAGGAAGTGTTCTGTCTCCCAGTTGAATGGTATCACCTACGGTAAGATCAGTCTGCTGAACAGTTGTATCTCCATAAGAAAAGGCAATGGGATTTTTTACAAGGCAGCCTGTTCCATCTTTCAAAGCCTGTTTATCCTGAGCAGACAAGTTAGGAGCATAGATTTGTAATTGTGCTTCATCCACATTTACAAGCTGCAAGGTTTCATGGCTCTGTACGGAAAGATCAGTTTCAAAGGGCAGTATATCACCGGCACCTGGCATAAATACAGAAAGCCGTGTAGTGGAAACACTTTCTACTGCGTCATTTTCCGCTAATGTTTTTACGGCTTCTGATGGGATGCCAACGGTTTCATTTGTAACTGCATAGTCGCTGAAATACATGTCCTGAACGGAACTGCTGGCATCAAGCAGCCCTGTAAAGCTCTGCAAGGCAACAAATACGGTAATACTCATAACCAAAGACAGAATGGTAACTGCTGTTCTTCCACGCCCTCGTTTTAGGTTGAGCCTTGCATAATAGGCTTCAAAATTACGGATGTTGCGGTTCCTTTTTATCCTGCGTTTGATTTTCACAGTCTGCCCCGACATAGCAACAGTAGGAGATACATGGGATGCGTACCGGGCAGCAGGAAAGGCAGCCAGCAGAGCAAACAGAAGTATGACTGCGATACTGGCAAAGAGCATCGGTAGTTTTACCGTACTGGCGGTGTTGATTGCAGAGTTCAATTCGGAAGTGCTGTTTGCCATGAACAGATCGGGATTGAGAAGCCCCGTAGCCGCAATCAATACACCTTTTGCCGACAATATACCGAGCAGCAATCCGATAGGAATACCGGCTCCACAGAGAATCAAAAGCTGCAAAGAAACCAAACGATAGATTTGCCCTCGTTCTCCACCAATCGCACGAAGTGTTCCGTATTCTTTGATGCGTTTTGTGATAGAGATTTTCAGAATGTTGTAGATTACCAGCCCAGCCGCCAGCAAGACCAGAACACCCACCAAAATACACGCCGCAGTCATAAATGAAAATCCCGTACCGGTATCGCTGTCTGCCGCTTCATCATAGGAAATACCAATAGCGTCAAGCAAAACCCAGTTATATTGGATATACCGTTCATCCACGTTCAAATCTTCTGCGAGAGCATAAATGATGCTTTGAAAATTTTGCTTGTCATAAGTCTTAAAATCTGTGGAATAAAGCAGATACTCTTCTGGCAACAGTTCTTCTGCGGTTCCCTCACCGACAATCCCCTCAACCGTACCAGATGCGTAGCCGATATAGCTGCTTTCCAGAATGCCCGTCAATACAAAATCAGCAGAATATTCTAACTCTGACAGCGATCCATCCATAACGGAAACACTCAAATCCAGAGAAACGGTATCGCCAATTACAGCGTCCAATCCAAGATATTGAAGCGCATCCTCCGACAGGGCAATCTCAATCGCTTCCTCTGGTAATCGTCCCTCTTTTACGTTTCCGATTGCCGGGTACATAGATAATGCGTTATCGTGATATTCCCGAAGATATAAAGATAAACTACTGTTGCCTAATGGTGTGCTGCCGATAAAGATCGTATCGCCTACATCATATAGGCGATCATCTTCATGCAGCTTTTGCGCTTGTTCCTTGCCAAGCTGATGAAAGGTTGCATAACGGTTTCCGTTCAGACCCGCCGCCTGCTGAATACGCATGGATTGCAATATACCAATAGACTGACCGATCACTGTCGTCATAATCGTGGACATGATAACTGCAACCAAGATCAGGATTGCCGTGATTTTCTGTGCTTTCAGTTCTTTCCATGCAAGAGCTAAATAAGATTTCATCTTGCTGTCACCTCCGAAAGAACACCGTCCACAATTACAAATTGCCGGTCTGCCATTCTTGCAATGCGGCTGTCGTGAGTGATGATAACAAGCGTTTTCCCCATCTTTTTCCATATGCTTTGCAGCATTTCCATAACCTCGCCGCCGCTCTTGCTGTCCAGATTTCCAGTCGGTTCGTCAGCAAAAATAATATCCGGCTTTGCGATCAGGGCGCGGGCAATCGCTACACGCTGTTGCTGACCGCCGGAAAGTTCATGGGGCAAATGGGTCAGCCGTTCACGAATACCTAACAAATCCGTAAGCTGATTTAGATATACTTCGTCCGGCTGCTTTTTGTCCAGAAGCAGGGGCATGATGATGTTTTCTTTTGCGGTCAGCACAGGGAGAAGATTGAATTGCTGAAAGATAAATCCGATGCGCCGACGGCGAAATGAGGACAGTTCTTTGTCATTAAAACGATAAATGTCTTTTCCATCGTATGTCAGACTGCCGGAAGTCGGCTTGTCCAGTCCAGACAGCAGGTGGAGCAAGGTACTTTTGCCGCTGCCAGATGGTCCCATAATAGAAATAAAATCGCTGGATGCAATTTCAAGGTTGACTTTATCCAACGCAACGACACGGCTCTCGCCGCTGCCGTAGATTTTCGATAGTTCCTTTGCTTCAATGTTCATAAAAAACACTCTCCTTGTTTATAATATAAGGAGAGTGTAAAACAGAAATCTCAAAAAACGCTCAAGGTTTCTGATTTATTTGGAAAGAAGCAGTAGCCGTTGCGCCATAACTTTTGCTGTTTTCCAGTGTAAGTGTTCCTCCATGCTTCAGACATAGTATCTGGCTGCTGTATAGCCCCATACCAAAGTGTGCGGAGTCTTCTTTCATTTTTCCAAACGGTTTCGGGCCGCTTTGTATTAACTCCACAGGATAGCCTGGCCCATCGTCTGTAACTGATAGATGCAAGAAGTTTCCTTTCCGTTCCAAATGAATTTCAATTTTACTCTTTGCAAACCGAGCCGCATTTCCAATTAGATTTTCAGCAACGGTTAAAACCAATCCATGATCTAATTGTATTGTCCCCTTATCAGGTGCGGAAACAGACGGTTCTAATGCTCCTGCAAGAATTTTTGCTGTTTCCTCTAATTCAGAATGTAGCAGTGAATAGGAATACTCGTTTATCCGCACCGGCATTTGTTCTAATCGTTGGATGCTACTCATAGCTTCTGCATACTGTTCAATCCGTAATGTATAGCTTTCCAATCTGTCAATGGCTTGTTCATCTGCTGTTCCCTGCCGCAGTAATTTTATAGTTCCCTTTAAGACCGTGATCGGATTGCGCAAGTCATGGGAAAAGGCGGCATTTAGCCTTTTCCGTTCTTCTGCCTGCCGCCACAGTTCCTGATTTGATTTCAGAAGTTCTTCGCGCATAGTATCAAAGGCGGTGCAGAGCTGCCCCAATTCATCATCAGAATGGACAGGCATAGAAAAGTCAAGGTCATGGTTCCGAATCCGTGAAATCCCATTCCGTAGCGTGGAGATCGGCTGTTTCAATTTGATATGATAATATAATATGCCGGATAGAGCCAGCCCGCCCATAGGGAGAACAATGCAGGACACAATTTGAATGATTCCAAGCATGGACAATATATTTTGCTGGGTCTCTGTGGGGGTTTCCATTTTAACGATTGAACCGTCTGCTAAAATTTCTATTCCACCGGAGGGAAAGTTGCTGCTGATTGAATTGCATATCATAAAGACTAAGCCTAACATCAGGAGAGCCACCAAAACACAGGAAGCAGATAGGACGAGAAAAGTTTTCTTTAATTCCATATTTTTCAGACGTTCCACCGATAACCACACCCCCAAACTGTATCAATATAACTGTGAAGCGTACAAGCAGCCAGCTTCGCCCGGATTTTCCTGATATGTTCCATGACAGTATCACTGTTACCCTCGCCGTCAAGTCCCCACACTGTTTCATAAATACGCTCCCGGTCAAATACCTGTCCGGCATTCAGCGAAAGCAGCTCCACAATATCAAATTCCCTTTTTGATAAAGCAACAGGTTCACCCGCCACTGTGACGGTTCGGGCTGAATAATCAATCGTCAGTTCACCAAAGAAGCGAATTGTCGCTTTATTCCTGTGTCGCTGCTCCCTCCTCAGATGTGCGGCAACTCTCGCCCCTAATTCGTCCAAATCAAAAGGCTTAATGATATAATCGTCGGCACCTGCCTGAAAGCCGATGATTTTATCGGCAGATTCGACCCTTGCCGTCAAAAAAAGAATGGGGCAAGTAATAAGCTCCCGAATTTTCTGACAAAGGGTCAATCCGTCTATGTCCGGCATATTGATGTCGAGCAGGATTAAATCGGGCTGTCTTGCTAATTTTTGAAGTGCTTCATTTCCGCAATAAGCGGTCAACACCTCATATTGAGAAGAAAAATAACTCGCCATCATATCTACAATTCCCGGTTCATCATCAACAATAAGAAGCCTTTGTTTCATGCTATCATCTCCATTTGCAATTCATAATATTTATCGTAACAGCCAAATCTCAAAAAACGCTCAAACTTTTGCCGTCAGGAAAGTATAAAATCAATAGACTGATAAATTTATTATAATATTACTCTGCTGATACAGCCAGTCCGTAAATTCTTTCGGGCTGGCTGTCTTTTCTTTTACAGCCTTTTTTCTCTTCAATGCTTCTTTCTTGAACGCTTCAAAAGCAGTCAGCATTTCTTCCAGCTGGTCAGCCGGGAATCCCGCTGTCCTCTTCGCTTTGTTGATCTTATTGCGCCAGTTCTGGCATTCATTTTTATAAAGCAGGTCATAGTTATTTTCTCTTGCCCTCTCGTCAAATTCCCGCTTGTTTT
>HF990513.1 GCA_000432135.1 Firmicutes bacterium CAG:124
GTCCTGCGTCCTTCAGGATTTTCTTGTGGATGTTTACCACCGAATCAGGGTGGTACATCTCGCCTGTTTTTGGTGACGGGAACATCCACGGATTGCTAAGATGCTTCTGGTGCTCCGCAATCAGAAAATCGGCGGCGTCCTGTGGGATGGAGATTTTTCTGATCGAATTTTCTGTTTTCGGTCGTGTTATATCGGGCTCGCCTGCGTTGTTTCGTCCTGCCTGCTTGCTGACGGAGATGGTCCTGTTTTCGATATCCAAATCCGTCCATTGGAGCGCTACCAGTTCGCCCTTGCGCAGACCACTGATGAGCTCCAGATAGAACATCGGCAGAACGCCTCGCTGATCTGCCGCTGTCAGGTACGATCTGATCTGTTCTGGCGGCAGGATCTTCATCTCGTGCTTTGGAATTTTGGGCGGTACACAGTCGTCTGCCGGATTGCGCACGATCAAGCGTTCTTTAACCGCGCGGTCGAGGGCATTGTGCAGCATCGTGTGGATGCCGCGAATCGTCGAGTCGCTGAGTCCGGGTTGCTTGCCTTTCTGCGCTTCGCGGAGCCGACCATGCTCCTGTAGGTCTTTGTAGAGCCATTGCAGATCACGCCCTGCCAGCTTTTTCAGCGGAATGTCCCCGATGCGCGGCACAATGTGCAGTTCAATGCCGCGCCGGTAATACTCTGCAGTCGAGAATCGCAGATGCGGCTTGGCGTATAGCTTGTACCACGTTTGCAGCCATGTGCCGAGCGTGTACTCGTCTGCTCTCCGTACATCGACGGTTTCCGCTTC
>HF990514.1:0-1268 GCA_000432135.1 Firmicutes bacterium CAG:124
TATCAAACTTGATGTACCGTAACAGGCGGCGCGTCGGAAACGGCCTCGACGGAACGAGCTGCCGCTATGTGCGACGTCCCTTATCCTCTGAGCCCGTTTCCTCCTTTCCAAAACACAAATGCTTCGCTGGTTTGTGTTTTGGGTTTCAGTGCTGCTCAAGCCTATCTTAAATATAGCAAGAAAGAAGTCTGTAACTATGCTGACAATCTGCATCATCCTGATCGTGCTTCTGGCGCTCGATCTGCTGTTTACGCTGGCGCTGCGGTGCCGGAAGGGACACCGGAAGTGGGAGGTTCTCAAGAAGTACCGTTACGCCCACCGGGGCTATCACGACAAGCCCGTCGTCCCGGAAAACTCTCTGCCCGCCTTCCGCCGGGCCATCGAGCGCGGCTTCGGCGCGGAGCTGGACGTGCATCTTTTGAAGGACGGCACGCTTGCCGTCTTCCATGACTCTGATCTGAAGCGCTGCGCGAATGTCGAGGGCGAGATCGAGGATCTGACGCTGGACGAGCTGAAGCAGCTCCGGCTTGAGGGCACGGACGAGCAGATCCCAACCTTTGACGAGGTTCTTGCCCTGTTCGAGCACGAAACGCCGCTCATCATCGAGCTTAAGACCGCGCGCGGCAACCATATGGCGCTGGCCAAGGCAGTCTGCGAGCGGCTGGACAGCTATCAGGGTGAGTTCTGCATCGAGTCGTTTGACCCGTTCGCGCTCATCGACGTGAAAAAGCTCCGCCCCGAAATCTGCCGCGGGCAGCTTTCTATGAATTTTGAGAAGGACAAGGCGGGCCTGCCGTGGTACAAGCGGTTCATCGCGGGCAATCTGCTTTTGAACTTCCTGACGGTCCCGGACTTTATCGCGTACAAGTTTGAAGACCGCAGCAGCTACTGCCTGCGCTCGTGCGTCCGCGTCTGGGGCGCGCAGGAGGTCGACTGGACGATCCGCACGAAGGAGGATCTGCTGGCCTGCGAGGCCGCCGGCGGCATTCCGATTTTTGAGCGCTTCGATCCGGAGGTCTGAGTGTCCGTACATACGCCAAGTGAAAAAACTGCCGCCCGGCCGGGCGGCAGTTTCTGTTTTCAGAGCAGCAGCGTCAGATGGTACACTGCGAACGCGGCCAGCCACGCAATGCAGCACTGGGAAAGCGCAATGAGTGCGGCTCGCAGCGCCGAACCCGTCTCGCGCCGGATGGCGGCGATGGCCGCTACGCACGGGGTATACAGAAGCGTAAAGACCAGAAAGCTCAGCGCGGCCTTCGCGGTAAAGA
>HF990514.1:1310-6311 GCA_000432135.1 Firmicutes bacterium CAG:124
GGCTGTGCCCAGCAGGATCTGAAGTGTGCTGACGACGGATTCCTTTGCGATAAAGCCGGTGATCAGCGCCGTCGCGCAGCGCCAGTCCGCGAAGCCCAGCGGCGCAAATATGGGCGCGAGCCAGCGCCCGACCATTGCAAGCAGGCTCTGCTCGCTGCTCGTCACAACGTCCAGCCGGGTATCGAAGCTTTGCAGGAACCAGATGACGATGGTTGCAAGGAAAATAACAGTAAAGGCGCGCTCGATAAAATCCTTCGCCTTGTCCCAGAGCAGAAGCGCGACGCTTTTTACGCTCGGCAGCCGGTAATTCGGCAGCTCCATCACAAACGGGACCGGACGGCCCCGGAAGGCGGATTTGAGCACGAGCGCGGAGAGAATGCCGAACAGGATGCCGAGCACATACAGCCCGATCATCACAAGCGCTGCATACTTCGGGAAAAACGCCGCCGAGAAAAACGCGTAGATCGGAATTTTTGCCGAGCAGCTCATAAAGGGCGTGAGCAGGATGGTCATGGTGCGGTCGCGCTCCGACGGGAGCGTCCGCGCCGCCATGACTGCCGGGACCGTGCAGCCGAAGCCGATGAGCATCGGCACGACGGACTTGCCGGACAGGCCGATGCGCCGCAGCAGCTTGTCCATCACGAACGCCACGCGCGCCATATAGCCGGTGTCTTCCAGAATAGACAGGAAGAAAAAGAGCGTCACGATGATCGGCAGAAAGCTCAGAACCGCGCCGACGCCCTGAAAAATGCCGTCGATCACAAGGCTCTGCACGACGGGGTTCAGGTGATAGGCCGTCAGCGCCCGATCGACCACGACGGTTAGCGCATCAATGCCGGAAGCCAGCAGATCGCTCAGTCCCTGCCCGATCACATGAAATGTCAGATAGAAAATCAGCAGCATCACGCCGATGAAAATCGGGATGGCGGTATATTTTCCGGTCAGAATTTTGTCGGCACTGACCGAACGCAGACGCTCCTTGCTTTCGTGCGGCTTGACGACGCAGGCTTTGACCAGCGCTTCAATGAACGTATAGCGCATATCCGCGATGGCCGCGTTGCGGTCAAGTCCGCGTTCCAACTCCATCTGGACGATGGAATGCTCGATCAGCTCCTTTTCGTTCTGATCGAGGCGCAGCTGCTCCAGCACGGCTTCATCGCCGTCGATGACCCACGTCGCCGCGAAGCGGACGGAAAGCCCCGCGCGCTGCGCATGGTCCTCGATCTGGTGGCAGACGGCGTGGATGCAGCGGTGGACAGGTCCGGGGGCGCAGAAATCGACGACGGCGGGCAGGCGCTTGTCCTCCGCCGTGCGCACAGCCGCCTCGATCAGCGCCTCGACCCCGTCGCCGGAGGCCGCGCAGATGGGCACGACGGGAACGCCCAGCTGCTGCGAGAGCTTATCCGTGTCGATGCTGCCGCCGTTGCCGGTCAGCTCGTCCATCATGTTGAGCGCCAGCACCGTCGGCACGCGCAGCGTCAATAATTGGAGCGTCAGATAGAGATTGCGCTCTAAATTGGTCGCGTCGACAATATTGATGATGCCGTCCGGCTTGTTTTTCAGAATAAAATCGCGTGTGACGATCTCCTCCGCCGTGTACGGGCGGAGCGAGTAAATGCCCGGCAGATCGACGACGGTGCAGTCCTTCTGCCCGCGCACCGGGCCGGATTTCTGGTCGACCGTCACGCCGGGGAAATTGCCGACGTGCTGGTTTGAACCGGTCAGTTGGTTAAAAAGCGTCGTTTTGCCGCAGTTCTGGTTGCCAGCCAGTGCGAAGATCATTCTGCGTCCTCCTCAATCGTGATGCTGCGCGCATCCTCCTTGCGCAGCGTGAGCGTATAGCCGCGCAGAAACAGCTCCATGGGGTCGCCCATGGGCGCAATTTTGCTGACATGCACGCGCGTATGCGGAATGAGGCCCATATCGAGCAGCCTGCACCGGAGGACCCCTTCGCCGCCGACTGCTGTAATCACGCCGGAATGTCCGACGGAAAGTTCGTCAAGCGTCATAAATCGCATTCCTTTCTCCATTACATTCTGAATGTTAGGATAATCTAACTTTCAAGAAAATGCAAGAAAAACCGTTCGGATGCGACAAAAATTTTTCTGTCCGCGCAGTTTACAAAATCGTCACGCCCTCGGCCGCCCGGTATGCTATGATATACTACAGATATAAGGAGGCCGACGCATGAATATTCTCTTTTTCCTGACGCCGAAGGCGATGTGCGCCTATATAGAGTCCGACGACACGCTGCGGCAGGCGATGGAACGGATGGAGCATTCCGGCTATGCGGCACTGCCCGTACTGGACAAGAGCGGGAAATACTGCGGCGTTGTTACCGAGGGCGACCTGCTCTGGACGCTCAAGCGCCTGTGCGTGATGGACTTGCGCCAGACCGAGGAGCATTCCATTTCCGAGATCGAGCACCGCCGCACCGTGCAGCCTGTGCGGGTCGACACGCGCGTGGAGGATCTGATCTCCGTCGCCGCCGAGCAGAACTTCGTCCCCGTGATCGACGACAAGGGCGATTTCATCGGCATCGTCACCCGCAGCCGCATTCTCCGGTATTACTTACAGACGAATTTCCCGCACGAATAATTTTCCTCCGCTGGTTTAATCCTCCGTTTTTTGGCACATACTTAGCCTCGGAGGTGCAAAATCATGCAAACAAACGAAAATCATCCGAACCGGAAGCGGATCCGGAGCTTTTTCCGTGAAAAGGGCTACTACATCGTTCTGGCGCTGTGCGTATGCGCGGTAGGCGTTTCGGGCTGGCTGTTCGTGTCCGGCGCCATCGCCGAGAAGAAAGCACTGCGGCAGGAGACGATGTCCATTGCCACCAGCGCGGAAGAACCGGCCAAAAATCCGTCCGCCGAACAGAAGCCGGCCCCGACCGCCGCTGCGGAGGAGGAAACGGCTCCGGCTGCTGCCATGACGGACGAGTCCGTCCGCGAGGCGGCGAAGAACGTGCGCGTCTGGCCCGTTTCCGGCAGCACGCAGGCCGCCTACAGCGTCGACGCGCTGCAGTATAACGCCACGACGCAGGACTGGCGGACGCACGCGGGCGTCGATCTGGCCGCGTCGGTCGGAACGCCGGTCAAGGCCGCGGGTTCCGGCGTCGTGACGGCGGTTTATGACGATGAATTCCTCGGCACGACCGTCGTCATCAACCACCCGGACGGCCACGTCTCGCAGTATTCCAATCTCGCCGTCATGCCGTCCGTCTCGGCGGGCGACAGCGTAGAGGCCGGGCAGACCATCGGCGCCGTCGGCGAAACGGCTCTGCTCGAAATTGCGGACGAACCGCATCTGCACTTTGCCGTCTATGCCAACGGCGACACCATCGACCCGGCAGAATTCATCCGATAAACGCAGACAAGCGCCGCAGCAGCCGCTGCGGCGTATTTCTTTGCAACAGATTCTGTTTTTCTGCGACTATATAGGTGAGACGTCTCAAAGGAACAAAACGACAGGAGGGATGGATACGGATGACAAGACCATTCTGCGGCGGCTGAAGCGGGGCGACGCGGCGGCGCTGGAGGCCGCCGTGCGGCAGTACAGCGGATATGTATCGGCTGTGATCGGCAATCAGCTTGGCCCGTGCGCTGCCGCAGAAGACATTGAAGAACTGGCCTCCGATGTGTTTGTCGCGCTGTGGCGCGCACCGCAGCCGCTTCGGACGGAGCATCTGCGCGGCTGGCTGGGCAAGGTCGCGCGCAACCAGGCGATCAGCTTTTTGCGCAGGCAGCACATGCAGCTCATCCGGGACGAGGACTGCATCCTCGTCGACGACCGCGACGCGCAGAAGCTGCTGGAGGCGAAGGAGCGCAGCGCGCTTTTAAACGCAGCGCTGGCAGCGCTCAAGCCGGAGGACCGGGAAATTTTTCTGCGCCGGTATTACTACAACCAGACAGCCGGACAGATCGCGGAGGCGCTGCATATGAACCCCAGCACGGTCCGCAGCCGCCTTTTGCGCGGACGGCAGGCGCTGAGGACGGAATTACAGAAAGGAGACGTGCAGATTGAAGATCTCTGTGCAGAGCCTGTTTGAGGATTATGAGGAAAACGCCGTTTCGCTGAGCCGGGACGCGGACGCGGAGCGGATTTTGGAAAAAACAAAGGCCAAGCTGCCGGGGCTGAAAAAGCGGCGGCCGGTCGGCCTTGTGCTGATCGCAGCGGCGGCCGTCGCCGTTTTGTGCGGCGCGGCGGCGATCGTGCATTACGCGTCGGTCCGGGACGGTGCGGGAAGCTACATCATGCCGGACACGCTCCGCTATGACGAGGAAAACAAAAAGACGATTCTGGTGGACACGCCGTTTGAGTGGAACAACCCCATCAGCTTCGATACCGAGGGCCGGACAAAGGGAAAGGTCTGCGGTATGCGGCTCGGTTGGCTGCCGGAGGGCTGGGGCACGGGCTACACCCAGACGGCCTATGACGTGATCGCCCAGCGGGACGCCGAACAGGCGCAGAGTCTGCCGCAGGACGAGCGGGAGCTGGTGGTCTATACCTACGACCTCTTTGCCGTGCAGGACGTGCGGAAGGACTACAGCGTGCAGTGTATGTCCGCCAACACGGTCGCCGGGTGCGACTTCCTCTGCGGCGGTACGCGGACGGAGATCACAAAGCAGGGGACGATCGGCCCCTACGACGCGTCGTGGGTCGAGACGCACTGGCAGCACGCAAGTCCGGGCTCCGACGCGCCGGAGGAGTGGACCACGCAGATGCTTCTGCTGTACGACCCGGAGAAGCTCTGCGTCGTCATTATCAGCGCCGGCTGGGACGATGCGGAACGGATCGCGGCGAATCTGGAGATTGTGGAGACCTCCGTTGACGCCCCGCAGCCCGATCTGACGAACGGCAGAGGGTTCCGCTGGATCGGCGGCGTCGGATAGTCGGAAACGGCCTTGCCGGAACGAGGCCCCGCTGTTTGCGGAGCCTCTTATCCTCTAAGGCCGTTTCCTCCTTTTTTCCCGTCGAACCGCTGATGCTGGGTTCGCC
>HF990515.1 GCA_000432135.1 Firmicutes bacterium CAG:124
AGTTGAGATCAGGCCGCCGATCAGGGCGGCTTCGGCATCGGTGTACTGCATGGTTGCTCTCCCTTCGCAAGAATCAAACGAACGGGATGATCATACCACAAAATATTGTAGCAAGCTATTCGCAAAACGACGAAATATATGATGCGCGTCAGCGCGGAAAGGAGAAGTCATGAACGTCAGAAAACCTGTGAATTACAGCACAATGTACCGGGAATTGACCGCAATTCTCGCGCGGAATCTTCCGCAGATGGACGAAGTGTATGCCATCGGCAAAGTCATCGGCCAGCGTCCGGAGAAAGGTGCAGCGGTCGCAGCCGCAGAATTTTTACAGGCGAATTTCCCTGACCACGCAGGCTTTTCTCCACGCAACGTGCGCCGGATGCGCGATTTTTACAAGACTTATGAAAATGACCAAACGCGCCTCCGTCTGGCAATGAAAATCGGCTGGACGCTGAACGTGGTCATCATGGAAGCAGAGTTGACAAGAGAGGCTCGTAAATGGTATCTGGAGCAGGCGCAAGTGCAGCAATGGTCGAAGGCCATTCTGCTGGAAAAGCTGGCATCTGCGGCACATCTGGAAAAACCACTCGACGCGGAAGCGGATACCTGTTATACTAATAAAGAGGCAGAAGATGGGCCGCAGCATCCTGTGGTTGTTGCGTTCCGCCGATGCTGGTTCGTATCACCGTTTCACGAAATTGCTGCTCTGCTACAAGACTTGCCGATTCATTTCTTACGAAGGACAAGCCGAAGAATGCTTCATGCACGATGTTAGAGAGGTGTGCCGATGAATAACAAACTCATGGTCAACGGCGCGGAGATCTCCGTAACCACAATTGAAGACAAGGACTATATTTCGCTGACAGATATGCTGAAAGCGAAAGATGGCGACTTTTTCATTTCAGACTGGCTGCGCAATCGGAACACGGTCGAGTTCCTTGGCATTTGGGAGCAGATCCACAATCCGAATTTTAATTATGGCGAATTCGCCATAATTAGAAGTCAGGCCGGTTTGAACAGCTATAAGCTCAGCGTGAAGGAATGGGTTGAAAAGACAAACGCGATTGGACTCATGGCGCGTGCTGGGCGATATGGCGGTACCTACGCATACAAAGACATCGCCTTTGAATTCGGTATGTGGATCAGCCCGGAATTCAAGATTTATCTGATCAAAGAGTTCGAACGTCTCAAGGAACAGGAGCAGCAGCTTCTCGGATGGGACATCAAACGCAACCTTGCAAAAATCAATTACCGTATCCATACGGACGCGATCAAAGAAAACCTGATTCCGCCGGAGCTGTCGGCACGGCAAATGTCGCTGGTATATGCCAGCGAAGCCGATGTGCTGAATATGGCACTGTTCGGCAAGACTGCAAAGCAGTGGCGAGATGAGAATCCGGGGCTGAAGGGCAACATCCGCGATTACGCAAATGTGTCGCAGCTTGTGTGTCTTTCCAATCTGGAGAACCTGAATGCAGTGTTTATCAATGACGGTCTTCCGCAGCCGGAACGGCTGGCGAAGCTCAATGCAATCGCAATTCAGCAGATGCGTGTGCTGACGGAGGATCATCGGATTTTAAAACTGGAGAAAAAGTAATTTCAATACTTATTGCTTTTTTACTTGGCAAGTTGTATAATTAACTTACAAAAGTTGATTTGATACATTGGGACTTCATTGGTCTAAAGTGTTCGAGTTGCACATCAAGCTGCACCCAAATAGATGCCACTGCGAAAAGCCCAGAAGTTTCAACGACTTCCGGGCTTTTTTGCGCCCATTTTTTCAAGCGTGACAAAAAGATGCCAACTGCCGTGTCAGGCAAATTCGATGGACCTGTACCTTTACCCGCGGCGTTTTGAGCCGCTTTTCCGAGAATTTTTCGGGAAA
>HF990516.1 GCA_000432135.1 Firmicutes bacterium CAG:124
TCTGCCGGAAATACAGACGTGATACAGAACCGTCTGCTGCCGATCAGCATCTCGCGCTGTTTTGTGATGCAGTCTTCTTCCATACAAGTTGTTGTGTCCCGGAAAACAGTTGCGACATCGCCATCCTCTGTTTGCCGAAGTTTTGCACACTCCGGCATATATCCGCCGAGAATACCGGTGTCTCGGTAAATCTCCCAATCCTTTTTCATAGGCCCCCTTTCTGCCTCTTGCATGGAGGCTGCTTTTATAGATGCTGTTCCATTGTCCAATCTTCATGGTCGTCCTCAGCATGACCGAGGGCGGTTTTCTTTTGCCGGAGCTTTCTCCGGCGCTTGCTGTCGATATACGCTGGCATAGTCGTTCCGTCATGCACCTGTACATCGTCCGTCATCTGCTCCACAGCACGGCCAAGGCGCACAGCGCCGCGCACAAGATTACTGCCGTAATCGAGATCCACGCGCAAAGGCGGATTTTCTTCTTCGATTCCTGTGCCACCGTAGAAATCTCCCGGTTGCTGCTCTCCGAAATTGAAGTCACAGCGTTCTGTGTACGCTCGGTCAGCTCTTTGCAGGCGGAAGAACACCTCGCGTTCAGGCTCCCAGCCTGTCTCTCGAACTCTGCTGCGCTCATCTGCATCGCGGTCAGGGCTTCCTGCGCTTCCCGCTTTGTCAGGAGCGTTTTCAGGTCCGTGCCCAACTGCATCTGCTGCCGGAACAACTTGTCCTGCATTTCGAGCATCGCACTCCAGTTCCGCTCCGTGACCATCACGCTGGTTTCCAACTGCTGTGCCTCGTCCATCAACTTTCTGTGCTGCGTCAACATTTCTTGTGTTGTCATTCTCCGTTCTGTATCCAAATTCCGCCTCCATATTCTCCTTCAAATATTTTCCTATGTGTAGTCTGCTGTCACGGCATTTGCGTCCGTCCGGTGTCGTGTAAGTAATATTTTTACGACTGTCCGTCCATGTGGCATCGTAACCCTCAGAGCGGAGCAGCGCCAGAAATTCTTTGCGGTTCCCGGCGTAGCGCATACATTCATCGATCACGCGCATGAGTTCAAACTTCCAGCTCTCGCCCTTGACTGCCGTGTAGTATTCCGCATTGGACATTCCTCGTGACTGCCACTGCTCATCTTTCTGGAATTTTGGCAACCCCAATTCCTCGCAAATCTGGTCATTGCGGACGCGCAGTTCCTGAATCTGCTTGTCCGCCATATGCACTTTTTTGCCGGTTTCAAAATTGACACTGTTGATAATACAGTGTGAATGAATGTGTTCCCGGTCAACGTGCGTACATACCAGAACTTCACAGCCCTCGAAGTATCCGACAAGTCTCCGCGCTGCTTCATGCGCTGTGCGCGGATCGATCTCCGCGCCTTTCGGAAAACTCTGTACCATGTGATAAAACATCACGCCGCCGTTTTTGTGATGCAGCAGCTTCGTACTGAGGAATTCGTCGAACGCCGTTTCCGGCTGGCAGCCGATGCCGCTGACGAGTGGCTGTTCATCCCAGAGCGTCTTATTTACTTGCGACACATACCGCATGACACTTTTCAGGCACCCGCGCGTCTGCGTCCCCGCTTTGTAGTTTACGAAATGGACGATTGCGATTTCGGCGCACCTCCTTCTTGGAGTTCCCGCAGAGCCGTGTTGATCTTGGCGAACTCCCGCGCAGCAGAATCCAAATTTGCGAACTGCACTTTCCCCATATTCGCCAGCACTGCCAGCTGATTGAGGTTGTTGCCAATGGCTTTCTGCTGCCGCAGGACATCCTTCAAGCCGTCGAGGATTACGATACGTTTTCCGAGACAGCAAGCGGTCACATAATCACTTTGCGTCATGTGCGCCTGCGCTGCTTTTCGACGGATTGTCTCTAAATCTTGTGCTGAAATTCTAATGCTGAATTGCTTATTTTTCCGCATATTTCCTCCGTTCTTAAAAGTGGGTACGGGCTTCTGCCCGACTTGAGGCATTTGGCAGGAAGCCGGTGCGCCGGCGACTAGCCAAATGCGATGCTGGCTCCTCCC
>HF990517.1 GCA_000432135.1 Firmicutes bacterium CAG:124
GCGATACCATTTGCTCGCTTACCCCTAATACCATTTTCAGCATTACCGGACGCGATTGGATTATTAAAGCGTTTAATTAGGTTTTAGTATTAGCAGGACGATAGGATGAAGAAAATGCGCGAAAAAAGAGTCCATAAATCACAGCACGGGAGGATCCAAACGGTTCCTCCCGGGCTGCTCTTGCATATGCAGTTGTATTCCGATATCAGCAGGTACCTGCCTCCAGCTCTAGCCGGACGGCGTCCATAAGCGCCGGAATGAATTCATAATTTCTGGGATACTTGTCGAAGCGGATCTCCATGCCTGCCAGCTTCTCAATCAATTCCACGACATGCTCATGCGAGGTGCGCTGCGCCAGCGCTTTCAGGATATCCACATCCTGAAGCGCGTCCTTGAAATTAAGCGCGCGCAGCGACGCGACCGGCCCGTCCTTTCCGGGGTAGACCGAGAACGGGTCGCCGGACGGCACCATACCGTCGCCGGAGCTTGTCAGATAAGGATCGATCACATACATGGAACGGTCAGCGTGGTAGAAATTATAGCCCCATTGCAGGAAGCCCTTGATGTCGAACTTGAAGAGCTGGACGCCGAGAATGCGGTTTCGGTACTCCGGAAAGGCAAGGAAGCGGTTGCCGACGGCTTTGTACTCACCGCAGCAGTAATAGGCCCACTGGTTTTCGACCGGCTCCCGCAGGAACGGCTCGATGTGGTCGGTCGCACTGACCGGAATGTCGATCAGTCCGTGCTTGTAAAAATCAACGTTGGAGATGGCGTCCATGATTGGCCGTCCGCGCAGCATCGGCTTTACAAAGCGCCAGAGTGCATGGTAGGTCTCCAGATGGTCCAGCCCCGGCTCGTCGGAGATGTGGAAGAAGGAATCCTCCAGCACGCCCTTTTCTGTCAGGAAATCCAGCATGGCCGGAAGCAGCTGCTTCAAAAACGTCTGATAGGCTTCACTCTGCGCGGGCGTATGCCAGCCGAACAAATGCTCTTCTCTGCCGTCCACACGGACGTAGATGTTCGGCGCGGAGGTCATGCCCCACTGGGAATAGAGGTGCGCGATCTCGAAGCGGCGAATGCCGTTTTCGTGCGCGAGATCGATGTAGCGCGCAGCCCGCGAGAAATCGAAAGCATAGCGTTCACCGTGCTTTTCGATCTGGACGAGCTGCACGCAGAGGCGCTCTCCGCCGATCAGCGTATCGAGTGACGGCGTGAGCATCGGCGTCAAGATCGTGTCGATGCCGAGATAGCGCGCCATCTGCATATATTTCCCGATCAGCTCCCAATGCGCCTCGGAATAGACCGGAACATGATGCGCCTCCGCGATGCTGTCCACATGGAACCACTGCGTAAAATGCACGCTCTGCGCTGGAAGCGCGGCGCTGAGGATGTGCAGGGTCAGCACCGATGTCTCCGTATGCAAGATCTCCGGCGTTCCCGGCTCAAAATAGACACGCTCCGCGCGGATCTCATAGTCGCCGGGCGCGGCATCCAGCGGCGTATCCAGCGAAAGCAGGACGGACGCGGGCCGGTCGGACAGGCGCAGCATGCCGCCGCTTTCCTCCAGCGGCTCGAGAATATCCGGCATAAGCCCCGGCTCATCTGTCAGGATGTCTTCGTCGTGATCGGGATAGACCGGGTAGTCCATTGCCGCCGGGCGCAGCCGGTAGAGCCGGAGCGCGGCGGTCAGTGCTTCGTTTTCCGCGCCGTCCGGGCCGAAAGCCCTTGCCGAAAAGCGGCAGAAAACATTGCAGTCTGCCCGCAGGACGATCTGATAGGAAAAATGCTCACCACGAAGGACCGTCTGCCGGGAAAGCTCCTGCTCCGGCAGGTCGGAAACGCTCCGGATCTTATAAAGGGAAGAGATCTGTTCGCTCCAAAGTGTCATGTGGTGTACTCCTTTTCTGTATCTGCCCGAACGCGGCCCAGCCGCCGGATCTCAAAATACATCGGTCTCAGCGGGGATCGGCATCCAGCTCCTTTTTCAGAAGCGTTTCCTTGTAAACGCCGGGCGAAATGCCCTCAAAGCTCTTAAATACGCGGATAAACGTGTTGACATTCTCAAAGCCTACCTGCTGCGCGACGAGCTTGACCTGCGACTGCGGGTCTGCCAACAGCCGTTTGGCCCTGTCCACACGAAAACGGTTCACATACTAGGGTGTATCTGAAAACTCCCAACGCACCCGGACAGCGGGCCTTTTTGCGGTGCGGCGCGTCATTTTTCCTTGAAATACGTCAGTATTCCTGCGAAAAAATGTCTTGCGCAACGCAAAAATCCCTCGCTGCCGGTCACATCATGAGTTTTCAGATACACCCTAGGGCGACTTGTCAGCCCTCCAGATGGAACGCGGTTTTGAGTTCGGCGATCTCTGCCTCGCTGATGTGGACGATGCTGCCGAGGCTCTGGGAATCGAGAATGGAGTTGGCGGTCAGCTCCATGACCTCAAGCCGGTCGAATGCCTGCAGGAGCGAATTGCCGGTGACGATCACGCAGTCGTTTTCCACGATGGCGACCGGGTGAGATACGTCAAACTCCGCCGCCATTTTATCCGGCTCCCGGTAGATCTCCTCATACGGCAGCGTTTTGACGTCGCGGAGGAGGATATAGCTTTCCGGGATGGTGCGTGCATCGAACGCTGCATCGGTCACGGCAAAAGCCATGGCGTGGACCGGATGGGCCAGCAGGATCGCGCCCACATCGGGATGCTGCTCATAGATTTTCTGGTGCAGCAGCACGGCGCGGGACGGCGTCTTGCCGAGTTCCTTCATGCCGCCCTTGACGCGGACAAGATCATCCTCCTCCAGATACGCACGGTCGAAGCCGAAGGGTGTAATGAGGAAGCTGCCGTCGGACAGGCGGACGGAATACGTGCCGTGTGTGGCGGTGAACAGGCCCATTTTATACGAGCGGTGGATGAGCGTGATCATGTCGCGCCGGGCGGCCAGCTCCTCCGAGGTATGCGAACGGGGGATGAAATCATCCAGCTTGGTATGCTCGTTCGTCTCGCTCATGTGGTAGGCGTTCTCGGGCAGGGAATGGATCTTGCCGAGCTTGCTGGCCAGCACCTCAAGCGTCGCGGTATAGTTGAGCGTTTCAAAGCGCTGGAACGCCGTGAACATATCCGGCGCGCCGATGCAAACGCCGTGGTTTTCCAGCAGCGCCGTATCGCAGCCCTGCGAAAAGACCTTGCCGATCTCCACGCCCAGCGCCTCGCTGCCGGGAACGGCGTAGGTCGCGATCTTCATCTGCTCAC
Source organism: Firmicutes bacterium CAG:124 (assembly GCA_000432135.1). GTDB lineage: Bacteria > Bacillota > Clostridia > Oscillospirales > Oscillospiraceae > CAG-170. The sequence goes on from HF990517.1 coordinate 3,255, forward strand.
AGATATGGCGCACGGACGGGATCAGATCAAGATCGGGCAGCTTGCGGACGATGGAGAACGCCACGAGCGCGGGCGGGTGCGCATGCAGCACGGCGTTCAGATCCGGGCGCATACGGTAGACCGATTCGTGGAACGGCAGCTCGGACGAGGGCTTGTGTGGTCCCTCGCAGCTTCCGTCCGGGCGGACGCAGATGATATCCTTGCGGGTCAGCGTCCCCTTGTCGATCCCGGCAGGGGTGATCCAGATGTTGCCCTGGGTGTCGCGGATGGAAAGATTGCCGCCGGACATGGTGGTCAGGCCCTTGTCATAGATGCGCTGCATGAACATGACAAGCTGGTCGGCGGGATGGATATACTGAATGTTCAAAAGATGACCTCCTAATCAGAATCGTCAGAGCGGCAGAATGCCGTCAAAGGTTTCGCTGAACAGCTTCTGCGCGTATGTGCGGAGCCTTGCACAGTAGCAGTCGTAAGCGTCAAGCAGGGTTTCGCCCTCCGGGGTCAGCCGAGCACCTCCTCCGTGTTTTCCTCCGGTTGTGGAATCGAGCAGCTTGAAGCCCAGCGACTGCTGCGCGTTTTTGAGGATCGTCCATGCCTTCGAGTACGCCATGCCGATGGACATGGCTGCCGCGCGCAGAGAGTGCAGCTCGCGTACCTTGCGCAGCAGAACTGCCACGCCGGGACCGAAGCACTTCTCTTCGCCGAAGATCCGAATGGTCAGGACGGGTCTGAAGGTTTGTTCCATGTCAAAATTTTACCACGCTGTATTCGCCATTGTCAACAATATTCCGATATTCTTGACGCGGAAGCGCGCGAATGCTATGCTTATATAACAGTGTCAGCTGACGCTATAGAGGAGGAATGTCCTGTGGAGCTGGCAAAGGCACTGGACGTGCGGCCCGGCGTGACCGCGATCATCGGCGGCGGCGGAAAGACGACGCTCATGGAATGCCTCGCGGAAGAACTGTCTGCGCAGGCCCGCGTGATCGTGTGTACGACGACGCATATCTATCCCGAACAGAATATGCCGTGCCTCGTTTCGACGTCTGAGGCGGAGATAGCGGCAGAATTGGCGCGCACGCGCTGCGTCTGCGTGGGCTCTGCTTCAGAAAGCGGAAAATACTCCGCGCCGGAGCTGCCGTTCTGCACGCTCTGCGCGCTTGCCAGCTACGTGATCGTCGAGGCCGACGGCTCCAAGCGCCTGCCGCTCAAGGCCCATGCCCCGCACGAGCCGGTCATCCCGCCGGAGGCGAATCAGACCATTCTGGTCGTGGGCGCATCCGGCTTCGGCAGACCGATGCGCGAAAGCGTCCACCGCGCACCGATCGCCGCGCAGGCGCTCGGCGTAAGCGAGGAGACGGTCGTAACGCCGGAGCTTTGGGCGAAATTTTTGAATCTGGAAGCGCTGCATACGCGCGTTCTGGTCAATCAGGCCGAGAACGAGCCGGAGCGGCAGACAGCAAGAGCGCTGGCCGCCGGACTTTCCTGCCCGGTGTGCATGGCGGCATTACAAAAGGGGTGGATCGAATGCTTGTGCTGATCCGAGGTGCGGGCGATCTGGCGACGGGCATTGCGCTCAGGCTTTTCCGGTCGCATCTGTGCGTCGTGATGACAGACCTGCCGCAGCCGACGGCCATTCGCCGGACGGTCTGCTTTTCACAGGCGATCTTATACGGAAGCTATCAGGTGGAGGACGTGACGGCAGAGCTTGCCGCAAGCATGGAAGACGTGCGCTGCATTCTGGCCGAGGGCTGCATCCCGGTTCTGGCCGATCCGAAGGCAGAGTGCCGCGCGTGGCTGAAGCCGGACGTGGTGGTCGACGCGATCCTTGCCAAGAAAAACCTCGGCACGCAGATCACGGACGCGCCGCTGGTCATCGGCGTCGGCCCCGGCTTCTGCGCCGGGCGCGACTGCCACGCGGTCATTGAAACGATGCGCGGGCACACGCTGGGCCGCGTCATCCGCGAGGGCGAACCCATCCCGAACACGAACATTCCCGGCCTCATCGGCGGCTTTACCGGTGAACGTGTGCTGCGCGCCCCGGACGACGGCATGTTCCATCAGCTGCTGGATATCGGTACAATGGTGCAGGCAGGCGATGTCGCGGGCGAGGTAAACGGCAAGCCGATGATCTGCACGATCTCCGGCGTCATCCGCGGGATGCTGGCCGACGGGACGCCCGTGTTCAAGGGCATGAAGTCCGGCGACGTTGACCCGCGCGGGGAGATTTCCTACTGTCAGACCGCCTCGGACAAGGCTATCGCCATCGGCGGCGGCGTTTTGCAGGCAATTCTGGAATACACAGGTGTTCTGAACGCCGCGACGGGGAAAAATGCACTGGGGGTATAACCATGAAGGACGAGATCAAGCTGACAAAGCTTGCAAAATGCGCCGGGTGCGGCGCGAAGGTCGGCGCGGGCATTCTCGCGCAGCTGCTGGGCGATATCCGTGTGCGGCAGGACGAAAATCTGCTCGTCGGATTCGACAAGAGCGACGATGCGTCGGTCTATAAGGTGTCGGACGAGCTTGCGCTCGTGCAGACGGTCGATTTCTTCCCACCCATCGCGGACAACCCGTATACCTTCGGCCAGATCGCAGCGACGAATGCGCTGTCTGACGTCTACGCCATGGGCGGTGAGCCGAAGCTCTGCCTCAACATCATGGCCGTGCCGGAGTCCATGCCGAAGGAAGCCGTGCATGACATTCTGCGCGGCGGCTATGACAAGGTCTATGAGGCGGGCGCGCTTATCACCGGCGGCCACTCGATCTATGACGACGAGCCGAAATACGGGCTGGCCGTGACCGGCTTTGTCCACCCGGACAAAGTCCTCACGAACTCCGGCGCGAAGCCCGGCGACGTGCTGTTTTTTACAAAGCCGCTTGGCATCGGCATTCTTACGACGGCGGAAAAGGCTGATCTTCTGTCCGAGGACGGCAAGGCGCTGGCCATCCGCCTGATGACGACGCTCAATAAATCCGCCCGCGACGTGATGGTGCAGTACCGCGTCCACGCCTGCACGGACGTGACCGGTTTCTCCTTCCTCGGCCACGCGTCCGAGATGGCGACTGGCAGCGATGTGCAGCTGGAAATCGACACGGCCGCAATTGACCTGATCGGCGAAGCGCTGGACTTTGCACGCATGGGTATCCTGCCTGCCGGTATGTACCGCAACCGCACATTTGCCGAGCCGATGGTCGACGCGGGAGACACGGAGCTTGCCGTGCAGGACGTGCTCTACGACCCGCAGACGGCGGGCGGCCTGCTCATCGCCTGCGACCCGGCGGACGCGGACGCGCTGTTTGCCGCCCTGAAACCGGCAGTCCCCAGCGCGCAGCGCGTCGGCACGGTGCAGCCCTACACGGGCGGCGCAAGAATCTATCTGAAATGAGGCTGTTTGAATGAACCGCTATATTTTGATTCCCGAGGACACCATCCGCGTCCTGCCGCCGGAGGACGGCGTGGAGGCGGCAGTCGAAGTTTTCTGCTCCCGTACAGTCATTTTTTTTGATATTTCACAAATACAGGATGTCTGCCTGATGCACAACGTTTTATCGAACCGCGGGCGCGCCGATGCGCTCTGCTTCACGGCGGCGGACCGCCTGCTTGAGCGGGAACAGATGGTGCTCGTCCCCACGGACCGGGCCGATTATGCGGCGTTTCTGGCCGGACTCCGGACATATGCGCCGAAAACGCTGGATTTTTCCAAAGAGGCAGATTATATCCCGGAGTCCTGCGACCACAACGGTCATCATCACGGATAAAAACGAAAAAAGCCGCACATCCTGAAAGAAAAAGAGGAGGTGCAGCATGAAAAAACGCGACAGAAAAGACCGTCCGGATCTCGTTCCGGAGATCTTTGCCCAGCAGCCCAGTCTTACCGACCCGCAGGGCAGCTGGACCGGCCTTCCGATGAACGAGCTTGACGTCCCGGTCCAGGACGCGGACGATCTGTAACCGGCCAAAACCGCCCTCCGTCATGTGCTGCATGACAGAGGGCGGTAATTTTTCAAGCGTTTATTCCGGCTTTTTGCTGTCGATGGTGTCCTCGGTCAGCGCGCCGACATCCTCCATCTTGACCTTTTTGGGCAGCGTCAGAGACAGGATCATGGAAATCACGAACACGCCCGCGACGGGGTTGCCTGCGAAAATGTCGCTCACGATCTTCGGCGTACCGGAGCCAGCGTCATCATGGCGGACAGGAACGTGAAGCTCAGGCCCATCACGACGGGCAGACGCGAACCGATGCGCCAGACGGGGTAGAGCTGGATGAGCGTGCCGATACCGGCGATGAGCATGGCGGCCTGAATGAGCAGCGCCGTGTCGATGGCGGTGAACGCCTCGCCGTTATACACGGCGACGCTGGCGATCAGCATGACGGGCGTGACGTTTGCCACGAACATGGCCAGCACGTGCTGCAGGCCGAAGGGGATGGCTTTGCCGACCAGAACTCTGCCGTCGAGCTTAGGGTGTATCTGAAA
>HF990518.1 GCA_000432135.1 Firmicutes bacterium CAG:124
CTTTTTTCTTTCCTTTGTCATGGTTCGCATGGGTTCCTCCGCTTTCTTTTTCTTCATTTTACGAATTCGCGTTTCTATTTCCAAGTCGTAATTGCGACAATATTGGCAGGGTTTGCGACAACATCTTGTGCATTGCTTCTAAATACCAACTGTCGTTTTCCTTCTCTGTTGGTCAATTTTACATTGATTTTACATCCGCTTGAAAATTGGATAAATCGCACAAATCCGATCGTTTCTTATTATGCAAAGCGCACATGTATTTCTGCATGTGCGCCCTGATTTGCTTTTACATCGACGCTGCTGCGCCGCCGTCTTATTCCTGCGGCGGCTCCTCTCGCTGGCTCAGATTCAGCCTCTGCTGATATTCGCGCATGGAGCAGCCGGTACAGGTCTTGAAAGCGGTGCAGAAGCTCTTTTTGTCCTTGTAGCCCACGGCCTCCGGGATGGATTTGACGTCCTTTCCGTTCCTCAGCATTCCAATGGCCGCCTTGATCCGAATGCGGAGCAGATACTCCGCAAACGTCTCATTCATCTCCGCGCGGAACTTTCGGACAAAGTGCCGTGAGCTGATATGGGCATACGCCGCTACGCTCTCGGCAGTCAGCTTTTCTCCAAGGTGCGTCTGCATATAGACACAGGCGCGCCCAATGGTGTCGCTTTTCAGCGCATCCTCCTGCATAATATAGCCCTTTTCCGCGAGCAGCTTCCAGATTGTGTCGATTTGCGTTGTCACAGCGTGTGTGGATGTCAGTTCCTCCAGCGGCGTGTCCATTATGCTGCTTCGGATTTGCAGGAAAAGCGCCTCATCGCGGCGGCGAATTTCCATGCGCAGCTCCTCCATCAGCGCACGCACCAGCAGCGTCTCGATGCAGAATGAATCATTGGAAACCAGTGGCTTGATTCTGGAGTACAGCTGCCAATGCTCTTCGCAGATTTCCGGCCGCAAGGCCGTAAGCAAGCGCAGGAGCTTTGGAATAATCTCATCCCAATTGGTCTGGCTGCGCAGATAGGCTTCTTCCCGACTTTCCGCGTGCAGCTCCTCTGAAACGCGGATCATCGTGCTGCGCAGCGCGTCGATCCCGTCAGACTTCGGCAAATAGTCATATGCACCGCACCGGACAGCTTGCTGTGCTTCCGCAAGACTCGGGGTATCCGTCACGAAAATCACGCGGACGCGCGGACATTGACTGCGAATGCGCTCTGCAAACTCGAAGCCGGAGGTGTCCGGCAGTTTCGTGTTCGTGATGAGCACCGATGCCGTTTCGCCCTTCTGCATCCACTGCGAGATCCACTTTCCCATGCTCTCGCCGCGCACCATGCCGAATCCCAACCCGTAAAAATCAATCCCGTTAATACCTCTATGCGGTATCTCAGGCATGAATCTGTAAAAAACGCTTCAAACATAGGTTACCTCACATCCATTCATTGGTGTTGCACCTGCCGGGACGGCAAAAACGCACAAAGCGGCTATTACTTGTTTCCAAAGGCGTTCACCATTACGCAGCCGGCGGTAATCAGCACAAGACCGATGATTCCAACCGTGGAGAGTTTTTCCTTGTATGCAAAAATCGAAACCAGCGAGGTGACAATCAGTCCAACGCCGCACCAGGTTGCGTATCCGATATTCAGGTTGATCCGGTTCAGACTTTTTGCAAAGGTGTAATGGCAGACAATATACGCCGCCGCGCAAATCAGCGACGGGGTCAGCTTTGTAAAGCCCTCCGTCTGCTTCAGATAGCTTGTGGCGATAACCTCCGAGACAATTGCAATGGCAAGAAATGCATATTCCATTTTGCCTCACAGTCCTTTCTGTTCTAATTGCCGGATGAGTGCCGGAACATCGGCGACGGAATCCAAAATGTAATCCGCCGCAGGCGCCAGCTGCTCTCTGGATGAAACGCCGCTTAAAACACCAACGGCGATTGCGCCGCCGTTGTGCGCAAAGTTCATGTCGTTTATCGTGTCGCCCACAACAAGGATATTTTCCGGCGCGATGTGCCACTGCGCCGCGGCGCACGAAATGATGCGCCCATCCGGCTTTAACGGCATATCCCCTGCCATCTGATCTCCCGCGAAAAAGGAGAACAGCGGCAGAATCTGCAAGCCTTTCAGACATTTGACCGCGGCCTCGCAGGTATCCGTGGTTGCAACGCCGAAATGAATGCTCTTTTCATGCAGCGGCTGCAAAATGGCCGGCAAATCTCCAATGCCCTTGATACTTTTGTTCTCCGCAAAGCTCTCCTCGTCAAAATACCGGGTGAGCTTTCCCTCCAAATCCCGCGTGTCAACCGGTGCTTGCGCGTGCATCGCTTCCAGCGCCGGCTTCATGTCAATCGCCATATCCAAAAATGTTTTCCACGCGAATGAACCGTCAGGAAGCACGTGATTTTGTATAATTCCGATAGAATTGAGCGCTTTTTCCGTGTGGATATCGGTGACTGGGATTTTGTAATCCGAAAGAATGCGCCGGATGACGCACTGCGCGGCAGGAATCCAGAATTCGTTGAAATCCAGCAGCGTTCCGTCTTTGTCAAAAATAATCCCGGATATTTTCATGTGATCTCTCTGTCCTTTCTCTTGCAGAACGTAATGCTGCGCTTCGATAACAGCAGACAGTTACATTCTAAAAGAATGTGAGCCAGTACGAACAGGGTGCATTCATGACATTTTTATACGCAATCACGCCATGATTGCAATTGCTCTTAAAAAGTGTGCATGCTATGATTTTAAAAGAAAGCAACCGGAGAATCAAGCGTTTGAAAAAGAACCACCAGTCATGTGTGCAATGCATGACTGGTGGTCTCCTTTATACAGTAACGGTCAGCTGCTTTCTTCCGTCCACATGCGGGAGAAGTAGCTTTTGGTTTTTTGTAATGGTGATCTCATACCGGCAGCCGCGGAACACGCGGGTGACCTTTGCCGGGAGCAGCTGCTCCGGCAGGCAGGGGTCGATCTCAAGGCCGTCCCATGTTGGGCGGACGCCCAGCAGATACTGCGTTGCGGCCAGATACATCCATGCCGCCGTACCGGTCAGCCACGAGACGTTGGCAAGGCCGAATTTGTCGCTCTCCGGGCCGAAGATGTTCGAGGAATAGACATACGGCTCCGCCTTATAGCGCTCCGCGCCTGCCGTTTTCTGCGCGATCATCGGCAGAAGCTGATGATAATACTTCCAAGCGTTTTCCGGGCGCCCCAGCATACATTCTGCGATAATTGCCCATGTATTCGCGTGGCAGAAGACGCTGCCGTTTTCGCCGCAGCCCTTGTTGTAGCAGGTCAGGTTTTCTTCCTTTGTCGGGTAGTCCGTCGTCATGGCCGGGTGAATTTTCTTGATGCCGAGATCGGTATCCAAGTATTCTTTCACACTGTCCATGGCCTGTCTCTGCTGCTCCTGTGTGCCGAGGCCGCTGAGGACTGCCCAGCTCTGCGTGTTGAGCCAGATCTTTGCCTGCGGCTCAGACTCCGAGCCGATAAAGCGGCCCTCGTCCGTGATGCAGCGGCGGAACCACGCGCCGTCCCACGCAAGCGTGCGGCAAAGCGCCTGCTGGCGGTCATAGAGCGCCTTGCATTCCGCTGCAAACTCCGGTTCACCCATGCGCTCCGCCAGCTCCTGCATCATGCGCAGCGCGACGGCAAACTGCATCCCTGTCCAGATGCTCTCGCCCTTCCCCTTGCGGCAGACCTTATAGAGCATATCGTTCCAGTCGGAGCTGAGCATCAGCGGGAAGCCGTGCGCGCCCATGTTCTGCGCGGTGAAGCGGATGGACTGTTTGATATGCTCCCAGATCGTGCCGCTGCCGCCGTCGAAATACGGGGCCTGCGTGTCGAGGTACGAAACGCTGCCCTCCTCCAGCGCAATGTGATAGGCGTCCATGACCAGCCAGAGGTGGTTGTCCGAGTGGACGCGCGTGACCGGCTCCCAGCCCTCGGTGGGGAAGAAATAGTGGTTGCAGTGGCCGTCCTGATACTGCTGGGTCAGGAGCAATTCAAATTTCTCTTTTGCCCGGTCAAGTTGAAGCGGGATCATGGCGAGAACATCCTGCGCGGTGTCGCGCACGCCGATGCCGCGGAACGTACCGGTGGCGTAGTAGCTGATATTCCGGGAGAAGCGGAAGTTCCGCTCCATCTGATAGGGGTTCCAGATGTTAATCATCGTCTCCGCGTCCTTGTCCGGGAGGCTGCACTGGAAGCCGGAGAAAAAGTCCTCCCAGCTGTCCGCCAGCTTCTGCATGGACGCGGTGAAAAAGTCAGGGGCTTTGCAGGCAGCAAGGGACTTGGAAATCTCGCTCTCCGTCATCTCCGTGCCGAGATAAATATTGAGCGATTTTGTCTCTCCGGCGCGGAGCGTCAGCGGCAGCTCCAGCGCGAAGCACGGGTCGCCGCCGAAAAGTGTGGAATTTTTCAGGTGCTCATGTTCGAGTCTGATCGGCGCTTCCTCACTGCGGTAGCTGCCGACAAATTCATCACGGTCGCAGTCAAACCCGGCGGCGGGCGCGTCGCTTGCGAAGTAGACCAGCGGCGTCTCGTCGGGCTTCGGCTGATTTTCCACGCCGTAGCGGTAAATGAGCACGCCGTCCTTTTCGTAAACAGAAAGCTGGTGCTTGTTATAGCACTGCCATTGCAGCTCGCGCATGAATTCCATCATGCCAAGCTCGACGTAGGGGTAAATCGTCACGTTCCGGTCACAGTCGGAGCGCAGCTCCAGATGCCAGAGCATGACGTTTTTCAGCGGACTGACCAGATATGTAACCTCGGCGTGCAGGCCGTCACGTTCTGCCGTAAAGCGGGTGTAGCCCATGCCGTGCGCGGCCTCCCATTTCTCAGGCTTACATGCGCACGGTTCGCTCGTCGGGCACCAGACGGAATCGCCGTCCTTGATGTAGGTGTAGAAGCCGCTGCGGTCGGTCGGCAGGTGGAAGAAGCGGTAGTGGTTGATGCGCCAGATCTGCGGCGAACGGTACCACGCAACGCCGCCGCCCGCCTGCGAGATCATCGCATGGAGCGTTCCGTTGGATAGGTAGTTCATCCACGGGGTCGGCATATTGTACCGGGACAGCACAATTTCCCGATTCTGATTCTCAAAACGGTATGGGTTCATTTGTCCGTCTCCGTTCTTTTTTGTGCCAGCAGCCACTGCAGGAGCATTTCATCATACGCATACGTCCATGCGTCATGGCCGCAGTCGCCAAAAACCGTCAGCCTTGCATTGCCGCCCGCACGCTGTATTGCCTTGACCATATCGACCGTCTCCGTCAGGGGTACGACATCGTCCAGCGCACCATGAAACGCCCAGACCGGCATAGTCAATACCTCTGCGTTCCACGGCATTCCGCCGCCGCAGCAAGGCGCGATAGCCGCGAACAGCTCCGGCGCCGCCATCGCAAGGAACCATGTGCCGTATCCGCCCATGCTGAGTCCTGTCAGCGTGACCCGATCCGGGTCACAGGCGTATGCTTCGATCATGCGGCAAACGAACCGCTTCAGTTTCGGAAGCATCGCCACCCAAAAGGATCCTTCCGGGCAGCGCGGTTCGATCAGCACGCAGTCTTCTTCCCGCGTTTCTGTCAGGATGTTCGCCAGTCCATGAATCTCCGCCTTCTCCAGATCCTCACCACCGCCGCGTTCACCTGCGCCGTGCAGCTGGATAATCATTGGAAGACCTGCGTGCATCCGCTCCGGCATCCGGACGGCATAGGCAAAGCCCGCATCTGTCAACCGATGATATTGTACGTTCATTTTGTATCCTCCGCCCTGTCTCAAATGACATTTGCCGACGCGATCTCGTGCCAGAAAATTGCCCGTGTCGCCTGTCCGTCGGCTTTTTCCTCGCAGCAGCAGTCGAGAACCGGCTCCTCCAGCTCCTCGATCCGGTCGAGCTGTCCTTCCGCATAGGCCAGCAGCCGGTCTCTGCAATGCAGCAGTCGCTGGCGCTGGCCGCCGATGCGAAGATCAACCACGTCAAAGCCCTGCGGCTTGTTTTCGCGCATCCACTGCTGCTCATAGGCCGCATAAAACGCGTCCAGCCGTTCGAGCGCCGCGTCATAATCGGTGCAGAGCGCCTTCGCGGCTTTTTTATCGCCGGACAGATACGCCGCCCTTGTGCGGATGCCAAGGTCTGCTTTCACACTCAAAAATGCGCAGAGCGCCCGCAGGGAGCGGAACAGATAGCCATACTCGGCGTGAGATTCATACCTTGACAGCCTCGCGGCGCAGTCCGCATAACCAGCCGCGTCGCCCGACTTCACGCGGTTGTCGAACTGGCCCATGAACGGGTCACAGTAGAGCAGATATTTCTCCGGGTTATAAATCGCCTCAGCGGAATCGTTCTGCGTCCCGATCAGGTCGAGCGCGCGGAAATCCTCAAACGGAATGACGAATTCCCGTTCGAAATTCGCGTGAATGGTTTCCACATCGTCAATGTCCTGCGCCATCTGCGAGACGGTAAACAGCGCCGGAAGCACAGCAAATTTGGAGCATTCCGCGCCGTTGTCGCCCCACATGGTCATGACGACATTTTCAACGCCCTTTGCGTGGCAGGCTTTCATTGCCTCGCGCATAGTCGCGATGCTGAACGTGTTGTGCGGCGCAAAGCCCGCCCATGTCCAAAGTCCGCCCGCGAACCACGAACCGCTTTTGATTGCGTTGTGGGCGTCAATATTTCTCTCATAGCTCTGCCGGTCGCGGCTAAAATAATCCCAGTACACCAGGTGAATATTCTCCGGCACCAGCTGTCTGACTTCCTCCGGAATTTCGCCGAGCTCCGGGTTTTGATTGAAATTGGTAAAGTAATCCCCGCCCGCCAGACGGAAGAACATATCGCCCCACATCAGAAGCTCGAAGCCATATTTTTTCGCCATTTCTGACACCCTGCGCAGATGTTCCATCAGGATGCTGAAGCGATCGCGGTAGCCGTGCAGCGTCAGATATTTGCCAAGGCCGAGCAGATCCGCTTCGTCCATGCCGATGTTTACAATATTGGTGCGCAGACATTCGCGCAGCGTGCGGAACATTCCATCGACCAGCGCATAGGTGCGCTCGTCGCCGGTCAGCAGGATATCGGCGGCATCGCGGATCTCCCGGTAGACCGGCCAGTGAAACAGGGCGTTGACATGGGCAAGCGTCTGGATGCACGGGATGACCTGCATCCCGTGCGCTGCCGCATACGCATCGATCTGTTTTAATTCCGCCTTGCTGTACCGTCCGCGCAGATGGCCGAAATAGGGCTGGCCGTCCACCTCATAGGTGTCCTCCATATAAAGATGCAGCGTATTGCAGCCGAGCTTCGCGGTCAGATCGACCCAGCGCTTGACGCTTTCCGCCGTCATAACGGCGTTTCGTGAGCAGTCGAGCATTGTGCCGAAAGTCTTGAAAGTATGTTCCATTTCTTTATCCTTTCCAGTCCGGTCAATAGTCAAACACGCGGTCTTCTCCCGCGCCAAAGCGCAGCAGATAGATGCGCCGCTGATTCGGCTTCAGGAGCAGCACGTCCCATAAATCTTCTGTTTCCGCGCCCAAGCCCCGCTCCGTGCATTTCCGGACGTTCAGAAACAGCGATTTTATCGGCTGCGGGCGGACTGAGTCGATCAGGAAATATGGGATGTGACAGAACGTAGTTTCGTAATCGCAGGCGTAGTGCCCTGCAAACCAACCACCGATGCGGATACCGTGCTTTTGCGCCTGCCGCAGCAGCATCATGGCCGGCTCAGAGGCGTATTCCATATAGTTCCATGGGTCAGTACCCGTTTCAAAACGCGACTTTGGCAGCGCGTGCGAAAACAGGAATATCGCCCATCCCTCAGGAAGCCGGAGCGCCTCTGTCTTGAGCCACGCAAGCTGCTCCACGCCGTATTGACAGCTTTTTTCAAAAAGCTCCTCCTGCTCGTCGATCTGCGGCAGATGGGATGAGAGAAAAATCAGCCGCATCTTTCGGTCATAAAAATCGACAAAATAGTACGGCTTGTTCCGCGGCCGGTGCAAATTCACGTAAGACTCCAGATACGCCGTTTCTTCATACCAGCGCTCGTCTGTAACAATGCCCGTCACGATTTGGCCGACATAGCGCTCATTGCGAAAGCCATCGTCGTCGCCGCAGGCAATGTAGAGCTTGCCGGAAGCTGTTGCATTCTGAAACCGCGCCAGCTCCTGCGAGAGCACAAAGCGGGACGCATTTTCGGGGATGCTGCCGTTTAAAATATCGCCAAGGTGGATGACACCGTCAAAATGCGTCTGCGCATCGACCGCGCGGATGTTTTCGTCCGTATGATCCGCGAAATCCGACACAGCCGTTCCCGCAAGCAGCGCGAAGCAGAGATCGTCCGGCTCCCGGAGTGCATGGAGCTTTTCTGTCAGCAACCGGCAATTGTCCGCAAAATGTGGTTCCATATGGATGCCTCCATCTATATTTAATAATGAACGATTCTGTCTTCGCCAGCGCCGAAGCGTTTTAGATAGACCCGGCGTTCACTCTTTTTCAGAACGAGCGCATCCCAGAGATCTTCGCTCGGCGTGCCCAGATCCCTTTCCCAGAAGCGCACGTCGTCGTCAAACAGCTGCGGGTCATAGGCAGTCTCCGACGCGGTAATGACAAAGGGAACGCCGAAAAGCGTTACGATCCGGTCACCGTGATAGTGGCCGATGAACCATCCGGCCACGTCGAAGCCATACTGCTTCCGGCACTGGTCGAGCGCGGAAAAGATCTGATTGCCGTTGACGATGTCGTTCTTTTCGAGTGCAGTTTTCTCATCGAACAGCAATGCAGAAAACGGCGCGTCATGCGAGAATAGCATCACCGTCCAGTCCGACGGCAAAACCAGCGTCTCGTTTTGAAGCCACTGAATTTGATCTTCCTCGTATCCGAAGATCATGACCGGTTCGCCGCCGCGGTGCTCATAAAAATACGAGCACAGGAACACAAGGCGAACCTTTTCCTTCGCAATATCTACATAGTAATATGGCTTCTGTGCAGGACGGCAGACACCCTGCTCCGCGTCCAGAAAGCCGATGGCCTCCGGCCAGAGCCGCGCGGAATACGGCCCGCTGCATGCGTCGTGATTGCCCTGCACCGGGAAGAAGCGTCCGCTCGAAACAGTGGGCCGGAACAGCGCGAGCTGCTGCCGCAGCAGAAGCTTTGCGTACCGTCTGCCGATCTCACCGGCGAGGAAATCACCCAGATGGACGCAGCAGTCAAAATGTACCGCCTGATCGACTGCGGAGATGTTCTCAATGGTAGCCGGGACGGAATTGTCCAGATGCGAGTCCGCAACCAGCGCAATGTTTAAATCCCCATTGCAGGACAGCACGTCCTGGATTGTATGTGCTGCTTCGTATTCATAGCATTGATTGATCATATCGAATCCCTCAACAAGGCCGGATCGGCGGCAATTGTGCACGCCGTATCCATTTCTCACATTTCAGCCGGTATTTTTGTATCAATTAAACGATAGCATGTCATTTGTCGACCTGTCAAATGGGCATAGTGCCAAAAAGGGGTCTGTTTGCGCCATGACAATTATGTATTGTTTTTTGTGCTTATCGGCTTAATACAGCTGGGCACAAGATGTAGCGACGGCTCTTGCGAGGCGGCTGAAGATCTGATCTCCGGC
>HF990519.1:0-2214 GCA_000432135.1 Firmicutes bacterium CAG:124
CGTCGGAGACACGCCGGAATGACCCTGCAAAGCAGCGTTGCGCGTACCCCCGAAAATGTTAATAGAAATTTCAGAAATCCGGGGGCTGTTCCTGTCGGGAATGCCGTTGCAAAAAGCGGTCGGTTTATGTATAATACAGACACGAAATAGAGTATGTCGCCTCTGCGGCTTTTGAATAGGAGGGATTCTTATCAGAAAGAAAGGCAGATTTGAGGCCAGCCGTCCCGCGCACAAAACTGCGGCGGACAGAGCCGCCGCGCCGAAGAAGCAGCCGTCCGGCAATGCCGGGAAGAAGGCCGCGGTGATCGCGGGCTGCATCGTGCTGCTGGCGGTGCTCGGCGTGTGCACCTATGGATTTATATTAAAGGGAAGCGACACCATTTTCCCGAACGTCTATGTCGCCGGCGTGAACGTCGGCGGATTGAAGCGCGACGCCGCGATCAACGCTGTGACGCTTGCCGTCGAACAGGAGACGGCCACCGATACGCTCACCGTCGTCCTGCCAGACCGGACGATCGACTTCACCCCTGAGATCACCAACGTCGCCCTCAACCCGGACGAGGCGGCGGATGCCGCCATGAATTATGGCCGCGACGGCGGCCCGATCACGGCGCTTCTCACATACGAACGCGCGAAGAAGACCCGGCAGGACATTTCGCTCGAATCCGGGACGAATCTTGATACCGCGTATATCCGCGATCTGATCGACCAGACCGCGCGCGCCTGCGCGTCGGAAAAGGTCGACCCGACCGTCACGGTCGACGCGGACGCAAAAACGGTCACGGTCGTGACAGGTTCGCCGAAAATTTCGCTTGATGCCGATGCACTCTATGATGCGGTCGTTGCGCGGTTCAATGCCGGCGATCTGTCCGAACTCAAGTTCGATTACGACACCGAGCCCTGCGCGCCGGTTGATCTTCAACAGTATTACGACCAGTTCGCAACCGAGATGAAGGACGCGTACTACGACGAGGAAAAGAAGGAGCTGGTTGCGGAAAAGGTCGGCTTCGGCTTTGACGTGTCGTATTACACGCAGCAGCTTGCCATGGCCGATCCCGGCACGAAGATCGTCATTCAGGCCGAGGAAATCCAGCCGGAGGTCACGCTGGCCGAGCTGGAGAAGGAATACTTCTCCGATGTACTCGGTTCCTGCGACAGCCCGCATACCGCGCAGGCAGGCCGCACGAAGAATCTGGAGCTGGCCTGCAAGGCCATCGACGGCACAATCCTGAACCCCGGAGACGAGTTCTCGTTCAACAAGATCGTTGGCGAGCGCACGCCGGAGAAGGGCTATCAGTCCGCTATCGTCTACCAGACCGGCGGCAAGAGCGAGGCAGAGGCCGGCGGAGGCGTCTGTCAGGTCGCGTCCACGATCTATACCGCCTGCCTCTACGCCGATCTCAAGGTCACAGAGCGTGCGCCGCATATGTTCACCGTCACCTACGTCCAGCTCGGCATGGACGCGACGATCTACTGGGGCAGTCTCGATTATAAGTTCGTCAACAGCACCGACCATCCGCTGCGCATCGACGCGTCTGTCTCCGGCGGCTATGTCCACGTCAAGCTCGTGGGCACCGCGCCGAAGGACAAGGGCTACGACCATATCGTCCTGCGGCACGAGGTTGTCGCGACCATCCAGCCCAAGATGGAGATCGACGGCGACAAGACCATCATCACCGACGCCGGTACCGCCCTCGACGAAAACGGCAACACCGTCAACATCGTCGTTGACAAGGACGGCAACAAGTATATCAAGGGCGACATGGTGCAGTATTCCTACGTCGGCAAGACCGTCATGGCCTACCGCGATTATGTGGATGCAAACGGTACTGTCATCAAGACCGAGACGCTGCACAAGGATACGTATCAGGCCCGCAACACCAGCTACAAATGCACGCCGTATGTCGAGCCGGAGGTTCCCGAGGAGCCGGATCCCACTGACCCGGATTACCCCGACTATCCGGATAATCCGGATGAACCGACCGACCCGACTGAGCCGGACGACCCGATGAACCCGTGGGATTGACCCCCAAAAACACCAGCCCCCCGGCAGCCCGAATGGGCCGCCGGGGGCTGATGCGTTACAGGCAAATATGCGCGGTGATGTTGTTTTCGCCCTCCGCACGCTCGAAGCCCTGTGATTCGTACAGGGCAATCGCGGCCTCATTGTCGATGTCGACCAGAAGCGCCATGCCGTTCGGCCGGTTTTCCTGA
>HF990519.1:2241-4379 GCA_000432135.1 Firmicutes bacterium CAG:124
TGAACCGCTGCTGATAGAAGCGCGCGGCCAAGGCCGCGCCTGCGGCTCTCCTTACGGACAAACAGGTCATACGGCTCGTTTTCCGCGCTGTTGTGGGTCAGGTCGATATAGCCCGCAGCTTCGCCGTCCTCGATCGCCAGCAGAACGCGGAAAATTTCCGGCGCAGCCAGCACGCGTTCGCCCGTCCAATAGCGGTCGCCGGTGTGCAGCGCCAGATACTGCGCCCGGTACTCCGGACGGTAGGGCACGATGCGCGCATCCGGCACATACGGGACAGTCCGCCGCAGGACGAGCTTCTGCTGCTCCGGATCAAATTTCGCGTCCAGCGCTTCGAGCGCTGCCTGCAAAAGCCGGTTGCGCGGGTTATAGACAAAGTCCGCCTGATAGCCGGGGTAAGCCGATTTCAGATGCGCAAGCAGCTCGTCATAGGCCGCCGCGCTTCGGGAAAGTCCAGCCAGAAGCTCCAGATACTTCTCGTCCTCCAGCACCAGCAGCGCAAACACGCCTGTGACGGTGTCGTTTTCGAACGTGCCGAGCACGCGCGTATTCGGGTTTTCAGGCGCATCCAGCAGGTTCCGGTGCAGCTGCTGCTCTGTGAGCAGCATGGGGTCACGGTAGTCGGGGTCTGCGCTGCAGGCATGAATAAAGTCCAGATATGGCGAGAGCGTGTGCAGATCTTTCAGCATATTGCGGCTTCCTCTCAGTCAATTTTTCTGATGTGTATTGTACGGCCTTCTCCGGCGCTTGTCAAACGGCGCGGAACACTGTATAATCATTATCAGATTTTTATTGATCCTCGGAGGTGGCTGAATGTCTCTTGCGGAAAAACGGCTGTTCCTGCTGGATATGGACGGCACGATCTATTTAAGCGAAACGCTCTTCGACGGGACGCTGGAGTTCCTGCGCTATGTGCGCGCCATCGGCGGCCGGTATTTGTTCCTGACGAACAATTCCTCGCGCGGGACCGACGCGTATATTGCAAAGATGGCCCGCTTCGGCATCGAGGCCTTCCCCGACGATTTTCTGACCAGCGCGGACGCGACGATCCGCTATCTGCGGGGCCGCTACTTGCCGGAGACGGTCTATTACGTCTGTGGGACGGAATCGCTGAAAAACCAGCTCCGGCTGGCGGGGCTGCGGGTCGCCGAGACGCTGCGGGACGATTGCGCCGTTGTGCTTCTGGGCTACGACACGGAATTGACGTATGAAAAGCTGGAAAATTGCTGCATTCTCCTGAACCGAGGCGCGGATTACGTCGCCACGCACCCCGATCTTGTCTGCCCGACATGGTACGGCAGCGCGCCGGACTGCGGCAGCGTGATTGAAATGCTCCATACCGCGACAGGCCGCCGCCCGAAGGTCATCGGCAAGCCCCAGCCCGAAATGGCGCTGCTGGCGATGGAGCAGACGGACTTCTCGCCGCGCGAAACGTGCCTCATCGGCGACCGGGTGTATACCGACATCGCCTGCGGCGTGAACGCCGGGATCGACACGATCTTCGTCCTGTCCGGCGAGGGCGTGATGGCCGATATTGAGAAATACGGCGTTCAGCCGACGTACTGTATGCAGAATATCCGCGAAGTCCTCAATACATTAGAAAAGGGAGAACCGAAATGAAGCTCAACAACAAGCGCACCATCCTGGTCGGCCTCGCGTTCTTGTCCATCTGCGCGTTCTGGCAGATGTATGACAGCATTGTGCCGCTGATCCTCACGAAGACCTTCCACATGAACGAAACGTTCTCCGGCGCGATCATGGCGGCGGACAACATTCTGGCGCTCTTTCTGCTGCCGTTCTTCGGCTCTGTCTCGGATAAGAGCCATTCGAAGCTCGGCAAGCGGATGCCCTTTATCCTCTTCGGCACTGGCTGCGCCATCATCCTCATGAACATTCTCCCTCTGCTCGACAACAGCTACGCCGCCCAGCCCTCCGGCTTCAAGACGGCCTCATTTGTCATCGTCCTCGGTCTGCTGCTCGTCGCCATGGGAACGTACCGCGCTCCCGCCGTTGCCCTCATGCCCGACGTGACGCCAAAGCCGCTGCGCTCGCGTGCGAACGCCATCATCAATCTGATGGGCGCGGTCGGCGGCATTCTGTATCTCGGCGTTGCGGCGGTGCTCTATCCCAACTCCAAGACC
>HF990519.1:4401-5282 GCA_000432135.1 Firmicutes bacterium CAG:124
CCGCCGGTTTGGATCATGTGAACTATCAGCCGCTGTTTATCGTTGTGTCGGCCATCATGTTCGTCGCCGTCGCCGTGCTCTTCCTCACGATCAGGGAGCCGAAGCTCACGGCGGAAAATCAGGCGCTTGAAAAGCAGCACCCGGAATGGAACCTCGCGCAGGACGACGGCAGCGGCCACGAGACGCTCCCGAAGCCCGTCAAAAAGAGCCTCGGCTTCCTGCTGGCCTCCATCACGCTCTGGTTCATCGGCTATAACGGCGTAACGACGTGGTTCTCGACGTATGTCGATACCGTCATGGGGCAGGGCCTCGGCGGCGCATCGACCTGCCTGCTCATCGCCACGGCGGGCGCCATCGTCTCGTACATCCCCATCGGCCAGATCGCCTCAAAGATCGGCCGCAAGCGCACGATCCAGGGCGGCATCATCCTGCTTACCGCCTGCTTTGCCAGCGGCTATGTGCTCACAACGACATTCTCCTCGATCAACGCCATCATGTTTGTCGTCTTCGCCCTCGTCGGCCTTGCCTGGGCCGCGATCAACGTCAACTCGCTTCCCATGGTCGTCGAGATGTGCAAGGGCTCGGATATCGGCAAATTTACCGGCTATTACTACACGGCCTCCATGGCCGCGCAGGTCGTCACGCCCATCGCCGCCGGTACACTCATGCGCAAGATCGACTACCGCGTCCTGTTCCCGTATGCCGCGCTGTTCGTCGCACTGAGCTTCGTGACCATGCTCTTCGTCCACCACGGCGACGCCAAGGCCGAGGCCAAGAAGGGGCTGGAGGCGTTCGAGGAAATGGACGACTGACCCCGTCCGCATAACCTTTGTAGGGGTCGATGCCAGTCACAGCCGTTCGCGACGAAGGAGCGTTACGGA
>HF990520.1:0-7212 GCA_000432135.1 Firmicutes bacterium CAG:124
CCGCCGGAGGCTCGTCGAACCGCTTCGCTGGGTTTGCCGGGAATCTATGGTGCCGGCAAAACAAGCCCCTTGTCATGCGCTTCCGTAGGCATGACAAGGGGCAGTGTTGGTCTATGAAACCTTAAATTTCCGGCTTTCCAGAACCGCCTGCTCGTCGCAGCGGTTGTTTTTTTCGTTTTCCTCGTGGCCCTTGACCCAGTGATAGTGCATCTCATGCTGGCTCACGAGGCCGAGGAGCATTTCCCAGAGGTCGGGGTTCAAGGCGGGCTTTTTATCGGACTTGACCCAGCCCTTTTTCCGCCAGCCCCATGCCCATCCCTTTTCCAGCGCGTCAATGACATACTTGGAATCGGAATACAGCTCCACGACGCACGGCTCGCGCAGGGCAAGCAGCGCCTGGATGACGGCGGTGAGCTCCATGCGGTTATTCGTGGTGCGCTCCTCGCCGCCGGAGATCAGCTTCTCGTGTCCGTTGTATTCCAGAATCGCGCACCAGCCGCCGGGGCCGGGATTGCCGGAGCAGGCCCCGTCGGTGTAGATGGTCACCGTTTTCATACGAAATCGTTTCCATCAGGTGTGCTGATTTCCGGTTCCGGATTCTGGTTCTCCGCAGGCTCTTCCGGCTCGCGGTCGACGCGGTCGACGGAAATGACGCGGCTGCCGGCTTCAAGGCGCATGAGAATGACGCCCTGCGTGTCGCGGCCGTAGATGTTGATATCCGCCGCCGCCATGCGGATGAGCACACCGCCGTTTTCGATCAGCATGATATCATCCGCATCGTCCACGATCGCCACGCCCGCGATTCTGCCGGTCTTGGCCGTGATGTTATAGCCCTTGAGGCCCTTGCCGCCGCGGTTCTGCGGACGGCGCTGGCCGTCCTCGCCGAGGCGCAGATAGGCTTCGATCTCCGTGCGCTTGCCGTAGCCGTATTCCGTGACGGAAAGCAGCTGCTTCCCCTTCGCGGCGATTCCCGCGCCGACCACATAGTCGCCCGCGTCCAGCATCATGCCGCGCACACCGGCCGCGTCGCGGCCCATGACGCGCACGTCGTTTTCGTTGAAGCAGATGACCATGCCGTTCGCGCTTGCAAGCAGGATATCCTGCTTGCCGTCGGTCTTCATGACGGCGATCAATTCATCGCCCTCCGAGAGCGTCAGCGCGCGGATACCGGCCTTGCGCGCGGTATTGAGGCTTGCCAGCTCCAGCCGCTTGACGGTGCCGTTTCTGGTGACGAAGACGAGATAATCCTCGTCGAACTCATGCACGGTGATACCCGCCGTGACCTTCTCGCCCGGCTCAAACGGGAGAATGTTGACCAGATTCGTGCCCTTGGCCGTGCGGCCTGCCTCCGGGATCTGATAGCCCTTGCGGCGGTGCACCTTGCCGAGGTTCGTGAAGAAGAGGATATAATCATGCGTGGAGGCGGTGAACACACCCTCTACGAAGTCCTCCTCCTTCGTCGTCATGCCCGTGACGCCTCTGCCGCCGCGCTTCTGGCTGCGGTAGGTCGAGGCGGGAACGCGCTTGCAGTAGCCCGCGTGGGAGAGCGTGAAGACGCACTGTTCTTCTTCGATCAGGTCTTCAATGTCGATCTCGTCCTCGACGTCCTGAATTTCAGTCAGGCGGTCGTCGCCGTATTTGTCGCGGATGGCAGTCAATTCGTCCTTCAGAACGCCCTTGAGCATTTCCTCGTTGGACAGCAGTTCGCGGTAATACGCAATGCGCTTTTCGAGTTCCTCATATTCCGCTTCCAGCTTCTCGCGTTCGAGTCCCTGCAAACGCTTGAGCTGCATGTCCAGCACGACCTGCGCCTGAATTTCGGACAGATTGAACCGCTCCATCAGGCGCTCTTTTGCGTTGTCGTAGCTTTCGCGGATGGTCTTGATGACCTCGTCGATGTTGTCCTCGGCGATCAGCAGGCCCTGCAGCACGTGCTGCCGGTCGAGCGCTTTTTTGAGGTCGTACTGCGTCCGCTTTGTGATGATCTCCTCCTGGAAGGCGAGATATTCATCGAGCATATGGCGCAGGGACAGAATCTTCGGCTGCTGCTGGTTGTTGACCAGCGCAAGCATCGTCACGCCGAACGTCGTCTGCATCTGCGTCTGGGCAAACAGGCGGTTCAGAACGACCTGCGGGTTCGCGTCCTTTTTGAGTTCAATGACGACGCGCATACCGTTGCGGTCCGTCTCGTCGCGGATGTCGGAAATGCCCTCAAGGCGCTTGTCGCGCACCTGCTCGGCCATGTTGGCGATGAGCTGGCGCTTGTTGACCTGATAGGGAAGCTCGGTGACGATGATGCGCTCGCGGTTCTGGCCGAATTCCTCAAACTCCGTCCGGGCGCGGACGGTGATCTTGCCGCGGCCCGTGGCATACGCGGCGCGGATGCCGCTGCGGCCCATGATAATGCCCTTTGTCGGGAAATCCGGACCCTTGATATAGTCCATGAGGTCTGCCAGCTCCGCCTCCGGGTTTTCCAGAATGCAGATGCAGGCGTTAATCACCTCGGTCAGGTTGTGCGGCGGGATATTCGTCGCCATGCCGACGGCGATGCCGGACGAGCCGTTGACCAGCAGGTTCGGGAAGCGCGAGGGAAGAACGCGCGGTTCCTTTCTCGATTCGTCAAAGTTCGGATCCCACAGAACCGTTTCCTTGTCGATATCGCGCAGCATCTCGTTGCAGAGCTTCGACATACGCGCCTCGGTGTAACGATAGGCCGCAGGGGGATCGCCGTCAACGGAGCCGAAGTTGCCGTGGCCGTCGACAAGCGGATAGCGCATGGAGAAATCCTGCGCCAGACGGACCATCGCGTCATAGACCGACGCATCGCCGTGCGGATGATACCGGCCCAGCACGTCGCCGACGCACGTTGCCGACTTCTTGAACGGCTTGTCGGAGGTCAGACCGTCCTCGTACATGGCGTAGAGAATGCGCCGGTGGACGGGCTTCAGACCGTCGCGTACATCGGGCAGCGCACGGCCGACAATGACGGACATCGCGTAGTCGATGTACGAGCTTTTCATCTCATGCACAAGCTCCGACTGCACGATTCGCTGTTCGGGGAACATGATATCCTCGGGCTTGTAATCTTTTTTATGTGCCATTTATGCTTTCTCCTTTGTAGGGGCGGACGACTCTGTCCGCCCCAGGGAAGTTGCGTGTTCAGAACTGCTTATTTACAAACAGGGCATTTATTCCGGGCGGACAGAGCCGTCCGTCCCCTGCGATTTCTTCCAGACAGGTCAGATATCCAGATTCACGACGTATTTCGCGTTTTCCTCGATGAACTCCTTGCGCGGCTCGACGTCCTCGCCCATGAGGACGGTGAAGATCTGGTCGGCCTGCACGGCGTCTTCGAGCGTGATGCGGCGGAGCGTGCGCGTAGTGGGGTCCATGGTCGTCTCCCACAGCTCGTGCGGGTTCATTTCGCCAAGGCCCTTGTACCGGGCAATATCGATCTTCGCGTTCGGGTTGTCCGCACGCATTTCGGCGGAGATCTGGTCACGCTCGGGGTCGGAATACGCCACGCGCTGCGTCTTGCCGCGCGAGAGCTTGTAAAGCGGCGGGACGGCGGAATAGACGTAGCCGTGCTCGATCAGGGGCCGCATGAAGCGGAAGAAGAATGTGAGCAGGAGCGTGCGGATATGGCTGCCGTCGACGTCGGCATCGGCCATGATGATGACCTTGTGATAGCGCAGCTTGTCGAGGTTGAATTCGTCGCCGATGCCGGCGCCAAGCGCAGTGATGACCGGCTGGAGCTTGTCGTTGCCGTAGACCTTGTCGGCCCGGGCCTTTTCTACGTTCAGCATCTTGCCCCAGAGGGGAAGAATGGCCTGGAAGCGGGAATCTCTACCCTGTGTGGCCGAACCGCCTGCGGAATCACCCTCGACGATATAAAGTTCGGTGAGCGTGGGATCGGTGTCGTTGCAGTCGCGCAGCTTGTCCGGCATCTGACCGGATTCGAGGCCGGTCTTGCGGCGGATGGCCTCGCGGGCCTTCCTGGCGGCCTCGCGTGCGCGGTTGGCCATCATGGCCTTGTCGAGAATGAGTTTGCCGACGGCGGGGTTTTCCTCAAGGAATTCCGTCAGCTGCTGCGTGACGATGTTGCTGACAAGCGTGCGCATGGAGGCGTTGCCGAGCTTGGCCTTTGTCTGGCCCTCAAACTGCGCCTCGGTCAGCTTGACGGAGACGATGGCGGTCAGACCTTCGCGCACATCGTCGCCGGTGACCTTGTCGTCGCCCTTGATATAGCCCTTTTTGACGCCGTAGGCGTTGAGCACGTTTGTCAGCGCCCGCTTAAAGCCCTCCTCGTGCATACCGCCTTCTGGGGTATGGATATCGTTTGCAAACGAGACGATGTTGGAGTTGAACGAGTCGTTATACTGCAGCGCGACCTCCGCCGTGTCGTCTCCCTTGGAGCCGGACATGTAGATGACCTGCTCGTGGATCGGCGTTTTGTGGCGGTTGTACCAGCGGACGAATTCGCGGATACCGCCCTCGTAGCACATGGAGTCCATGCGTTCCTTTTCGGGCTTGTCGGCGGATTCGATGCGCTCGTCGCGGATGGTGATGTGCAGACCGGCGTTCAGGAACGCCTGCTCACGCATACGGGTATGGAGCGTTTCGTAGTCATATTCCAGCGTGTCGAACATCTCGGGGTCAGGCTTGAAGGTGACCTTCGTGCCGTGCTTGTCCGTGGTGCCGATGATGCGCATTTCCTGGGTAATATGGCCGCGGGAGAATTTCATCTGATAAATTTTCCCGTCCTTGCTGACCTCGACCTCCAGCCACTCGGAAAGCGCGTTGACGACCGACGCGCCCACGCCGTGCAGACCGCCGGAGACCTTATAGCCCCCGCCGCCGAATTTGCCGCCCGCGTGCAGGACGGTATAGACGACCTCCAGCGCGGGCTTGCCGGTCTGGGCCTGAATATCGACGGGGATGCCGCGGCCATCGTCGGTGACGGTGATGGTGTTGCCCTCGTTGATGGTCACAACGACGTGCTTGCAGTATCCGGCCAGCGCCTCGTCGATCGCGTTGTCGACGATCTCATAGACCAGATGGTGCAGACCTGAGCTGCTGGTCGAGCCGATGTACATACCAGGCCGCTTTCTGACGGCCTCCAATCCCTCCAGAACCTGGATCTGACTGGCGTTGTATTCGTGTTCGGCTTCGATGATATCTTTGATTTCTTCTGTCATATTGCTTCTCCTTTAGCAGAGATCGGACTGCGCTGCGCGTCCTGCATCCGTTTGAGCAGAACGGCGGCGTTATATTTTGTCAGAATGACGCGGTTTTCTCCGTATTCGCTGACGACCAGAAAGGATTTCGGCAGCTCGTCCGTCGCTTCGACGATGGCGCCGGCCCTTTGGGCCTCCGCGAGAAATTTCCGCGTCCATTTAGAGCAGCTGGTGTTGTCCAGATCAAACACGCCCACGACGGATTCCGACCGGACGGAAAAATCGCCGCCGATATTCAGGTACATGACGCTTCCTCCCGGATCTGTCCGCCCTCCACAAAAATGCGTTTGCCGATATTCGTGATGCGTTCCGGCTCACAGCAGGTGATGAGCACCTGCCCGGAACGGATCTGATTGAGCACAAAATCCTGCCGCCGCGCGTCCAGCTCGGACAGCACGTCGTCCAGCAGCAGAACCGGCTCTTCGCCGGTGTCGGCGCGGAATAATTCGCGCTCGGCCAGCTTGAGACTGATAGCCGCCGTGCGGGTCTGGCCCTGCGAGCCGTAGGCCTTGACGGAGCGCTCGCCGAGAAGCGTTTCAAAATCGTCCTTGTGCGGGCCGGACAGGCACTGGCCGGAATCCAGCTCGGCGCGGTAATGCGCCTGCTGGTGGTCGAGCAGCTGCTGAAAGATGGTCTTTTTATCCGCGAACGGGTCCGTCACGGTCGAGACGGTCTGATAGACGAGGGAAAGCTCCTCCCGGCCGCCGGAAAATTCCGCATGGTACAGCCGTGCCTGTTTGGAAAGCTCCCGCAGGAATTTTGCCCGGTAGGCGATCACGACCGCGCCGACCTGCGCCATGCGGTAGTTGAACTCCGGCAGCGGCTCCAGCAGGGAAGGGGCGTCGTGATAGTCTTTTAAAATTCTTGATTTGCTGTCGTACAGCTTCTGATATTCCGCCAGCGCCTGCGCGTAGCCGGGCCGGAGCTGGCACAGGGCGGTATCGAGAATCTTCCGTCTTCCGGAAGAGCCGCTTTTTAAGATCAGCAGATCGTCCGGACAGAACAGAACGGTCGTCAGCACGCCGGAAAGCCCGGCGGCAGACCGCTGCTTCACGCCGCCGATGTACAGCTGACGCGGCCTCCTGCCGGAAAACAGCACGGCGCGCAGGCTCTGCTCTCTGCCGCCTGAAAACAGGGTGCAGCTTAAATCTGCAAATTCTGCGCCAAAGCGGATCAGCTCCTGATTGCGGGCGGTGCGGAAGCTTTTGCCGGTGGAGAGATAGAAGACGGACTCCAGAAGATTCGTCTTTCCCTGCGCGTTTTCGCCGACAATGAGATTCACACCGGGGTGCAGCTGGACGCTGGCCGTCTCGTAGCTCCGAAAATCGTAGAGCTGCAGGCTTTGCAGCTTCATGCGTGCTCTTCCGTGACGCGCCAGGTATTCTGCAGGAATGTAACTTCATCGCCGGGGTGCAGCTTCTTGCCGCGCATCGTGCAGACCTCGCCGTTGACAAGGACTTCACCCTCCTGAATGAAGGTTTTGGCCATGCCGCCGGACTCAATGGCGTTGGCGAATTTCAGAAAATCCTGCAATTTGATAAATTCAGTATGGATGGGAATCTCAATGGGCGCATCCGAAAGCTTTTTTGTGACTCTGACCTTCATCTTATTCCCCCGCTTTCAGCCGGACCGGCAGAACCATGTAGCTGTACCGCTCAGACCCGTCGCACGGATTCATGACGATGGGGCTTAACCCATTGATGAGTTCCAGCGAGCACTCTGCATCCGGGATCGCGCGCAGCGCGTCGAGCAGGTACCTGCAGTTGAAGCCAATCTCCATATCCTGTCCGTCGCCCGCGATCTGGCAGACGTCATGCGCCTCGCCGATGGTGGAGACGGAGCGGAAATCCGCCGTATTCTCGCCGAATTTGCAGCGCACCGGGCTTTTGAGCTTTTCGGAGATGATCAGACCGACACGTTCGATGGAATCGGTCATTTTCGCGACGTTTACCGCCAGCTTGACCGGCTGGTTCTG
>HF990520.1:7256-11727 GCA_000432135.1 Firmicutes bacterium CAG:124
ACGCGCCGCCAGTCCAAGAATTCACCCTCCAGCAGACGGCAGACCAGCGTTGCCTCGCCGATGGTGAAGAGGATATGCTTGCTGCCGAGGAAGAATGTGCAGGCTTCGTCCGTATCGCCGAGGATTTTTTCCGCTTCCTTCAGCGCTGCGGCAGGCACGACGAATTTGAGCGTCCGCCCGATCGGTTCCTCCGATTTCCAGCGGCGCAGCGCCAGCCGGTAGCCGTCGACGGCGACGACCGTAATAGAGGAATCCTCAACCTCAAACAGGCAGCCGGTATGGATGGGGCGGGCCTGATTTTCGCTGACGGCAAAGCTGGTGCCGCCGATCATGGCTTTCAGCTCGTTCTGCGGCAGGCTGATCCCCTTGTCGGACTCGACCTCCGGCAGCTCCGGGTAATCTTCGGACGACATGGCCGTGATGGAAAACGAGGAAATGCCGCCGCGGATGGAGACCTTGAACTTTTCGTCGACCGAAATACTGACGGTATCGCCAGGCAGCTTCCGGATGATGTCGAAGAAGAGACGGGAGGGCATAATGCAGGCGCCAGTCTGCTGGATCTCGGCGTCGACGGAGATGGTGATGCCCGTTTCAAGATTATAACCGGAAAGCGTCAGCTTTACGCCAGCCCGGATATAAATTCCTTCGAGCGCCGGAATGGTGCTCTTCTGCGCGACGGTACGGGAAGCGACGGAGATGGCGCTCACCAGCGCATTTTTTTCACAGGTAAATTTCATGGAACTTCCTCCGTTTCTTCTTTCAAAAGAAAGAAAGGATATTTTTTAGAAGTACGTAGCAGTAGGGGAATTTTATGTGGAAAAGCTGTTTTCGCCTTGACGTATCAACGCTTTTTTATCCACAGGCAGGTGTGCAGAAAAAAGAATGTTATCAACACGCATTTTTGTGAAACCTCTGTTTCACAGCTTTCCACAGAGAATGTGTGTGGATTCCACAGGGGGGTGTGGACAAAATCAGAGCTTGCTGTTGATGTTGGCCGTAATGTCGCGGATGTTGTCGGCGAGCGTTCCGGTGCCTGCGGCAAGCTGCTGCTCGACCTTTTTGAGCGAGTGGATGACGGTCGAATGGTCGCGGCCGAATTCTTTGCCGATGTCGGGAAGACTCAGATTCGTGAGCTTTCGCACCAGATACATCGCGACCTGCCGCGCTTCGGCGGTGTTTTTATTCTTGAGCGTGCCGCGGATGACGGATTCCTCGATGTTATAGAACCGGGAGACTTCGCCGATGATGAGGTTCGGCGTGGGCAGATTTTCGGCCTTTTCCTTGTTGTACATATCCTTGATGGCGCGGGACACGTTCGGGACGGTCAGTTCCATGTTGTCAAGGTCATGATAGGCGCGGATCTTTTTGACCGTGCCCTCCAGCAGACGCACGTTGGAGGTCACGTTTTCGGCGATGAACGTACACACGTCGTTCGGCAGATCGAAGCCGAGCGAGACGGATTTGTTCTTGATGATCGCCATGCGCGTCTCGAAATCAGGCGGCTGGATATCTGCAATCAGGCCCCATTCGAACCGGGTTTTCAGACGGTCCTCCAGACGCAGCATCTCATTGGGAGGCCGGTCGGCGGTCAGGACGATCTGGTGGTGGTTCTCGTAGAGGTTATTGAAGGTATGGAAAAATTCCTCCTGCGTCGATTCCTTGCCGGCGATAAACTGGATATCGTCGACGAGGAACAGGTCGGCATTGCGGTATTTATAGCGGAACTCATTGTTCCGGCCCTCCTGCAGGGCGGCAATCAGCTCGTTTGTAAACTGATCGCCCTTGATATAGACGATATTATAGCTGGGGTGGTTCTTATGCACGACGCTGGCGATGGCGTAAAGCAGGTGCGTTTTGCCAAGGCCGGACGGACCGTAAATAAAAAGGGGATTATACGTTTCCGCCGGGTTATTGGCGACGGAAACGGCGGCGGCGTGCGCGAAGCGGTTCGAGGAGCCGACGACAAAGTTGTCGAAGGTGAACTGCGGGTTAAACTCGATGAACTCCGGCTTCTGCGATTTGCCGCGATAGG
This sequence comes from Firmicutes bacterium CAG:124, assembly GCA_000432135.1. GTDB lineage: Bacteria > Bacillota > Clostridia > Oscillospirales > Oscillospiraceae > CAG-170. Next base: position 9,289 of record HF990520.1, read on the forward strand.
CCTCGATTTCCGTATCGTCGAGCACGACGACGTCGACGTTCAGCTGGAAGATCTCCTGCATGGCTTCCTTGATATAGCCGACGCAGCGGCGGAGAATGATATCCTTGCGGAAGGAGGAGGGGGAGTAGAGCACGAGCTTTTCATCCGTCAGCTCGAGAATCTCAGTGTCGTCAAACCAGGTCGACACGACCTGCGGGGTCAGGCGGGACTCCATATGCCCCAGAACCTTGGCCCAGACGTAAGCGGAAGAATACATGGCGCAGCTCCTTTCTGTATTTGCCGCGCGGGCAGAAAAAACACAAAATTATACACATTAATCATAGCACAGCTGTGGACAATTTTCAAGGGGAGATGGGGAAGACTCTTTAATATAATAAGAATATAAAAAAATCTCCCCTTCGGGAAGGGAGATTTTCTGCATATTGGATGGGTGGTTATGCCTCCGGCGGCCCCGTCTTTTCCGCCTTGCCGGAAAAAGGGGAGAAAAGGGGCGCTTGGTTACGGTTGGTGCGTGCTGCGGGTACGATTCAGGCAAGTCCTGATTTTTAGTCGTTGCGAACACGCAAACTCACCCTACGTGCGCTATGGTACGCGCCGCACCGCAAAAAGGCCCGCTGTCCGGGTGCGTTGGGAGTTTTCAGATACACCCTAAGCCTCTGTAGGGGCGGACGACTCTGTCCGCCCACAGAAAGCAGTGTTTTTCGGGAATCTACGGCGGATTCGCAATTTCCAAGAGGGCCGATGTGGGCATCGGCCCCTACAATGGTGCGCGCGTTCAGAACACCACCCGGATCAGAATCATATACACGATCGTACCGCCTGCGATGGACAGGAGCATACTGACGGCGACGAATTCCAGACTGCCGCCATAGATCACGGCGCTCATGACCATCGGATACCAGAAGGCAAAGCCGGATGTGCTCATCTGAATGCCGTAGGCCATCGCGAGGAACCAGAAACCTGCGAAGATCGGAACGGTATAGGGAAACGCCGCGCGCAGCGCGGCGAGCTTGCTGTTTCTCATGACGTTGAATGATTACTCCAATTCGTTGATCTTGTTTTGCAGGGATTCATAGAACCGGCCCAGATGCACGCCGTCGACAAGTCGGTGGTTGACCTCAATGGAAAGGCCCAGCGTTTCGCGGCCGTTTTCCTGCCGGACATATTTGCCCCAGGTGATGCGGGGAATGGCGTCGTCCTGGTCAATCTGCCGCTCATTCGTACAGCAGGTAAGATCGAACCACGGAAGACACGAGATATAGATCAGATCATCCGTTTCAGAGGACGACTCCAAAAACGAGGTCTGCGCTTCGCTCCGCTCCTTCGCAGCGCGGCAGAAGTCCGCCAGCGTACCTTCACACGGACACGTGATGATCTGGAACTGCTCGCTGCCCTTTTTCAGCTCTGTAAAGCTCGGGGTGCGTTTGTCCAGCAGAAAAACGCTGTCGTCGCGGATGGTATAGCGCAGGTTCTCGACCTCGTTGACCGCCTGTGTGACGAGATACGTCATGACGTAATAGAAGGACAGACCATGCGTCTTGGTATACGCATGCAGCTGCGTCACGTCCACGCGGAAGCAGACGCTGTAGAACGGCTGATCGAGCACGGAGAAGAAGGAAAAGATATCTCTGCGCGGCCAGCTGGGCAGATCGATTTTCTGACAGGAAGCAGACATAAGGAACCCTCCCGATTTTGATGGAATTAGTCTATCAGATTTATAGGCAAATGAAAAGGCCTGAAAATACACAAAAACGGACGCGGTCACCGCGTCCGTTTGAAATATTATTTGTTTTTCAGCAGATCACGGATCTCCGACAGGAGCTGCTCTTCCTTTGTGGGTTCCGGTTCCTTCTCAGGCTCCGGCTCGGCGGGCTTTTCCAGCTTCGCCTTTGCCATATTCATGGCCTTGACGACCAGAAATACGACGAACGCAATGAGCAGGAAATCGATGATCGTGGTCAGAAACGTCCCCAGACCCAGCACAACGGCCTCGGACACGACCGTTTCACCGTCCATGACGGCGGGCTTGAGCGTGATATTGAGCGTCGCCAGATCTACGCCGCCGATCAGACAGCCGATGAGCGGCATAATGATATCCGCGACAAGACTTGCACTGATCTTGCCGAACGCCGTCGCGATCACAACGCCGATGGCCATATCCATCACGTTGCCGCGCGAGATAAAGGTCTTGAATTCATTCAGAAATTTCTTCATCTGGTATGCCTCTCTTTTTCTTGATTTGGTTGGTCATGCCACCGGCGGCCCTATCTTTTCTCTCGCAAGAGAAAAGATAGGGGAGAAAAGAGTGCTTGGACGCGGTTGGTGCATCCTGCGGGTGCAATTTAGGTAAGAACAAAATTTTCAGTCGTTGCGAACACACATACTCACCTTATGGGCGCTATGGTACGCGCCGCCTGTTACGGTACATCAAGTTTGATA
>HF990521.1 GCA_000432135.1 Firmicutes bacterium CAG:124
CCTAGTGTAGGAGAAAAAGCGAAAAATCATGTCTATTATCATAGACATCCGGAAACTTTTATGTTAGGATGTCAAATAAAGTCTCGAAATTTGGAGGGACAGCTGTATGATGGACAACAGATTCGAAGCCGCGTTTTCCACGTTTCTGGACAGACACGAAAAAATCGCGGGAATCAATAAAAAAATATTGATTTCCGCTTGATTTTTTCCTCCGTACACAATACAATAGGCACGAAGGAGAACAGGAAGGACAGGAAGATGTGAGCCTGTCAATTTAACACACAGAGCATGCGTACCCGAACGTTGCATGAGTAGAAATGACGCGTCAAGTACCGGTTGGATGGGAGGTTGCCGCCGGGCGAAGGAGTCTCTCCGCGGTGTCATTTCGCATCCGCTATAGCAAACTGAAATTGTACAGCAGTTTCTTTCTTGTTTGAAAGTCCATATCACCAAACCTCCTCCCATTGACAAAATAGGAGGCTTTTTTATGTCTAATTTTACGAAAAATATGTCTGCCGCGCAGACTGCGCCGCGTCATGGGCTGCAGAATGTGCGCACGCTCGTGTCCTGCGCGCTGCTGGCTGCCGTTTCCGTCGTGCTGGCCCGGTTCATTATCCCGATGCCCAACGAAACGACCCGTTTCTCCCTCGAAGCCGTGCCCATTTTCCTGGCCGGTATGCTCTTCGGGCCGCTGCCCGGCGCGCTGGTCGGCTTTGTGGCCGATTTTGTCGGCTGCCTGTTCTCCGGCTACGGCTATAACCCGATGTTCTGCGTACCGCCCATTCTCTACGGGCTCTGCGCGGGTCTGTTCCAGCCGCTGCTGGTGAAGAAAACGTCGATTTTAACCATCGCCCTGTCGTTCCTGCCTGCCATCGCGCTCGGCTCGATCCTCTATCAGAGCTTCTCCCTCGCCTTTGTCTACGGCGGCGACGCAAAAATGGCATTTTTCCTGACAAAACTGGCAACCCGCTCGGTACAGCTCGGCGTCACGTTCGTCATTGACGTGCTGGTGGTATGGCTGCTCTATAAATCGAAAGTTTTTACTGCCGCCAAGCTTTGGCCGCCGGTGAAATACGAAACAAAATCAAAAGAAGGTAATTGACATGACGCTTGACGAAGCGCTGCATTATATCCATTCCGTCTGCTGGAAGGGCAGCGTCCCTGGCCTCGAACGCATCAGCGCGCTGCTGGACAAAATGGGCCACCCCGAACGCAAATTAAAGTTCATCCACGTGACCGGTACAAACGGCAAGGGCTCGACCTGCGCAATGCTGGCCAGTATGTTCACAAAGGCTGGATACAAAACGGGCCTGTACACAAGCCCCTATCTCATCCGCTTCAATGAGCGCATCCAAATTGACGGCGTACAGATCCCAGACGAAGAGATCTGCGAGATCACGGAATATATCAAGCCTCTCGCGGATTCGATTTTCGAGCAGCCGACCGAGTTTGAGATGGTCACGGCGTTGGGATTTGAGTATTTTGCCCGTCACAACTGCGACCTCGTTGTCTGTGAGGTCGGCATGGGCGGCGAATTTGACGCCACAAACGTCATTCTGCCACCGGAGGTTGCAATCATCTGCAACATCGGCCTTGACCACACGGAGGTGCTGGGCGATACGCTGGAAAAGATCGCCGCGACGAAGTCCGGCATCATCAAGCCCGGCTGTGACGCGGTCATTTACCGCGAAACGCCGTCGGTCGAGGCTGTGATCGAGGCGCGGTGCAAGGAGGTCGGTGCAAAGCTCCACAAGGCGGACTTTGCCGATATCCGGCTCATTTCCCACGATCTGACCGGTCAGGTCTTCGACTGGGAGCGCTTCCACGCGCTGAAGCTTCCGCTGCTGGGCAATCATCAGCTGCACAACGCTGCCGTCGCCCTCACCGCGGCGACCGTCATGCAGCAGCGCGGCTGGCACATCACGGACGAACAGATTCGCGAAGGACTTGCGGACGTCCGCTGGCCGGGCCGGTTCGACGTACGGCGCAAGGACCCGCTGTTCATCATCGACGGCGGACACAACCCGCAGTGCATTCAGGCGCTCGTCAAGAACATTCAGGACTATCTGGCCGGGCGGCCGCTGACCATCCTGACCGGCGTTCTGGCCGATAAGGATTATAACTGTATGTACCGGAACGTCGAGCCCTACGCGAAGGAATTCATCACCGTCACGCCGGGCAATCCCCGCGCGCTGAACGCGCACGATCTGGCGCAGTACCTGTCCCAGTTCGGCAAACCCGTCACGGCCTGCGACGCAGTCGCAGACGGCGTCCGGCTGGCCGTGGAGCACGCGGGAAAGGACGGCGTCGTCCTCTGCTACGGGTCGCTTTACATGATCGGCGAGATCGAAGCCGGTCTGCAGCGGCTCTGAGCGTGAATCTTTTCTCATAAACAGCCTGCACGAAAGCCGCCCCTTGTCATGCGCATGGAACTGCATGACAAGGGGCTTGTTTTGTCAGCACCGGAGATTTCCGGCGAACCCAGCGAAGCGGTTCGACGAGCCTCCGGCGG
>HF990522.1 GCA_000432135.1 Firmicutes bacterium CAG:124
AGCGGGATCGAACCGCTGACCTCATGACTGCCAGCTAAGAATTACTTGTTGCAGCTTGTTTTTACTTGCCGTAACTTATCGCCTGAAACCCTTGCGCCCCAATGGGTTCTGGATTCTATCTGTTGTGACTTGTTGTAACCTGATGTAGCTTCCCGTGTGGGTTTTTCTCATGCCCGTGTGGGTTTTGGTGCGGGTTTTTGCGAGCCGTGCAAATATGCCGCTCGGCTGCTCACGCCTGCTTGCTGTCGTCCTTCTTCGCTTTCAGCGCGTTGCGGAAGATATCACCGGCGGCCTTGATGCTTTCTGCGTTGGCGTGGGTGTACATTTTGAGCGTGATGCCTTTATTGGCATGACCGAGTTTTTCGGAAACCGAAGCAACATCCGCGTGGTTCGTGATGGCGATACTGGCGAATGTGTGGCGCAGCTTATGCGGATGAAAATGATCGATGCCGTACCGTTCGCCGAATTTCTTAAAATATCGCGTCGGCGAGGTCGGGTGCATTGGCTCTGCGCGGCCATCCTGCGAAAAAACATACGGTGAGATGCAGGCGCGGCTCTGTTCAATTCGCAGCTGCCGCAGAAGATCGGCTGCGTCGTCGCTGATGTCAATCACACGGGCGGAGGCGTCTGTTTTGGGCGTGTCCTCGAAAACGCCCTTGCCGCCCTTCTTGGCGGACGTATAGACAAGATTGTTTTCAATCGTGATCGTTTTATCCTTGAAATTGACTGACTGCCAGCGCAGCCCACAGATTTCTCCGCGGCGGCAGCCCGTATCAATTATCAATGTGACATACGCCTGCCATTTGAGCGGTTCATTTTTCAGGCATTCCAAAATATGCTGCATTTCCTCGATGGAAAAGGCTTCAACCTGCGTTGCGTCTTTGGTGTCAGCTTTATTGCGTCTGGGCTTTTTGACCTTCTGCATCGGATTTGAGCGGATAAGTTCGCTGTCCTCCGCAGATTCAAACATCTGCCGCAAGGTGACATAGACTGCCGATATTGTTGATTCGGATTTTCCGCTGTTCAGTTCATCCAGCAGCAGAGCTTCCAACTCCGCGCGCGTGACCTCCTGCATTTTTCGTTCGCCGATGATCGGGTAAATGTGTTTATCCAACACGTTCTGATAATAGGCGCGGCTATTTTCGGCAAGCGCTTTTTCACCGATGGTTCCAGCGAGTTTGCCCGGCATAAAAACCCGCTCGCCGTATTGTTTCGCAGTCACGATTTTCGCTGCTTCTGCCGCCTGCCTCGCCGCCTCCTGTGCGGCGATTTCTTTTTTCTCTCTGTGTGAAATAACCAGACCCGCTCTGCACTGACGTTCAAACTCTGCGGCCTGTTTCGCCAATTCCCGCTGGATCGCCTTTTCACTCCAACCGGAAGGTACATACCAGCGCGTAGACAATTCAGAGGCTTCCCGGCTGGTACGGTAGCGGATCTCATAATATGCGCGGCCATCTTTAGTTGTCTTCAGTCTCGTCGCTGCCATAGCCTTCGTCAAGCCCCTCACTTTCCAGATAATCTAGCCATTCTTTTTCTTCATTTTCGTATTTTTCCATCAATTCAGCCTCTTGAATTTTGCCTAGCTGCTCATTCATCTGCAAAGCAGATTCGATGGTTTTACGCGCGGCAGTATATATCTGTATTTCTTCGCGCTTTCCCAATATCCGATTATCCATGCAGTTTAGGATTGCTTCGCTTACGTCCAGCCTGGCAACGCGATAGCAATGGTCAATATAGTCAAGTCGATCTTCCGCGTGTTCAAGATCATCCTCCAGAAAGTCATTGACGCTATATTGCTTGTAGTCTCGTAAAGCATTCGCTGCATCCGTTAGATTTGCAATGCTTTCAATAATTTGCAATAGATCATCTGACTCAAACAGAACGTTCATCGCCTGAACAAGCGTCCAATTCCGCTTCTGCGCTCTCGCTGGGAATGGCAACGCCCTCGTCCGAGCTGATTCAACAATGGAGATGAGGTTCTCGGTTGCCTTTGGGGAAATGCCGAGCGTTTTTTGAATGACCTTGACATCTTTACGGATGCTGGGACAGTCCGAGACTCCAAGCAGATAATCGGTTGATACTCCATAATAGTCAGCAAGAGCAGTCAAGCGGGTAATATTCATTCCTTTTACTGCGTCTGGCGTTGAACTGAGTGTTTCAGCCTTTTCATAATTTATGAGCGTCTTTTTGTCGATGTGTACGCCGTAGCGGTCTTCAATCTCATCAGACAATTTATCATGCGATAGCTTTTTTGATTCCCGGAGTCGCTTTAGGCGTATTGATGTTTTCTTGCAATCGAATTTCATATATTCTCCATGTCGATATGGTGAAAATAAATTCACCATATAAACTTTGCAAGTATAAAAATTTTCTTTTTATTTACTTGAAAGCACTTGGTAGCACAAGTAAAATATTAAGTGTAATCGTCACACTCATCATAGTGAATTTTATGTCGATTGTCAAGGAGAAAATATGAAAAACACAGCGAATCAGGATTTGAGAAATGCGGCAAGAGATGCGGGTGTTCCACTCTGGGCGATTGCTGACGTTCTTCACATCAGCGAACCCACAATGACCCGGAAACTACGCCGAGAACTGCCGGAGAAAGAAAAACAGCAGATGTTCGGGATCATCGAGCAGCTTGCAAAGGAGGCGGAAACGGACGATGCGGAGCATTGAGCACACCCCATCTGTGAGTCCACCCTTTCAGAAGATCGAGGACGCCGTCAGGACAACCGGGCTTAGCTCGTTTTTCTTGCGGAAGGGCTGCCGGGATGGAAGCATCCCCTGCGTTCGCTCCGGGCGGACATACTTCATCAATGTGCCAGGGTTGCTGGAGCAGTTAGGAATAGGAGGGGATGCAGATGGGAAGTCAGCCGGGCGTGATGCTGTACTTTGAGGTGAGACCGTGTTTAATCCGCTTGAACGACGGCGAGAAGGGACAGTTGTTTGAGGCAATTCTGGATTATGGTGAGCACGGCATCGTGCCAGACTTTGACGGCAAAATGGGGGTTGCTTGGGATTTTATTAAGCCGCGGCTTGACCGGGATTCTGAACGGTACGCGGAGAAAACACAGAAGAACGCTTACGCAGCCTTTGTGCGAGAACTCAAAAAACAAGAGCTTCCGAAAATCACTTTTGAGCAGTGGACCAATATGTCTGACATCGAACGACATCGAATGATAATGCCCGATACCGCGTGATGTCGTTCGGTATCCAACTACAGCACCATCCCCAACTACAGCACCAACTACGTTAACTCCAAATAAGGGAGAGAGAGTTATGGACAGAATGACCCTCAAAGAAGAGATTCGCCAGCACTTTGACTGCCGAGACTACCTGCGCAAATCGAGCGGGTGCTCGCTGTATATCTGCCCGTCGTGCGGCAGTGGGAGCAGGCAGCACAAAACCGGTGCGGTCAAATATTATCCAGACACACAGCGTTGGCACTGTCACAGGTGTAAGACTTTGGGTGACATCTTTACAATCTATGAACTGGAACATGGTGTCGATTTTAACGTAGCGCTTTGGGCGCTGGCGGAACAGCTTGGTACGTCGGTCGAGCCGCACAGCACAAAGCCCGCTCGGAAGTGTCCACCCGCTCCGTCTCCCGTGCAGTCCGGCTCTGCACCGAAGGATATGTCTGATTACTTCGCGGCGTGTCGTGCCAGACTGCATGACCCTGCCGCTGTTTCCTTCCTATCTGCTCGTGGAATCAATATCAAGACGGCAGAGACTTATGGCCTTGGCTTCGGCCCCAAAGCAGACCCGGCAGGAAGTCACCGCTGCTGCCCGCGAATTACCATCCCGACAAACTGTTTCCACTACGTCGCACGCAGTATCGACCCGGATGCACAACCGGGGTGCCGGACGATGAATAGCCTGGGCGTCTCGCCCACTCTCTTCAACCGGCAGGCCCTCTATGCGCCCGGCGATGAACCGGTCTTTGTCACCGAGGGCGCATTCGATGCACTGTCTGTTATCGAGGCAGGCGGCAGTGCGGTTGCGCTCAATAGCGCCGCCAATGGTCGGCTCCTGTTGAATGCGCTGCGGGAACGGCCGACGAATCACCCGCTCCTGCTGTGCCTCGACAGCGACCGCAGCGGTCGAGAGGCCTGCGACAATCTCGTCAAGCAGTTGCACGCCGGTGGAGTGGTTTTCCGGGACGTCTGCGCGGACGTCTGCGGTGAGGCGAGGGACCCAAACGAGTCGTTGCAGGCAGACGAGCCGAGGTTCATTGAGTCTATTCAAGGTCTTAAAGCGGAAACAATGAGGAGGAAATGATACGATGGAACAGAGAAAGAACCAACTTCTTCGTTGCCCCTGCGGAAACATTCTCGCCGGGTACGATGGACGCAGCCTGACCATCCGGAAGAAGGGACGATCCGTCGCCGTGGCATCCAGCCAGGCAAATATCGAAATCACTTGCGAAGACTGTGGGTGCAGAATCGACGTTCTGCTTGATGGACAGGCCATCCATACACGGTCAATGGCAGGAAACTGCTTTGGAGATTAAGACAATCGATAGGGCCGACGAATTTCGTCGGCCGTTCGGAAACATGGATTTCCGGCAACAAAATGATATGGCCCTGCGGCCGGAATAGCACATACGCACTTTCACACAGATTTGAGCAAAAGTCATTTATTTTAGGAGGAATTTGGAATGAGCAACCGCATTTATGAAATCGTTGAGGAAATCGCCACACTTTCAGGGACAGGCCGCTCGAAAAGAAAAGTGAGACGCATCCGCTGGGATAATAGTCCTGATTCCGTGCTGGACATTCGTAAGTGGTTCCAAGAGGTCGATGGGACGGAAACACCCTGCAAAGGCATAAAGCTGGATGCAGCAGAAGAAGCTGCCTTGCGGGAAGCTCTTCGTTTGTAAACGGAAAACAAGAAAGGAACGTTCTTCCTGAGGCGTTCCTTTTATTATATCTATGGGGCGGTGTAACGAATCGTTCCCCCGTCCGTCCGCAACTGAACCAGTAACCAAAGATCAGGAAATACGATCTTTGCGTTCACTCACTAGCGGTTTGCCAACGAATCCAACTTTGGTCTCGCTGTCTGGATTTCGGACGGCGTTCAAAGGATGAAAACAGCACGTCCGGATTTCGGACGTGCAGACCAACGCGACGAAAAACGTCTGCTTGGTTATAGGAACAGCAGCCAACGGAAAATTCCGTTCGTTAATTTCATTGAGCGCCATTCTGCGCAGCTTGTGACAGAAAAGTTCTCCAGAATGTAACCAGCGCAGAATTGCGCCCGCTAGATTTCATTGAGCGCAACTTTGCGCTGAGTGACTGGCACTGAATCCAAATCTGGATTTAATATAATTCCAACTCGGTCAAAAAGGTACGGGTTGAAAGTCGTGCGGCACGGGGCGTGTTACAAACATACCCACCTTACTGTGCTTTGCCGTATAGGGTAATGGACAAAATTGTCCATTACTCAAAAATGAGTAAAACGCTGGAAAAACCACGAAAGTCTTTCTCGAAGCGTTGGGAACCCGCTCAAAAAAGAGCAGGTTCCGTTTCCCCCACAAGTGGGGGAAATGGTGCTTGGCGGTCCGTCTGTTTTTTGGACAGACCATGGAGGCAGCATTTTACCGACCCCTTTTCGGTCTACTGCGTTTTACCGCAGACGCATACAACCGTCCGAATTTCGGACAGTTGCCCTGTGAGCCTTCCGTGGGCTTCCATACAGAAATATGCCGCTTGCATGACATTCCTACGCCGAGTGGATAAAAACCGCTCAGAACGGCGCGTAGGCGGCCACAAAGGCATTTGCAGAACATGGCCGGACGCAGAGCACATCCCCCTTCACCTCATTTTCACACGCTTTCCAGCATGAAAGCCCCCCGATATCCATGAATTTGGTAAAAATTAGGCTTATGCTGTCCGGGGCAGATACTGAAAAAACACGCATTTCTGCGTAAAACTCATCAATATCCTTCGATTCGGCGTACTCCGGTCAGATCGTCTGACGGAAACTCTGCAAATTGGGGCGGTTCCAGCTTCTGCCCACGGGCAGCATATTGGCCGGTGCGGGCCGCAGATTTCTGCGGCTTTGCGCCATGCAGGAAGGCAAGCAGCGTTTCTTCGGAAACCATGACCTGCCCGCTGACACTGTTGGACGGGAGTTTTCCGCTCTTGCAGTATCGGTACGCGGTTTTTCGTGAGACATTCAGAACCTCTGCCACCTCGTCGAGATCCAGAAGCGTGACTCTGCTGTTCGGCAGATATGCGATATATGGCACAAAACCATCTCCTTCCTGTGAGTAATTATAATATTTTGCTCTGGTTTATGCAAGAATTCCTGCGTTTTCGGTTTCAAAATGCAGTTTATAAAATTTTTTGGGAAACTCTTTGGGCGATTTGATTTTTTCTACTCAGGTTTGTGAAATGGGGGGTATCCCCAATTTGGGGGACACCCCTGTTCTGGTGAGGTCTATGCAAAATTGTGCAGCCTCACTTCGTACGCCTTTCGTACGAAGACAAAGCAACCGTAAATTGGACAGCAAAAGAGGCGTTTCCTCACTTTTGAGGATACCTCCCCAGAATTGGGGAGATGTGCTCAATTTTGAGCGAAAGTTTTTTCAGATGTGTCCAAAACTGGACAGACCCCTGCGGCGAATCTGACGCACCCTGTTTCACGGCTGAAGATTCAGCCACGAAATTATGACGCAGGCGGGACAAACCCGAAAATGCGGTAGAACAATAGACAGAGAAGAACGTAAAGGAGTTTTTTACATGAACGAACAAGACATTATCAGCCTGATTCTCGGCGAGCCTGAAGACGATTTTCACGGCACAGTCCCCAGCAAGGACAAGCGGCTGCGATTCGACCGGCTGCGCGGCCATGCCGGCGCGCTCATGCACTATACGCACGGAAACCTGGACATTCAGGAGCCGTCGGAAACACGCCGCAGCGCCTGCCTGATACTCGACGTGCCGCTTCCCGTTGTGGTGCTGAACGAATATGTGCGGAAACATTTTTCCATGCTCATGGAACTCAGCGACAGCGTATCACTGTCTAATGCAGGCGGCAGGCTGCGCATCAAGTGTACGGTCTGCGGACTGTGGGAGGAATGATAGGCGGAACATCTACGGCTGGAGATGTGCTCCATAGGGTTCTGAAACTATTTTTTCATTCAGGTTTGTAAAACCACCCCTCGCCTGTTTCTGCGCTGCCTGGCGTTTATGCGCTGACCGGTGACGGGCTGATGCTCTCTGCCTGCGCCGTCTCTGGTAGACAGAAGGACGAAACGGCCGGCAAAAACCACCTGCTATAAAAGAAAAACCGTGAGAAAGCCCATTGCAGGCCTCTCACGGTCTTTTTTATGAATGGAGTTCCAACCCCTGTATCGCATTCTCATACAGAAACGCTTTCAGCGGCTCGGCCTCGGCGGTGTCGTAGTAGTTCAGCAGTGCTTCGTTGAATTGCTCCATGTTTTGATCCCGGATGGTCAGAACGCCCGCTCCGGCTTGCAGCAGGATTTTGTTTGCCAGTGTCAGGCTGGTGCGCTTGTTGCCGTCCCAGAAAAGCTGTCCGCGCGTACCCCAGCAGAAGGTCGTCAGCGCCTTTTCTGTTGCCGAAGTATCGGCAGCAAGGATCGCGGCCAACTCTGCCCGGACAGTCGCTTCCTGCGGCACAGGCGGCGTGTAGTCCGTACCGGAGATGGCCACGCTTCCCGTGCGCAGCTTGCCCCACTCCAGAGCCTCGTTGCGGGCGATGAAGCCGTTGAGCTTGCAGACATACTCCAAGGTCACATCTTCGTCAATCGAGCCAATCAGGAAGCGCCAAGCGTCGCGCATGTTGAGAATGGCCTGAATATCGTCGATCTGTACGCCGGGGACGTTGACGCCTTCCAGAATGGTCTTTGTCTGTGGGAATGTGACGGCGCGGTTTTCCATCTTCATGCCGCAGTAGACGTTTTCATCCCACTTCTTCTTGGCTAAAAAGCGGCTCTGCTCCGGTGTCAGGTGGTATCGGTCAGTGTAGGTCATTCTGCGTCACCTTCCTTTGCGCTTTCGGCGCGGAGAAGATACCGCTGCAATTCCAGCACCCACGCAGGGCGAAGATCGCCGACAAGCAGCAACTCGCCGTTTCTGTACTCTGCGACCTCGACAAAGCCGTTGTCGTTGTCAAAAAAATGTGCCTCGTCGCAGAACGGCAGCACCTTCGACACGGCCTCCCAGCGGCCTGCAAAACGGCGCAGGACGTCTTCTGTCCCGATGTTATGCCCGCCGCGCTTCACACGGTTCGCGATGCGTGCAAGGCTTTCCTCCGGCGTGTCAAGGCCGACATAGAACAGCCGGACGGTATAGCCGTCCCGCTTGGCTCTGGCTGCTGTCTGCGCCGTGCGGAAGCCGGACAGCGTGGATTCCTGCGTAAAGGAAATGCCTTTGTCCAGGCAATCGTCAATGCGCCGGATCGCCATTTTGCCGCCCTCAAGCGGGCTGACGCCTGCAAGCGCCGTGATGCGGTCAACGTCCACGATCACGCCCAGATCATTGCGCTGCGCCCGCAAAACGCCGGTCAGACTGCTCTTTCCCGTACCGTTTACGCCGCCGATGATGGTATAGACTTTCATCACGCTTCACCGTCCTTTTTTTCTTCGTATTCCAGTATATCCCCTGGCTGACAGTGGAGTAACTGACAAATGGTTTCGATTGTCTTCCATGAAACCAACTCACCATGGCGAAGCTGCGTCAAGTACGATTGGCCGATCAATTTCTCGTTGCGAATGCGATTCTGTGAGTATCCAGCGTCCTTGAGTGCAGCGAGCACGTCAATCTTATAAGCTATTGGCATGATAGTGCCCTCCCTTCGGGGACTGCTATATAACGCCCCTTTTCCATTATCCTTATTATACCTCATGATGTCACTAAATACAAGTGATAAGATTGATGAATAATTTCACTTATTTTTAGTGATATTGACAATAGACATCACTAGAATTCAGTGATACAATAAAGCCAGTCAAGGGGAACAAACGAAAACAGTTTAGACACCGGCAGAAGATGGGTGAAGAACGTCTATAAGAGTTGGGAAGGAACAGCAAAGTGCAGCAAGGCTCACGAGATCAGTTGAAAGCCCCCAGCCGCCGGAGTTCCCCAAGACAAAGAAAAAGCGCTCCCGGAGGCCGTGGAAAGCAAGCCGGAAGCGCAGCCGAAAAGGGCTGCTTGCAGTATAGCACAGCCCGCCGAAAAAGGAAAGGGGCTTTACAAATGAGCAACACAGAAATTCAGAGCAAGGTCAACGAGCTTCGAGAACTGCGCCGCATGGCCGACGAATTGACTGCCGAAATCGAGAGCATTCAGGATGCGATCAAGGCGCACATGACTGCCATCGACGCCGACACGCTGACGGGTGCGGATTACAAGATCACATGGAAGACCGTGACGAGCAGCCGGTTCGACAGCACGGCGTTCAAGAAAGCCATGCCGGAATTGGCCGAGCGCTTCACCAAGTCCACCACAAGCCGCCGGTTTATCGTGGCGTAAGAGAAGAACGCGGGCGGGACTTCCCGCCCGCACATCGGACAGGCTTGTGAGCCGGAAAGGAATTGACTATGGAGAAGATCACAACAGCCGCCAGCGTCAGCGCTGCGTGGCGCGGCATGAGCGACGAGGAACAATATACCGCCTTGCAGAAAATGGCGTGGACAGTCCGCAGGAGCGGCAGCAAGCGTGGTGCGGAGTGGATACAGACGCAGGACGATGCAATGACCGTCGCGGCGGAAGCATGGCTCAGAATGGGCGCAGCGCTGGAACGCAACGAGCGGGCCGACGAACCGCGCCCGCTTAACCTGATCTTGTACAGCGCCTGTGCGCAGGCCGCAAATACCATCGCCCGCAGAGAAAAGCGCTATTTCAGCGCCACGGCCAGCCTGACCATGGAAGACGGCGAAATGACGGATCTTTTTGATATGAACGCCGTTCATGTTCTGCCCGCCCCAGACCCGGAAGAAAACGCCGTGCAGCGGGATCTTCTCGCCCGGCTTCTGCAATCGGATGAAGACCGCAGCATTGCCGGACGCATGGCCGAGGGTCTGACGGTCCGGGAAATCGCCGCCGCGCTGGGTATGAGCAAATCGGCAGTCCAGCGCCGGATCAACAACATCAGAAATCGCGCCCGCCTTCTGGCAAGCGCATAATAGAAAGGATGAATAATATGGAAAACAAGGAACTGAAAGAATTCAAGGAAATCCTGCACGAGGTCAAAGATCTTGACCGCTTTAGAAAATTCATGCTCTTCTGCATGGAGCGTCTGGAGCGCGGTGAAGAGGTTTCGGACATCTGGAACGCATGGGTGCAATCCGGACTCTGATTTTCCGACGGGGACTTTCGACTAGTTGACATAGAGAGGGAAACAACCATGGAAAATAAGAAGGAATCGACGGAGGTGCTGTTCCGGCATTTGCTGCTTCGCAGATGCACGGACGCAGAACGGGAGAAGGCCGAAACGAGAGCCCTGAACGGCCCGACAAAAGAACACAAGATCAAAGCGCTGGACATTGTCCGGCGGTTCAGAAAATCAGGATGGAGGTTTTAAACATGACGATCAAAGAAATTTTCGAGCACAGCCAGAACGTTGACGGCTGGATTCTTGGCATTGATGGATACGCGTCGAAAGTCGATCTTGGCAACCCGGCCATTCTCGCCGGTATTGGGAAATATCGTGTAAAGACGATCTACCCGGACGTACATGACGGAAAGGTCGTTGTGGAACTGGATGTAGAAACGTCGATTGTCACGGATTGAGGGGAAAATTCCCCGCAGCCATTTTTTCGATTCTGGGACAAAAAGCATTTTTGGTGTAGAAACAAAATCAGAACAGAAACCAACACAAAATTAAAAACGGAGGGATTTTATGAATCAGGACACGCATCTTTATATCGAAGCGAATCAGAAGCACGGGCGCGGATATCAGGTGCATATCGTCATTGACGGCATCGTCGATTCCACAATGGCAGATGAGCCGTTCAGCCTGTATGACGCGCTTGGCGGCGCACAGTTCACGCTGGAGGCCGTAAACAAGGAGCGCGGGACAAATTATCTGTTGCCCGATGTGCTGCTGGTGAGCCGCGAGGCGGCGATGGCAGAGCGGCAGACCGATTTTCTGAGTGCGAAGCTTCTGCGGGAGAACAGCAGCAAAACAGGCCCGTGGCTGACGATCCGGGAAAAGCAGCGGCCGGAGGGCTGCATCACGGCCTGCGAGGCGATCTGTCTTGCGTATGCCGCCGCACGGGAGGATCACAAAGCGAAGGGAAACCATGTCTGCATGGCCTTCTGCCGGCACCTTGCATCCAAGCGCTATGGAGGCAATGCGTCAGAACTCTACAACACCCTCATGCGCCAGCCGACGACCGACATGGGCTACGCATGGATCAGACGGGCATTTCAGGCAGTTGACATTGGAGCAGCAGAGATCCAGCAGTGGTTTGCTGCGGAATGAACCAGAAAAACCAGAGGACGCAGGAAAAGGAGCAAACGCAATGGAGGAATTACAAGTAATCAATCATAACAGCGTCGATGTTATAGACAGCCGTGAAGTCGCAGAAATGATTGGAAAGGATCATCGGCATCTTATCAGGGACATTCGAGGATACACTGAAATTCTCAAGAATACCACTGAGCCCAACTTTGGGCTGGGTGATTTCTTCATCGAATCCAACTACAAAGATTCAACAGGCCGAACGCTTCCATGCTATCTTCTAACACGCAAGGGTTGTGATTTTATAGCAAGCCGAATGACCGGAAAAAAGGGCGTCCAGTTTTCTGCCAGATATGTTTGTGCCTTCGATGCCATGCGAAAGCAGACAGACACGGCGCAGGCGGAAATTATGCTTCGCATGGAAAACTGTAAGCTTCAGAAAGCGCAGCTGCTGCGTGAGATGGCACAGCAATATCAGGGCGGGCCGTTTGAGCAGACGCTGAATGCCTGCGCTGCAAAGCTTATCTGCGGCAGCGAGATTATCCCTCCTCCGAAGTCGCCCTATGATCTGTGTACGGCAGGAGAAATCGGCAAGAAAATCGGGATCACATCGAATCTCGTCGGACGGATCGCAAACCAATATGACCTGAAACAGCCTGAATATGGTGAATGGGTGTTGGATGTAGCGGCGCATTCAACAAAGATCGTGAAAACGTTCCGATATTACGAAGCTGTCATTCCGATCCTGAAGGAGAAGCTGCGGAAAGAGGGCAAGCTTTAAGGACCAAGTATGAAATACGAAAATTTGTTTGATGTTTATTATTTACTTTTGACTGCCTTTGTGGTATAATAAAAATAAGGCGGAACGCCTTTTCAAATATTTCACTCACCCCCAGCGCCGGACCAGACCGGCTAACAAAGGGTGGGGTGCGGTCAGCGGAATAGAGAAGCATATGCGCTGGTTTGGTGCGATTTCCTTTTGGGAATGTATCAAACCGGCGCTTTTTCTTTATGCTTTGTTGGCCGCACCCTGCAACATTTTTTGACGGGAGGATTGCTTCTTGAACGATTCGGAAAAAATACGGGCTGCCCGTGCGGCGTACATGCGGGACTATGCGCGAAAACGCCGCCGAAACAGTCAGGAAATGCGCGAGCGGGAAAAAGAGAGCCGTGACCGCTATTGGCTACTGAAATTCGATCAAATGCAGGCCGCAGCAAGCGGCGGAAAGGAAAATGTAAATGAGAAAACCAGGTGAATCAGTCTATTGTTTGAGCTTCTGGAGAGACAAATTCAAGGGAAAATCCGGTGACGAGCCATACTTTGACGTGGCAGAGGACGGAATCTCTGCGGGGAAGGTCATGCGGATTTATGTGGATGCAAAGCGCTTCCCGACATGGCAAAAATGGAAAGACGAGGCAGACAAGGCGCGGGCCTGCGCTTACATCGGCAACGCGTCGATGTGCGGCTATTTTGTCAAGGGCGGCACCTCTTACCCGCTCAGCGCAAGTCCGGCATTCATGATTGAGCGGCCTGAGCTTCCCGGCCTTGATACGATTCTGTGGATTAACGTCCTCTGCCCGAATGAGTCGGAATTTCATTGGGCCGTCGAAGAAGCAAAAAAAACGGCCGAACTCAAAGCGAAGAACCTGGCCCCCAGCGAATTCTATGCGCCGTTTAACAACGTCCGGTATAGACACCGGGAGGCCGCAGAGAGCGATATTGACGCATTTCTCCGGCGGAACGGGGTCACGCCTGCAACGGCAGAGAATGACGGCACATATGACGGCACATACGGGCGAAAGATTTACGGGCCTGTCCCAGATGATATCAAAGCGCTGCTCAAGAAAATTGGGCTGGGTGCATCAGAATGCGGAAACACGCTCGGCGAACTTTTTCAGAGATGGGGTGTGCAATAATGTGTAAATTCTCTCATCGCTGCGGCCAGCAGATTGCCGCAAGAAACGGCTTTGAAAAAGCGGAGGGCGCAGATGCTGGTCACACATGATATGCTGGAGAAATCCACGCCGGTCTGCATCGCGTTCAACCATATGCCATGGCACTACCTTGCCGTTGCCAGACTGGACATCGGCGGGCAAAGAAAACACTTCATTTGGAAGACGAATTTTAAAAAACGGCTTGAATGGGACGGCTCATTCAACGCGCAGGCAGGCGAAATGCTCCGGATCACACTCAATATGCTGCACGATGCCGGGTATTTGGGCCTTCCGGAAAGCTGGAAGCCCGGAGACGAAGACGACGGACAGCCGCCTGCATGGTTCGAGCTGAAACAGGAAGCAGAGCTGCACCGGACGGAGATTGCGGCGCAGGCCCGGCAGCAGACTGCAAAAACGGCGATCTACACATTTTCACGGGAAAATGAAGACGGTACACGGACAACGGTTCGGGTACGGGCCGCAAATCAGACGGTGGCACGGGAAGCGCTGAGCCAGACGTTTCTGAACCGCGCAACGCTCTGTACGGTGCAGGACGGGGAACGGTACGAACTCTGAAAGAGCGGGACTCGTATTGAACGAAAAATTCAAATACCCCCGAAAAGTCGGGCGGAAACCGCAGGAGTCCGGCACTGTGCCGGGCTTCTGCTTTTATAAGGAGTTTTTTATGGCAATCGAAGATTTTGTCCGGGATTTTAACCGACGCCTGGACGATGCAATCGGAAGGGCAATGGAAGGCGACGTAGCCGATGCTGTCCGCGCGGCGATTGCATCAGCGGTTGAGTCCGAGGTCTACAGCGAGAAGGTTTATAAGCGCAGTGAAGATCATCCGTATATCCGACGGGATGACACCGGCGAACCCGGCGGCTTGCAGGACTGGAACGTGATGGAAGCAAAATATGACCCGTCAACCATGACGCTGGAGGTGCAGGACAGGAGCCGGGACCGGGACAGCGGACGGCTGATCGCGCCGGTCGTGGAAAGCGGCAAGGGCTATCAATGGAAAAAGTCGGCGATTTACAAAACAAAGCAGGCACGCCCGTTCCATCAGAAAGCGCAGGAACTTGCAATCGGAACCGGGCTTGTGCGGGAGGCACTGGCAAAGTCTCTGACGGAAAGCGGATTCAAGGTGAAGGAGTAATAACAATAGACGCAAAAACAGCGCAGGAGAACAATGTTTTTCCTGCGCTGTTTTTGCCCCGTGTGGGTTTTGGTGCGGGTTTTTCAAAAAATGCAGAAAATCAGCACACTGGGCAGATTGTCTGTTTTGATGATAAAAATTCGTAAAAGCGTAGAAAAAGACTGGAAATCATTCGATTTCCAGTCTAAATTATTTGGTGGAGATAAGCGGGATCGAACCGCTGACC
>HF990523.1:0-833 GCA_000432135.1 Firmicutes bacterium CAG:124
CCCTACGTCAATGACAGGCCTGTCCTGCTGGTCTGCGACAACACGGTGTTCGTCAAGAATCACCCGGCGCTTGCGCACCTGCTGGCCGAAGCGCCGGAGGGCCTTCCGTATCCGGGCGCAAAGCCGCAGAAAATTCTGGACGTGGAAAACCGCGCGCTGACCGCGCAGGTCCTGGAAATTCTGGAGCGCGTCACGCCCGTCTCCAGACGCCGGGCGCAGAAGACCTGCGGTACGCTTTAGCATAATCCATAATTTGTATATTTTGCCTGTGCGCGTGATTGCAATTTCTTCGCGATTGTGGTAAAATCAATTCCATTCCAATTTGGAGCACGGTTAATGATGAAGAAAACAAAGCTTATCCGCGGCGGCATCATGGCACTTTTTGTGCTGGCAGCGCTGCTGCTGGTCTATCTGGTGGTGCGGCAGACGATGCCGGATATCATTCCTCTGCTGCGCAGCGGCGACGAAGAGGCGCTGGAGGCGTATCTGAGCCGCGATATGTCGTTCACCGGCATTTTGTATATGGCGCTTTTGCAGATGGTGCAGGTCTGGTCCATCGTCATTTCCGGCGTGATCGTCAATGTGGCCGCCGGCGTCGTCTATGGCGTCTGGCGCGCGTTCGCCATCTGCCTCGTCTCGTCCTCCCTTGCGCATGGCATCAGCTTTACGCTCTACCAGCGTCTGGGGAAGTACCTCGATAAGCTCCTGCCGGACAACAGCTCGGACAAACTCGACATCGTTGCGAAGTCTGAGCATCCGGCCTATATGGTCGTGACGCTCTGCTTCCTGCCGCTCATCCCGAACGGCTTTATCCCCATTGCCGCCAGCCGCTC
>HF990523.1:838-11867 GCA_000432135.1 Firmicutes bacterium CAG:124
CTTTCCCCCCATTGCCGCCAGCCGCTCCCGGCTGAAGCCGTGGGAATTTACGCTTGCCATGTTCTTCGGCAGCGCGTTCAGCACGCTGGTTTACTGTTGGCTGGGCAGCAATCTGATCCACGGCGACTGGATCGGTTCTGCGGTGCTGGTCGTGCTGATGCTGAGCATTGCGTTTTTGCTGTGGAAGTACCAGAAGCAGGTGCTGCATCTGGTCGGACAGCTTTTGGAAAAGAGGAAGCAAAGAAATGGAAACAAAAACGCTGACCTTTCGGAAAGCAGCCGCGTCTGACCTTGACGCCGTAACGGCGATCTATGACAGGCTCCACGCGCAGGAGGACGCGGGCCGCGTGACCATCGGCTGGGTCACGGGTATATATCCGATCCGATTTGACGCCGAGCAGGCGCTTGCGCGCGGCGACCTGTACGTCTGCGAGTCAGAGGGCCGCGTCGCGGCCTCCGGCATTCTCAATCAGAGGCAGGTGGACGTCTACACGGAGGGCCGCTGGGCCTATGCGGCGGAGGACAGGGATGTTTTCGTCCTGCACACGCTGACCGTCGATCCCGATCTCTCCGGCCGGGGCATCGGCTGCGCGTTCGTGCAATTCTATGAGGATACGGCGAGAGCGCTGGGCTGCACCGTGCTGCGGATGGATACCAACGAAAAAAACGCTGCCGCGCGGCGCTTATACGCGCGGCTCGGCTACCGGGAGGCGGACATCGTGCCGTGCGCGTTCAACAGCATTCCGAATGTGCGGCTCGTGCTGCTCGAAAAGAAGCTATAATTTTTAATATGGAGGGCTGCGGAAATGGAAAGACCTGCATGGACAGCGCAATGCACGAACAGGAAGCTGATTGGGGAGCTGCTGCCGGTCCGGCGGCGGGAGAGCCACAAGGGTGATTACGGCAGAGTCCTTCTGCTCTGCGGCTCCGAGGGACTGACCGGCGCGGCAAGGCTTGCGGCAAAGGCCGCACTCCGCACGGGCAGCGGCCTTGTGTATCTCGGCGTGCCGGAGAAAATCTATCCGATCATCGCCGCAGGCGCGGGGAGCGAGATCGTCTTTCCGCTCCCGTGCGACGAGGCAGGGCGGCTCTGCATGGCCGCGCTGCCTGCGATTACAGCGCGGCTTCCCGAAATGGACGCTGTGCTGCTCGGCCCCGGTCTTGGCCGCTCGGAGGAGCTGACGCGGCTGGTGCAGGCGGTCCTTTCCGTCTGCCGTGTGCCGCTCGTTCTGGACGCGGACGGCATAAACGCCGCTGCGCCGCATATAGATGTGTTGCGCGGATGTGCCTGTCCGGTCGTGCTTACGCCGCATGACGGCGAGTTTTTGCGGCTGGGCGGCGACCCCAAAGCAGCCGACCGGACGCAGGAGGCGATGCGCCTCGCAAACCGGACGCACGCCGTCCTTCTGCTCAAGGGCAGCCGGACGGTCATTACCGACGGCTTGAATGTTTATGTAAACCATACAGGAAACCCCGGCCTCGCGGCCGGCGGCAGCGGCGACGTGCTCGCCGGGATGCTCGTGTCGCTTCTGGGCCAGCATATCATGCCGCTGGAGGCAGCTGCCGCAGCCGCATGGCTGCACGGCTCCGCCGCCGATCTTGCGGCGCAGGAGCTGGGGGAGTATGGCATGGTGCCGGAGGATCTGCTGCTGCGCATTCCGCGACTTCTGCCATAAGGGTGATATTTGTTGCGAAAAAAACTGGCGCTTCTTCTCTGCACGGTTCCCATGCTCCTGTCGGCCTGCTCGGCCAAACGTCCGGCCCAGCCGCCGCTGACGTTCCGCACGGCGCTTCTGCAGTCCGGCGGCTGCTCGTTCACCGCCGCCATTACGGCGGACTACGGCGAGAGCGCCGCGTCCTTCACGCTGGACTGCGTATTCTCGCCTGAAACAGGCGCATCCGTCACTGTGACGGAGCCGGAGTCGATCGCGGGCATTCAGGCGCAGGTCAAGGATACCGCAGCGTCCGTCTCCTATGACGGAATGCAGCTCGGCCTTGGCTCGCTGGCAGACGGCAATCTTGCGCCGCTGGCCGCGCCCTATGTTCTGGGACAGTGCTGGGCGGGGGAGTACATCGACGCGACCGGCACGGAGGACGGCCTTCTGCGCACGACCTATCGGATGGGCTACGAGGAAAAGGAGCTTGTCGTCGACACATGGTTCTCGCAGGAGCCGCTTGCGCCCGTCCGCGCAGAGATCAGCTTTGAAGGGCGGATGGTCCTGCGCACAGATATTTCTGCATTTTCAATGCGCCAGCCGACGCAATTAACAGAGGAATAGATATGAAGACACTCAAAAGAACCTGGGCGGATATCTCGCTCGACAATCTGGAATACAATTACCGCTCCATCCGGGCGCATCTGCCGTCCGGTACGCGCTTTCTCGGCGTGATGAAGGCCGATGCCTACGGCCACGGGGCCGTGCCGGTCAGCCGGGCGCTGGCCGATCTCGGCGCGGAATATCTGGCCGTGTCCAATCTGGAGGAGGCCGTGCAGATCCGGCGCGGCGAGGTGCGCCTGCCGATTCTGATCCTGGGCTATACGCCGCCGGAGTACGCCGCGAATATGATCTTCCTCGATATCACGCAGGAGGTACATTCGCTGACCTACGCGCAGGAGCTGAACGAGGCGCTGGCCGGGACGAACTACATCCTGAACGTGCACCTGAAGCTCGATACCGGCATGACGCGCATCGGCTTCTTTGCCTATGACAATGACCGGACGCTGGACGAGCTGAAGCAGGCTGCGGCGCTGCCGCACCTGCACATTGAGGGTGTTTTCATGCACTTCTGCGTCGCCGACAGCCGGGCGGAGGAAGACGTTTCGTTTACAAAACTGCAATACAAGCGTTTCATGGATATGCTCAGCGCCATGGAGGGCGTCGGCATCCGGCCGGAGATCCGGCACTGCTGCAATTCCGGCGCGGCGATCCTGTACCCGGAATTCGCGCTCGACATGGTGCGCCCCGGCATCATCACCTACGGCAACGCGCCGTCGGAGGAGCTGGAGGGCGCGATCAGCCTGCGGCCCATGATGTCGCTGCATTCCATGATCGCGCAGGTGCGCACCGTACCTGCCGGGACGGATATCAGCTACGGACGGCTTTACAGAACGACGCATGATACCCGCGTCGCCGTCCTGCCCATCGGCTACGCCGACGGCCTGAGCCGCCTGCTGACCGGAAAGGCAAGCTTTTATCTGCAAGGGAAGCTGGTTCCCGTTATCGGGAGAATCTGTATGGACATGTGTATGCTGGACGTTTCGGAAGTGCCGGACGCGAAGCCCGGCGATATCGTCACGATCTTCGGCTATGACGACGACGGCACGCTCGTGCCGTGCGAGCGTCTCGCCGCCGCGCAGGGCACGATCAATTATGAGCTCCTCTGCCAGATCAGCAAGCGCATCCCGCGCATCTGCCACCGCGGCACGGAGACATCGCAGATTTTGCAATATATCGTCTGATTTTGTGCAGCTTTTCGGCGAATCCGCAGCTTTCTCACGGACCTACAGGGTACGGCACAGAGCCCTGCCCATGCCAAATCTATACATAATACCCGAAGTACACCGAAAGGAAGTGTTTTTCATTTCATAGCCTGCCGCAGTGCCCCCTGAAGATGTGTGTGCATACCTACACTACAGACAAGGAGACATACAGATGATGAAACACCTGAAGCAATTAAATGGAATCCGAGGATTGCTCCCGTACCTGAAAACGAAAAGGCCCACGATCCTGTTGATCTTCTGCCTGTCTGTGATCGATGCGGGACTGAGTCTGCTCCCCATCCAGATCATCGCAGCGGTGGTCGATCTTCTCTCCACAGGAAAAAGCGCGTTCTCCTCTGTTCTGGGAACCAGTCTCTTGCTGCACGTTGTGTTCTTCGGCGCTGTGTACGCGGCGAAGCATGCGCTCAGCCTCATATACGGCTATACAAACACCATGCTGTCAAGCGGGATCATCGAATCGCTGCGTGACGACGCCATGACGTGGGCGCTGGAGTCCTACAAGCCGTATAAGGAGGAACGGCGGGAGGGCGACATCATTTCCCGGATTTCCGGGGATGTGGAAGCCGTCGTCCGCGCCGTAGCAGGGCCGCTGAACGGTCTGCTGCCAATGGTGCTTAAGATGATTGGCTCTGTCGTCATGATGTTCGTCTGGAGCCCGGTTCTCGGTGCGATCTCGCTGGCGCTGGTGCTCCCGCTGTATGCTGCCAGCAAGCGCGTGGCGGTCAAAAGCAAGGAGATTGCCGCCGAGCAGCGCGCGGCCAGCGGTCGTCTCGTGGGCGCTGTCGGCGACCTTCTGTACTGTATTCCCATTATCAAGGCATGGGGAAGCGAGCGTTTTGAGGCGGCGGGCTTCCATGCCTTCTCGCATCAGATGTATACCCTGAACAGAAAGAGTCAGCGGATTTTTAATGTCTACTGGGGCATTACCTACACGCTGATGACCATCGGATATCTGTCGGCGGTCGTCTTCTCCGCCCGTTCTGCGTTGGCCGGGGCCGCGACTGCGGGCAGCATTGCCGTCGCGTACTCCTATATGTCCAATATCCTGACGCCCGCTGCTTCGATCAGCCGGTACGGCAACGATATTTTCCAGGCCGACGCCGCGCTCGCCAGAGTGTTCGAACTGAAGCCGGCGGCAGCGTCCCCGGCCGCCCCGTATGCGCTGCATGACGCGCCCGCGGTCGAATTTGACCATGTGACGATCTCTTGCAGCGAGCACAAGCAGCTGCAGGATCTGTGCTTTACCGCGGCGCCTCATCAGCTCGTCGTGCTGGCGGGCGAAAGCGGCAGCGGCAAGTCCACGATTCTGAACGCGTTGCTTGGAAACCAGCCCACCATGGGCGGCAGGATTCTTGTCGACCATGCGGATGTGACAGGTCAGCTTGACCGGCTGCGCAGCTCTGTCTCCGTCGCGTTTCAGGCGTCCTACCTCTTTGACCGCAGCATCGCGGACAACGTGGCCTATGCCAGCGACGCGCCGGACGGACAGCGGATTGAAGACGCTCTGCGCGCCTCCGGGTTGGAC
This sequence comes from Firmicutes bacterium CAG:124, assembly GCA_000432135.1. Classification (GTDB taxonomy): domain Bacteria; phylum Bacillota; class Clostridia; order Oscillospirales; family Oscillospiraceae; genus CAG-170. Next base: position 5,866 of record HF990523.1, read on the forward strand.
GGGCTTGTCCGAGAACGCGGCGCGGATTTCACCGTGGGCAGCAAGGGAAAATTCCTTTCCGGCGGCGAACAGCGCCGCGTGGCGCTTTCGCGCGCCCTTTATAAAAACGCGCCGCTGTACTTACTCGACGAGCCTACGTCCGAGCTTGATCCCGAAACGAGCCGGGTCGTCATCGAGCAGATTCTGCGCCTAAAGCAGTCCGCGACCATCATTGCGGCGTCCCACGACGCGACGCTGATCGAAAAGGCCGATGTTGTCGTGACGCTTTGAGTCGGTTGAGCAGGGCTTCCCTCCATATCGTTTGTAAGCGCATGATTATGTCAACTTGCTGCTCAACTTTCTTAAAATGCAGAACGATGATCCGCCATTTTTCGCCGCTTTCTGCATAGTATGAAGTGGAAGCATCCGAATGTGAAAAGAAAGCGAGGTTCCTCTGTTTATTTTTGACCTCTGCGTGGGAGAATAGAAACAGCGGCGCGAAACGCGCGCGTACTTTTTCCGCGGAGTGTGAAGCAAATGGATACGAACGTCAAACGCGGCGACATTTTCTACGCCGACCTGAGCCCGGTCGTGGGCAGCGAGCAGGGCGGGTGCCGGCCTGTGCTCATCGTGCAGAACGACACCGGCAACAAGCATTCGCCGACAGTCATCGCCGCCGCCATTACCAGCCAGACCGGCAAGGCGCGCCTGCCGACGCACATTTCGCTGACCGGCCACGACGTGGGACTCACGAAGGACTCCGTCATTCTGCTTGAGCAGATCCGAACCATTGACAAGCGCCGCCTGCGTGAGCATACCGGCCATGCGGACCGCAGCGTCATGGAGCAGGTCGATTCCGCTCTTGCCGTCAGCTTCGGGCTTCAGGGCAGCTGAGCCGCCGCATGGAATATGGAAAGCACCTCCTGCATATCGTTTGCAGGAGGTGTTTTTATGCTTTCATATCCGATCACCGGCGTCCGCGAGGGGACGCTTCAGGCCGAGCGGGACGGCCTGTATTGGAACGTCAGCGCCGTATGCAGCAAGGACTGGGACTTTCCCATCCGTCTGATCGCCGAGACGGACGGCGCCCGCACCGTTCTGGGCGTCCCGCAGCCGGAGCCGGACGGCCTCCGGCTGCGGGCAAGGCTCTCCAACCGGAGCTGCCCGTTTTCCGGGCAGACGCGCATCCTGACCGACCAGACGCCGGAGCCGGAACCGGAGTCTGCACCGGCGGAACCGGAGCTGCTCCCGTTCGAGCCGGAGAAGCCCTTTGAGCGCATTTCGGAGTTTTCCGTCATGAACGTTGCAGAACAGGACGGAAAACCATACTGGAAAGTCCCCGGCTGACCAAAAAGGCTTCCCTTGTGCCAAAGGGAAGCCTTTGTCTGCCTCGTGTCAAATTGTCCAAAACAGCAGCAAATATTCAATATAAGATGTATATATCAACGAATATGATGAATATAATATTTTTTACTTGCATATTCATGCATAATGATGTATATTATAGCAAACAAAGCGCGATGGGCAGCATGGGAGGGGATCTGCATGAAAAAGGTATTTATCGACGGCAGCGCCGGGACGACCGGGCTTCGTATTTTTGACCGTCTGCATGGACGAACGGATATTCAGCTTCTGACGCTCCCGGAATCGGAGCGCAAGCTGGAGTCCAGCCGAAAAAGGCTGCTCAACGAGGCGGACGTCGTGTTTCTGTGCCTGCCGGACGATGCGGCGCGCGAGGCCGCGTCATGGGTCGAAAATCCCGATACCGTCGTGCTCGACACGTCCACCGCGCACCGGACGGCGCCCGGCTGGTGCTACGGCTTCCCGGAGCTTTCTCCCGTGCAGGAGGCAAGACTGCGGCAGGCAAAGCGCATTGCCGTTCCCGGCTGCCACGCCAGCGGCTTTATCGCGCTGGTCTATCCGCTCATTTCCGCCGGACTGCTTGCGCCGGATGTGCTTCTGAGCTGCTATTCGCTGACCGGCTATTCCGGCGGCGGCAAAAAGATGATCGCGGAATACCGCGCGCCGGAGCGAAGTCCTCTCCTGAATGCGCCGCGCCAGTACGCGCTCGGCCAGACGCACAAGCACCTGAAGGAAATGAAGGCTGTCACTGGTCTTGCAAGCGAGCCGGTCTTCTGTCCGGTCGTCGCGGATTTCTACAGCGGTATGCAGGTGACGGTTCCGCTGTTTGCGGGCTGGCTGAAGCCGGGCGCAGGCATGGAGGAGGTAAAAAACGCCTACAAGGCGCTCTATACCGGCCCGGTCGTCTCCTATACGGACGCGGCGGATGAGGGCGGCTTCCTGTCCGCTGCCGCACAGTCCGGTCTGGACAGCATGAAGATCACGGTCGCGGGCAACGAGCAGCGGATGCTCCTGCTGGCCGTCTATGACAATCTCGGCAAGGGCGCGTCCGGCGCGGCAGTCGAGTGTATGAATTTGGTGACCGGCGCGGAAAAAACGCTGGGTCTGGAACTGTAACAGGGAGGAACCACAAATGAAACAGATCGCAGGCGGCGTGTGCGCCGCGACAGGCTTTTCGGCCTCCGGTGTCCACTGCGGCATCCGGAAGAATAAAACAAAGCGCGATCTCGCGCTGATCTATTCCAACGTCCCGGCCAGCGCAGCCGCCGTCTATACGACCAATCTGGTCAAGGGCGCGCCGCTCGTCGTGACGAAGCAGCATCTGGCCGACGGCAAGGCGCAGGCCATCATCTGCAACAGCGGCAACGCCAACACCTGCAACGCCAACGGCATCGAAATTGCAGAGCAGATGAGCAGTCTTCTGGGACAGGCCCTGCACATCAAGCCGTCCGACGTTGTAGTAGCTTCTACCGGCGTGATCGGCCAGCCGCTCGACATCGCGCCCATCGCCGCCGGAATCCCGGAACTGGTCAAATGCCTCGGCCCGCACTCCGACGAGGCTGCCGAGGGCATCATGACCACCGATACAAAACGCAAAGAGATCGCCGTCAGCTTCACCGCCGGCGGGAAGGAATGCAAGATCGGCGGCATCTGCAAGGGCTCCGGCATGATCCACCCCAATATGGCGACCATGCTCGTCTTCATCACGACCGACTGCGCTATTTCTCCCGCCATGCTCCAAAAGGCGCTTTCAACGGATATCGCCAACACCTTCAACATGGTCTCCGTTGACGGCGACACGTCTACGAACGACATGGTGACGGTCCTGGCCAACGGCCTTGCGGGCAATGCGGAGATCACCGAAGAGGGCGCGGATTTCACCGCGTTCATGCAGGCGCTCAATACCGTGACCGTCTATCTCTGCCGCTGCATCGCGGGCGACGGCGAGGGCGCGACAAAGCTGCTCGAATGCAAGGTCTCCGGCGCGGAAACGCTGGACATTGCCAAAACCGTCGCCAAGAGTGTCATCTGCTCGTCCCTGACCAAGGCCGCCATGTTCGGAGCCGACGCAAACTGGGGCCGCGTCCTGTGCGCCATCGGCTATTCCGGCGCACCGGTCGACGTGAACAAAATCGACGTGCAGTTTGCGTCCAAGGCTGGAACCATTCTGGTCTGCGAAAACGGCGCGGGCGTTGACTTCTCCGAGGAGCAGGCCAAGAAAATTCTGCTTGAGCACGAGATCGAAATTCTGATCGACCTCAAATCCGGCAGCGCAGCCTCCACAGCCTGGGGCTGCGACCTGACCTATGACTATGTAAAGATCAACGGCGATTACCGGACGTAACAGGGGGGAGCGGCATGGATATCACAAATGCACAGCGGGCCAGGGTTCTGGTTCACGCGCTGCCGTATATTCAGGATTACAGCGGCAAGATCGTCGTCGTCAAATACGGCGGCAACGCCATGATCTCCGAGCACCTGAAGGATTCCGTCATCCGCGATATCTGCCTGCTGCAGCTGATCGGCGTGAAGGTCGTGCTGGTGCATGGCGGCGGGCCGGAGATCACCGAGGTGCTCGGCAAAATGGGCAAGAAAAGCACGTTCGTCGACGGCGTGCGCGTGACGGACGAGGAAGCCGTCGGCGTGGCGCTCATGGTGCTGGCGGGCAAGATCAACAAGACGCTCGTGAATCTGATTGAGCTTAAGGGCGGCAGCGCCATCGGCCTGTCTGGCCTCGACGGGCATATGCTCGAGGCGAAGATCAAAAAGCCGGAGCTTGGCTACGTCGGCGAGATCACGAACGTGAACGTCAAGCCCATTCTGGACGTGCTCGACAAGGGCTATATCCCGGTCGTGTCCACGGTCGGCTATGACGATGCGGGCAATATCTACAACATCAACGCCGATACCGCCGCCGCACGCATTGCGGGCGGACTTGGCGCGGAGAGTCTCATCGCCATGACGGATATCGCCGGGATCCTCAAGGACAAGGACGATCCGTCGACGCTCCTCTCGTCCATCAGGGTCGATGAACTGCCGGAGCTTGTTTCCAGCGGCGTCATTCAGGGCGGCATGATCCCGAAGGCGGAATGCTGCCGCAGCGCCATCGAATGGGGCGTGAACCGCGTGTTCATCATCGACGGCCGCGTTCCGCACGCCATTCTGATCGAAATGCTGACAAATGAAGGCATCGGCACAATGTTCACCAGATAGGAGGAACGAACATGGATACACAAAAGCTTGACCAGACCTATATTGCGAACACCTACGCGCGCTTCCCCGTGACAATTGTAAAGGGCAAGGGTTCGCTCGTCTGGGACGATACGGGCAAGGAATATATCGACCTGTCGACCGGAATTGCCGTTGATATCTTCGGCGTGGCAGACGAGGAATGGATGGCCGCCGTCACCAAGCAGCTCGGCACGCTCCAGCATATTTCGAATCTCTATTATACGGAGCCATGCGTAAAGCTTGCGCAGATGCTCTGCGAAAAGACCGGCATGAAGAAGGTCTTCTTCGGCAATTCCGGCGCGGAGGCGAACGAGTGCGCCATCAAGGCCGCCCGGAAGTGGTCGGAGGAGAAAAAGGGCAAGGACTATTCCACCATCATCACCCTGAAAAACAGCTTCCATGGCCGCACGATCACCACCCTGGCCGCGACCGGTCAGGACGTGTTCCACCACGATTTTACCCCCCTGACCGAGGGCTTTGTCTATGCCGAGCCGAACGATCTGGCCAATCTCGAGCAATTGATCAAGGACAACAAGTGCGCCGCCGTTATGATGGAGGTCGTGCAGGGCGAGGGCGGCGTCATGCCGCTGGACGAGGCGTATGTCAAGGGCGCGGCGAAGCTGTGCGAACAATATGATCTGCTTCTCATCTGCGACGAGGTGCAGGTCGGCAATGGCCGCAGCGGAAAGCTGTACGGCTATATGCACTACGGCGTGCAGCCCGATATCGTCTCCACGGCCAAGGGCCTTGCGGGCGGCCTGCCGCTCGGCGCGACGCTGCTGGGCGAAAAGGTGCAGGATGTGCTTTCCGCCGGAACGCACGGCTCGACCTTCGGCGGCAACCCCGTCTGCTGCGCAGGCGCAATCAACGTCCTGAGCCGTCTGGACGAGAAGATGCTTGAAGGCGTAGAAGAACGCTCTGCGTATATCAAACAGGAATTGGCCGGCGCGAAGGGCGTGCTCGGTGTGTCCGGCCTCGGCCTGATGCTCGGTATCCAGACGGAGAAAAACGCGTCCGACATCATCGCCGCCTGCCGCGAAAAGGGCGTGCTGGTCATCAAAGCCAAGGACAAGCTCCGCCTCCTGCCCGCCCTCAATATCCCGATGGAGCAGCTGCAAAAGGCCGTCGCCGTCATCAAGGCGTGCTGCGCGGAATAAGGCTTCTCTGAAAAGGGAGCTGGAGCGAAGCGCCTGAGGGGCAGCAGCAGGAAGCTGTGAGAAGCGAAAGTCTTCCGGCAAATTCGTATGCACTTCCATACTTCAGCGTAGGGGTCGATGCCCATCTTCGGCGCTAAGAGCCGCGCAAAGCGCGGTTGCGCCTCGAAACTATCCTGCGGGCATCGCATCGGCCCGGCAGAACGCACAGGTTTTACGGAGGTTTCCGGCGAATTCGCAATTTCCCAATGGGCCGACAGAGTCGTCGGCCCCTAC
>HF990524.1 GCA_000432135.1 Firmicutes bacterium CAG:124
TCACAAACCAATGACCAGCGCCCTTTTTGCGCTCAAAAAGGGCGCTGAGAATGGAGGTGTATTGTATGATAGCAAAATGGCGGCATCCCATTGATACAATGAGATGCCGCCATCTTTAACAGCCCGACTCGGAATTCAGAGCCGGGCTGCTTGCTTATTCAGAAAAAATCAACGCTCCAAAGTACTTCGGAAGATGGAAATCGGGCCGTTCCGCGTCCACGCGGTTCCACGCAAGATAATGCTCCTGCACGGTCAGATCGCCGCATTTGTAGAAATTGCCCCGGATTGTTCCGGACGGAGCAAAATCCGGGAAGAACAGCCGCAGCAGCTGAAAAGGAAGCTCGTACGTCACATCTCAGCCACTGGGCGTTCTTTCGCTGGCTGCATGCAAGGTCTTTGCGCCGTCCGGAAGCAGGATCCGCATCAGATCCTCTCTTCCGGTCCCAAATCCGAAATAGATGCACAGGTTGGGGTTCAGCTCAATGTTGATATATCGCGCATCCTGCTCTGCGGCGCTGAAGAAAAACTCCAGGCAGCTGTCCTGACACGGCTGGTCAAGTATGCCGGTATTTTCTGCGCGGATCGTTGGTTCCTCCGCGTGAAGGCGCACATACAACCGGCTGTCATCGTACGCAAGCTGCGCGTAGGCGCTGACCTGCTCACAGGGCAGCCACAGTTTCTGGTCGATCGGCGCTTTTTCGATCTTATTCCAGTCCGGTTTCCCGGTGATTTTTTGAATCTGATATTGTCTGGTCATCTTTTTTCCTTTCTTCGTTTTCCGTGTCAATGCTTCGAGAAGATTGCCTCAAGCGTCCGCAAGACGGCTGCCTTTCGGACATCCTCGTATTTGCAGTCAAATAACTGGAGATTCAGCGCTCCAGTGCTGGTCAGGATGTGAAATTTCTCCGCGAGTACACCATTTCTACTCACGCCCCTGCGGGAGGGGCGACCCTCACGCATACGCGCCTGCCGTTTACCTCAACATTTCTACTCACGCCCCTGCGGGAGGGGCGACATCAGCGGCAGCAGCACATTGTTCTCGATCTTCCATTTCTACTCAC
>HF990525.1 GCA_000432135.1 Firmicutes bacterium CAG:124
CGTTGGGAGTTTTCAGATACACCCTAGATTTTAGTCTCAAAATGCTCTTTTGAGACAGCCCCACTTTTCTTGTACTTGTTCATGCGCAGGCAGCTCTGCCATATCGCGGGTTCGGCAGCATCATGCCCGGCAGCGGATTTTATGGCGCTTATTCCCCAAACAGGTATTTTTTCAGCGCCTGCAGCAGCTCCAGAGAACGGAACTTGACCGTGTACGCGCCGTTTGCGCGGGTCATGAGGCCGATCTCGGCGTCTGAGAAGCCGCCTGCCGCGGCTGCGTCGACGAAGCCGTCCGTTGTGGCCGGGACGCAGAGGGAGGGGAAGATCACGCACCACCAGTTGTGCCCCGCGCCCTCCCCGATGGTCACGCGCAGCGACTGATACACGCCGGACGGCAGCGAAAACGTGTCATAGTCGCGCGTTGGGAACAGCTCGCGGCGGAAGCTGACGCAGGCGGTGTCCCCGCTCCCCTGCCGCCGCAGCTCCGCGTTTGCCGCCGCTTCGAGCGCGGGAAGCTGCGCCGTGATCGCCTGCTTCGCGTCGGACGCATCAGAAAGCACGTTCTGCGCCTCGCGCAGAACAGCGTCGCGCACACGGAGCTTCACAGCCTGATCCACATCGGAGTCGGAATTTGCCACGACGTGCAGGCGGATGATCTTTTCCGCCATGCGCTGGCTCTGCGCCTGCAAAGCGGCGCAGGCCGTCACGGTAAGTACGCTGATGCCCAACAACACAAGAGAAATGATCCGTTTTTTCATAAAAAACACCGTCCAAACTGCTTTTTACAGACAGTTTAGACGGTATTTTATTGATTTATACGGTCTTTGCCAGGAAAATCTGACTGTATTTGTCCTTGAGCATCGTGCAGGCGACGGTCGCGTATTCAAACGAATCGTAGATGCCGAACACGGCGGAGCCGGAGCCGGTCATCTGCGCACCGTACGCGCCGTAGGTGTACATCATGGAGCGGATATAATTGATGTCGAAATGCTTCTGCATGACGACAGGCTCAAACACGTTGCACAGGCTGCCGCCGATGCCGAGCAGATCGCCCTTCTGGAGGTTCAGCTGCATGACCTTCTGATCCGGACGCTTTTCGATGAACGTCTCGTCGAGCGCCTGATACAGCTCCGGCGTGGAGACGGAGAAATCCGGCTTGCAGATCACGACGAAGAACTCCGGCGCGGGCGGGAGCCGCGTCAGCAGCTCGCCCTTCCCTTCGACCAGCGCCGTGCCGCCCATGACGCAGAACGGCACGTCGGAGCCGACCTGCGCGCCAAGCTCGCAGAGCGCGGGAATGGACAGCGGGCTGTCATACGCACGGTTCAGCGCCCGCAGGACGGCCGCCGCGTCGGCGCTGCCGCCGCCGAGGCCAGCCTCGAGCGGAATGCGCTTGTTGATGAAGATCTCCAGCCCCTCCGGCTTCTTGCCGATGCGGGCATAGAACGCCTCGGCGGCCTTCCACGCAAGATTTTCCCTGTCCTGCGGCAGACCGCAGGTGACAAGCTCCGGTTCGGTATTTTCGTCCGCGTCCGGCGGAAGGACCTCGCGGTAGCAGTGGATCTGCCAGCCCTCGCAGCCGACCGTAACATGCACATCGTCGTGCAGGGAAACGGTCTGCATGATGGAGCGGAGATTATGATAGCCGTCCTCGCGCTTATCCAGAACGTCCAGCGTTAGATTGACCTTGGCAAATGCGCCCTCGGTAAGCTCCTTCATTACGCCTTGATCTTTCTGCCTTCCAGATAGTAGCGCTTCTCGCGGCTGTGGCCCATGGAGAAGGTCTTTCTCGGCAGAACGCCGTCGGCGATGACGCCGCGGAACAGCTGGCTCTTTTCCATGGCGGGCAGCAGGAAGCCGATGGCATTTTCCTGCTTTGCAAAGCCGATGAGCGCGTCGTCGTCATGGATATAGTCGATCTCGCCCGCATTTTCCTTCAGATAATCATCGAGGAAGTGCTGCAGGATGCCGACGGCCAGCTCACCCTTGTTCTTATCGAGGACGATGGTGCCGGACTCTTCGCCCGCGTACCACTTGACCGGGAAGCCCTCTGCACCTGCGCAGGCCTCTTCAAGCGCTTTGAGCAGCTTCTTCGGTTCGGTTTTGAAGATCACACGGTGGATGGGCTCGAAGACCTGTGCCGGGTCGTGGATGTTTTCCAGCTCGACAAGCGCATAGCGCGCCGGATGGTTCGAAAGATCGACGCCGGGGTTGTTCTTTTTCAGCTCTTCGTAGCAGCTCTTCGCGGTAGCCAGAGAGTGGTTGCCATCGCCGACGGCGAAGACCATCGGGGTGCCCTTGAGGCCGGTGTACTTCTCGCCAACGGTGGCAGTGTACTCGGTCAGCGCCTTATTGAACTCGTCAACGTCCTTGCCCTCGACGAGCCAGCCGGTGATGTGGCCGCCGTCCTCCATGAGATCGAAATCATAGATCTTCTTGAGAGAATCCTTCTTCGCGGCGATCGGCTCGATGAGCTTCTTGTCGTGGTCGTCGCAGAGCATGAGTACGTGCGGCAGCTCGATGGGCGCGTCGCGGCGGACACGCTGACGCGGCGGAATGCGCTCCGGCACGGTGCGCTCTGTGGCGCGGATGGCACTGGTCGCGCCGGGGGTGTAGTCATACGCGTCGAGGTCGACCATGCCGACAAGGCCCTCGCGGATGGAGCCGTTTTCGAGCGTGCGCTCGACATAGACGAAGCTGTTGGGATAGACCGTGAACACGCCGTCTTCCATATACTTTTTCATGGTGGCGTTGATCTCGGCGGTGTGCTCCGCTTCCTTCTCGGTGCCAAGCTCGGCTTCGGGGAGGATGAGGTTGATGGTGGACACAGCGCCCTCGGCGTTCTTGCGCACGCGGTCCCAGTACGCCTGATCGGACGTGAACTGGTCGCAGGCAATGACCGCCCACTTTTCCATATGGTCTGTTTTGGGCATCAGGATATCAGCGGGTAAAAATGCGTTCATCTTGAATCACCTTTCACATTAAATTTTCATATCAATCAGGCCATAGCGGCCTTGATTCCATTGAGAAGTTCGTTGTAAGTCTCAAACGCGGGCAGCTGGGGATAATCGGCCTTGATCCTGTCCGTTGAGCGGAAGAGGAAGCCGGCCTTGCTGGCCAGGATCATTTCCAGATCGTTGTAGCTGTCGCCGGAAGCGATGGTCTCAAATCCCATGGACTGCAGCGCCCGGACGGTCGTAAGCTTGGAATGCGCGCAGCGCATTTTGATGCCGCAGAGCATCCCGTCTCTGTCGACCTCGAGCGAATTGCAGAAGATCGTCGGCCAGCCGAGCTTTTTCATGAGCGGCTGCGCAAATTCTTCAAATGTGTCGCTGACGATGATGGCCTGCGTCTGCGCGCGCAGCTCGTCCAGAAAGTCCTTTGCGCCGGGCAGCGGGTCGATCTGCGCGATCACGTCCTGAATCTGCTTCAGGCCCAGCCCGTGCTCGCGCAGGATGTCCATGCGCCAGCGCATGAGCTTGTCATAATCCGGCTCGTCGCGCGTGGTGCGGCGCAGCTCCGGGATGCCGCTGACCTCGGAGAATGCGATCCATATCTCGGGCACCAGAACGCCCTCAAGATCCAGGCAGGTAATATACATCGGTATGTCCCTCTGCTGAAAAAATTTTTGGAAGCCTAAAAAAATAAAAGGCTCTATGTTCATTATACAAAATCCTGCCGTAAAAGCAACAGGTATTTCAAGTTTTTTGCCGAGGACGTATGAAGCGGCCGATCCGTGCCATACTATCTTTGATTCTAAAATCAAGGAGATGGACGTATGGACACACTTTGTCTGATCCTCGCCATTATCGGCGCTGTCAACTGGGGGCTTGTGGGCTTTGCGCGGTTCGATCTGGTCGCGTGGATCTTCGGCGGGCAGACCGCAGGCGTCAGCCGCGTGATCTACGCGATTGTAGGCATCGCGGGGCTCTGGTGCATCACGATGCTCTTCCGGAAGCGCAGCCGCCCGGAGGCATAAGACTTCATGTATGCGTATCACACCACGAAAATCCGCAGCTACTGATGCATGAAGCGTTTGCGCATCCTTTCCGGCTGCCCCGCAGGGGCGCAGAACTGGCACATTTCTTAATTTGCTATGCTTTTGCATAGCAAAAATACCGGACGCTGGAGACTCCTGCGTCCGGTATTTTCAGGTCCGGGGGTGGCGGCAGCGTGTCCGTGTTTTTCAGGCTTCCTCTGCCAGCTTTTCCCTGGCCTTTTTCAGCGCGCTCGCGAGCTGGTCGGGACAGGAGGTTTCTTTCATGCCGCAGTGGATGCCGTCGAGGCGTTCGATCACGGTGTCGATGTCCATGCCTTCGACGAGCTTGGAAATGCCCTGCAGGTTGCCGTTGCAGCCGCCGATGAATTCAATATTCTTGACGGTCTTTCCGTCCACGTCAAATAAAATTTCCTGCGAGCAGGTGCCTTTGGTTCTGTAAGTAAAGTGCATATTTGTTTCTCCTTTTTGTTTCGTCAAATCGCAGAGCGATGAGTTTACATAACGATTTCTCCGTCCCGGATGCGGAGCACCTTGGTGAAGCTGTCCAAAAACTCCGGGGAATAATTGTGCATGGCGACGATCAGGATCTCGCAGGGCAGCTGCGCGATCTGCTTTTCCAGCTCGACGCGTGTTTTTTCGTCAAGGCCCGCCGCCGGTTCGTCCAGCATGACAAGGCTTCCCTTACGCCAGAGCGTCCGGGCCAGGTCGAGCCTGCGCTCTTCGCCGCCGGAAAGGGCGTGCTCCTCGCCGCCGATCTGCGTGTCCATGGACGCGCCGCGCTCGGCGTACCATTTGGAAAGTCCGGCATCCGCAAGCGTCTTTGTCAGCGCCTCGTCCTGTTGCGCCGTACCGGAGAACATGGTGAGATTGTCGCGGATGGAGGCGCTGTAGACAAAGGTTTTCTGGGATAACAGCGTAACCTGTCTGCGGAAATCCTCATAGCGGTAATCGCGGCAGGGGCGGCCATTGATCGCGTACTCCCCTTCTGCGGCGTACATGGAGGCCAGCACCTTCAGAAGCGTCGACTTTCCCGCCCCGCTCTCGCCGAGCAGCGCGACGCGGTCGCCCTTCCGGAGCGTCAGATCAACATGCTTTAAAATCTCACGATCATCCCTGCGGCAGGAGATATCGTTCAGTGTGACCGTCTTGATCTGCGTCAGCGGTTCACTTCCCCAGCTGTCCGCCTCGTCCGTCGGCGCGTCCAGAAATGCGAGGACGCGCTTGCAGACCGCCGAGGCGGCGATGGTCGAGGAATAGCGTTCGCTGATGATCTGCACCGGTCCGGCAACGAAATTCATGAGGCCTGCAAAGGTAATGAGCGCCGGGAGCGTGATGACGCCGCGCGTGACGAAGAACAGGCCGAGCACCCACGTGCCGAGCACGACGAGATTGCCGCAGCCGTAGGCTCCCGCGTATAAAATTCTGCGGATGCGGCGGGAGCGGAGCTTTTTCCGATAAAGGGTTTCGTTTGCCTCGTCATGGGCATGGTTGATGCCGGAGAAAGCGTTGAAAATTTTCAGCTGGAAGAAGCCGGAGAAGATCTGTGTGATCGCCGTCAGATAGCGGGCTTTTGCCTGCTGCTCGTTCTCCTGATGCGCCTGCAGGCGCTTTTCCGTCAGCTTCGGGAACGCCGCCGTCAGCACACTGACGGCGATCATGATCAGGGTCATGACCGGCTGGATGGCAATAGCAGAGGCGACCGCCAGCAGGAAGCAGCAGATCTGAAAATAAATTTCGCCCAGCGCCGCGACGTAATCCTGCTGGATGGTGTCCACGTCATTCTGCACAAGGGACAGGCAGGAGCCGTCGTCCTTTTCGCTTTTTTCCATATAGCTGAGCGCTTCGATCTTCCGCACAGCGTCGGCGCGGAGGTCACGGCCGACACGCTGCACAATGATATCGCGCGAATAATCCAGCAGGAAAGCGAAAAAAGTCTCAATACAGAGGTAAAACAGCGTCACAAGCGCGATTTTCCATACGCGCGAGAGGTCGCCCTCCATGGCGCTGTCGGCAAACGTGCCAAGCAAAAAGGACATGAACACAGACGAACCGGCCGCCAGAAGGTTGGACACAAGGAACAGCGCAACAGATGAGCGGTTTTTGCGGTAATAGCGCTTCATGGCGGCCTCCTTTTCGGTTTAGTAATACTTGATCTCCGAGCGGTGCGCCTCCAGCAGATTGTCCAGGTATTGCTCGACATATTTCGTCATCTGCTCCGGCGGGTTCACCTTTGTAAATTCCAGTCCATGCTGCGCGCAGTATTCCTGCCCGAGCGTATCGCGCAGTCTCTGCCGCAGCATCCTGCGGGGAAGCTGCTCCGCGACCATATCGAAATACTGTTCGGTGGTGATCCCCATTTTTGTGCACCACTCCTCGATATAGCTTCGCACTTCCTCGTATTCTTCGTAGTTTTTCCGCTGTCCAGCCATCTCTGCGTCCACCTCTTCCTGTGTGACGGAAAGGCCGCGCTGCTCCGCCTCATCGAGCATGATGAGGTTCAGCAGGATCTGATCCAGTGCGTCCGCGTCGCTGACGGTTTTGTCTCCTGTGACGTTGATCTGGTTTTCCTTTTCATACGCGACTTCGCTCTGCAAAATCTGCGTATTCTTGTAGGTCGCAACAACCGGGTCGTCCGACGTCTGCTTCTGACAGGCTGTCAGGAAAAGCAGAAGAAAACACAGCACAGGTATCATTCGTGATTTCATGGCGCTCTCCTTTCGTCATTCGGTCAGGTCGCACAGGGTTGCGTTTACATAATCCGCGAGGCGCATGGGGTCGAGCAGTACCTGGCAGCCGCGGCAGCCGGCGGAAACGCCGATCTCGTTATAGAGCTGGGCCGTCTCGTCGATGTAGGTCGGGAACGGCTTTTTCATGCCGATGGGGCTGCATCCGCCGCGGATATAGCCGGTCGTGGCCAGCAGGTCTTTGACATGAATGAGCTCGATTTTCTTGTCGTGGGCCGCCTTGGCCGCTTTTTTCAGGTCCAGCTCACAGCAGACCGGGATGCAGAACACGGCATAGCCGCCGCGCTCGCCCTTCGCAACGAGCGTTTTGAAGATCTGCTCCGGCGGCATGCCGATCCCCTCTGCTGCGTGCATCCCGTTCAGGTCGTTCTCGTCAACCTCATATTCTGCTGCGCGGTATGGAATTTTCGCCGCGTCGAGCAGGCGCATCACGTTGGTTTTTGTCATTTGGAAGCACCTCTTTCAGGGCCATTATACCTGATTTCCGCGTTTCTGGCAAGGAGCAAAACGCGCGCGCATGATTTGTGAAAATGCGTTTAAACTATCTGTACCTCTCAAAGATCATCTGTAGGGGCCGATGCCTACATCGGCCCGGAAGAATACACCATTTTTACGGTAATCTTCGGCGAATTCGCAACTTCCCAGCGGGCCGCTGTGGGCATCGGCCCCTACATTGAAAAAGGCAAGCGCTTGCGGATTCGCCCTGAATTTCCGAAAAATCTCTGCCTGCTGCTCGGGCCGACAGAGTCGTCGGCCCCTACGGGATAGCTAATCTTACACAGACAGGAGCACATGAATATGGGTGAAGCAAAGAAGGAAGAACAGGCGCGGCAGGAGTTGATCGACCTCGGTGCCTCAACGACAAAGACGGCGCGGGGGACGATCTACACGCTGACGATCATTGGACAGATCGAGGGCCATCAGGCGCTGCCGGAGAACATCAAGACGACAAAATATGAGCACGTCATTCCCCTGCTCGCAGCCGTGGAGGAAAGCGAGGAAATTGACGGGCTGCTGCTGCTTCTCAACACAGTCGGCGGGGATATCGAGGCGGGGCTTGCCATTGCGGAGCTGATCGCGGGGATGAAGAAACCCACCGTCTCTCTGGTGCTGGGCGGCGGGCATTCCATCGGCATTCCGCTGGCGGTGTCGGCCAAGAAAAGCCTCATCGTCCCGACGGCCAGCATGACCGTCCATCCGGTGCGCATGACGGGGCTTGTAGTCGGCGCGCCGCAGACGTATCAGTATTTCAATCAGATCCAGGAGCAGATCGTAAATTTCGTGACAAAGAATTCGCATATCTCCCGCGAGGACTTCCTGCGCTATATGATGGCGACAGATGAGATCGCAACGGACGTCGGTACGGTATTATACGGCGAAGAGGCCGTTTCCTCGGGGTTAATGGACGCAATCGGCTCCCTTTCCGACGCGCTGAGCCTGCTGCACCGTCAAATTGAACGGCGCAGGAAGCGTGAGAAATCCCATAATCAGTAATTCTTGCGAATTGACAGCGGCAATGTGCTGTGCTAAAATGCGGTCGGTGCGAGCGGTGGAGTCTGTCATAGGCGCCGGGAGGCGTTCTATTCGCATCGGAGCGTGTATAGCTTTCGGCAGAACCATGACCATGGTTCTGCCGTCCTGTTTTATAGGGGGAATTTCATATGAGAAAAACGAAGATCGTCTGTACCATCGGCCCGGCCAGCAGCTCGGAGGAGGTATTTGCGGAAATGTGCCGGGCGGGGCTCAACGTCGCGCGGCTGAACTTTTCGCACGGGACGCATGAGGAGCACCAGCAGAAATTTGATATGATCCGCAAGGTGCGGCGCGAGCTGGAGCTGCCCATCGCCATCATGCTCGACACCAAGGGGCCGGAATACCGCATCCGCACGTTCAAAAATAAGAAGATCACGCTGAAGGACGGCGATCCGTTCACCTTCACGACGCGTCAGGTCGACGGCGACGAGACGATCGTTTCCGTCAGCTATGCAGGACTGGCAAACGATCTTTCCGTGGGCGATACGGTGCTGGTCAACAACGGACTGGTCATTTTTGAGGTGGAAGGTATTGAAGGAACGGAAATTCACTGCCGCGTCGTGACGGGCGGCGAGCTTTCGGACTGCAAGAGTATGTCGTTCCCGCACAAGGTACTCGAACAGGTCTATCTGAGCGAGCAGGACAAGGATGATCTGCTGTTCGGTATTCAGAACGGCATTGATTTTGTCGCGGCATCGTTTGTCTCGCGGAAGCAGGACGTGCTGGACGTGCGGCGGTTTCTGGACGAGCACGGCGGCAGGGACGTGGAGATCATCGCCAAGATCGAGAACCAGACCGGCATTGACAACGTGGAAGAGATCTGTCAGGCGTGCTCCGGCATTATGATCGGCCGGGGCGATCTGGGCGTGGAGGTTCCGTTTGCGGAGCTGCCTGCGATCCAGAAGTATCTCATTACCAAGTGCCGTCTGCTCGGCAAGCGCGTCATTACGGCCACGGAAATGCTCGAATCCATGATCCACAATCCGCGCCCGACGCGGGCGGAGATTTCCGACGTTGCCAACGCGGTCTATGACGGCACGAGCGCCGTCATGCTCTCCGGTGAGTCGGCGGCGGGCAAATATCCGGTCAGAACCGTGCAGACCATGGCCGAGATCGTGGAGGAAACGGAAAAGCATATCGACTATGAGCCGCTGTTCCGCGCCGAGGCGTTCCAGATCAAGAACATGGTCGACGCGATCTCGCACGCAACGTGCTGCATGGCCTGCGACATCCACGCGAAGGCCATCGTCGTCAGCTCGCTTTCCGGCGCGACGGTGCGGATGGTCTCGCGCTTCCGCGTGCCAGTGGACATCATCGGCATGGCGACAAACGAGCGTGTGTGGTACCGTCTGGCACTCTCGTGGGGCGTGCAGCCGGTTCTGTGCGAGGAAACGTTTACATCGACGGACGTGCTGTTCTATAACGCGCTGCGCGCGGCAAAGAAGGCCATGCACCTGCAGCCGGGCGACAACGTCGTCATGACTGGCGGCAACACCACCGGCACGTCTGGAAATACGAATCTGATCAAGGTCGAGACGATCTGAAGCGAGCCTGAGTTCAGTCGATGGTTCACTGAAGGCTCCCCTTGTCGTGCCCCACACGATAAGGGGAGCCTTGGGTGCTCCTGATTCAAACAGCCGGACGCGGGAAAATCCTGCGTCCGGCTGTGTTGTTCCTGCTATTATTTAATGTTGCAGCGCACGATGCACTGGTAGGTGACGCCGTTGTAGGTCGTGGAAACGTAGGCTGTGCCCTTGCCCTCGGCCTTGACGACGCCGGTGCCGTCGACCGAGCAGACGGAAACGTCGCTCGACACCCACAGAAGGCCGGTGATCTTATTGCCGTCTGCGTCGCGCAGGGAGATCTGGAACGTCTCGCCCTTGACGCCCATGGTGACGTCGCTGTTGCTGATGGTGCACTCGCCTTCGCCGCTCCTGTCCTCAAAATTGCAGCGGACGATACAGGTCAGCTCACTGTCGTCGACGGCGGCTTTTACCGTCGCCGTACCCTTGCCCTTTGCGGTCAGGACGCCGTTTTCGGAGACGGTGACGATGGATTCATCACTGCTCTGCCACGTGATCCTTGCGCCGTCCGGCGCGCCGGTCACGGAAAGGGTGTACTGCTCGCCCGCGTTCATGAACGTCAGATCATCCTTGTTCAGCGCCAGCTCTGCCGGGTCGCCCTCCGCCGCTCCGGTTCCGACATAGGCAAAGTCGCAGGTCACGAGACACTGGGCCGTCTGTTCACCGCACTGGGCAGTGATAACGGCGGAGCCTGCGTTCACGGCGATGATCTTGCCCTGCTCGGAGACGGTCGCGACCGTCTCGTCGCTGGACGAGAACGCAACGGGCTCTGTGCAGTCAGCCGGGGTACGCGTGAAGGTGATGTTAAAGAAGCGGCCCGCTTCCTCAAAGGTCACGGTCGGCGCGGAAAGCGTCAGGCTGGTGCAGCTCACGCTTTCCTGCTCCTGCGCAGGTTCGGGCGTCTGGTCGTGCTTCTGGTCCTCCTCGTTCATGTAGCGGTTCTCGTCCGGCTGCGCCGGCTCGGCGGGCTGCTGGACAGTCGCCTGCTCCGGCTCCGGCTGTGCAGGCTCGGCGGGCTGCACGGGCGCTTCGAGCGTCGGCTCACGGTACAGCGGCGACCAGCCGAGGCGGCTGAACGCCAGCAGCGCGCCGCCCAGCACCGCAGCGCCGAGGATCACGCACAGAACGGTCATCATCCACTTGGGGATGGCGTAGACGGCTTCGCCGGGTGCGCTCTGCGCGTCGGACGGCTGGGGCGCGGACGCGGTGCGCAGGCGCTTGCCCGCGTAGCCTCTTGCTGCCTTCGGCGCGCCTGCATCCTGCCGCAGACGTCTGCCCGGCGCGGGACGCTCCGCAGGGGCGCTCTGCGCGGACTTTTCCGGCACGGGGGACGTGCGCTCCGGCTCTGCGGGAGCCGCGGGGCCTTCCGCGGTGCGTCCGCACAGCGGACACTGGCGCAGGCGCGCGTCGTATGCCGTGCCGCAGTATTCACAGGTTTTCAATTCCATAAATGGGCCTCCAACTGTTGTGCTCCGGCCTTTTGGGCATCGGAGCGGTGCGTTTATTCAGACTCAGGAGACAGTATATCACAGATTGTTACAGATTCCAAGTGGATGGGACAAGATATTGTATTGCATTTTTTATGAAAATGACATAGAATAAAGATGTGTTTGTAAAGGAGGCGAACGAATTGCCAGAACTGAACATGATATCGCCGCTGCTGACGAACATGGAGCTCGTCAAATGTGTCAGCGTGCGCGGCGGTACGTCTGTCTATATTGTCAAAAGCACAAAAAGCAATCAGTCCTATTATCTGAAGCACATCTGCATCCCGGAATCGCAGAAGCAGGTCGACGCGCTGATGTTCACCGGCGCGGCCGCCACGGTCGAGGACGCGCAGAATTATTACAAGCAGGTCGCCGCCGATTATCAATCGGAACTCGAGACGCTTGAAAAGCTTTCCGCCAGCCCGAACATCGGCTGCTACCGCAGCTATCAGATCGAGCCGAAGGAGGACGGCGTCGGCTTTGAAATTTATCTGCTGGCCGAATACCGCCAGACGCTCTCCGAGGTGCTTGCCGAAACGCCCATGACGCAGTCGGGCGCGGTCAATCTGGGTCTGGATCTGTGCAGCGCGCTGTGCAGTCTGCGCGAGGCCGGGCTGATCCACCGCAACGTCAAGCCGTCGAACGTGTACTTAAGCAGTTCGGGGCACTATCTGCTGGGCGACCTCGGCATCGCGAAGATCGACGAGCTGAAATACTGCTCGATGCCGGAAAATATGCTCAGCTCCTTCTCTGCGCCGGAGCTGTTCAGCCTGCTTGGGACGATCGAGCCGACGACCGATATCTACTCTGTCGGCATGATCCTCTACCGCATCTACAACGGCAACCACGGCCCGTTCGAGGACGAAAAAACGTCTGCCCGCGCGGCAGACAAGCTGCGCGTGACCGGCCAGCAGCTGCCGGCTCCCATGTACGCAGATTATGAAATGGCGGACATTCTGCTGAAGGCCTGCGCATTCAAGCCCGAGGACCGCTATCAGACCCCGCAGGAGCTGCAGGAGGCGCTGCTGGAATACGGCAAGCGCAACGAGGCGTCCGACGCGCTGATCGTCCCACCCATCGAGGGCGAGCCGGAGCAGATCGACCCCTCCGCCGAAGAAGAGGTCGAGCCGGTCCAGTTTGCCGACACCGAGCAGATGGCGGACGATTTCAAGGAGAGCTTTTCACCGGACACGGCCATGCTCAACGCCATCATCGACGAGGTCCATCGCGGCGAGGCGGGCCAGAACACCCTTGATCTGGATGAAAATTCGCAGGATGCGTCCGAGGACGATGCGGACAACAGCTCCTCCAGTGAAGACGCTGAGGTGGACGAGCTGAAGATCAATCTGCCCCCGCGCGGACAGCGGCGGAAGAAAAAGGCGTCCGCGCCAAAATGGATTCTGCCGGTCTTCATTGGCGCGGCCGCACTGGCTGCGATTGCGGCGGCGGTATGGTTCTTTGTGATCGTCCCGTCTGTCACGCACGTCAACTCCGTCTCCGTGACGGACATCGGCACGGATTATCTGACCGTTCAGGTCGAATCCGGCGAGGACAGCGGCGCATTTGACGTTACCTGCTCCGACGCCTACGGCAACCAGAGCCGGAAGGCCTTTACGGCGGGCGAAGCCATGACGTTTGATTCGCTCGTGCCGGGCACGCAGTATACGATCGAGGCTGTCCCGCTGGAAGGCAAGAAGATGACGGGCTCCTATTCCGCCACCGCCTCGACCTACGCCGAAACGAAGATCCTGAGCTTCACGGCGACGCCGATCTCCATCACGCAGGCCGAGCTGAACTTCATCCTTCAGGACGGCCCCGACTTCGACAGCTGGACGCTTTCGTATGCGGCGGAGGGCGCCGAGGCCAAGACTGTCACCTTCTCCGGCCATTCGGTCGTGATCAGCGATCTGCAGTCCGGCTCGGAATACACCTTTACGCTGCTTCCCCCCGAAAATACACTGCTGACCGGCGCGACCGCCGCGACGCTTTCGACGGTGCCGACCGTGGATCTGGTGCCCGACAGCGTATCCATCGTGACGTCCAGCTCCTCCGCTCTGCTTACGTGGCAGTATGAGGGCGACGCGCCTGAAAAGTGGGTCGTCACCATCACGGACAAGGCCGGCTTCGAGGAAACGAAGGAGGTCACCGTCCCGAACGTGACGTTTGAAAACCTCGTCTCCGGCACGGAATACGAGATCGAGATCTCCGCGCCGACGATGCTCTCCCGGTACACGATGAACGCCACGCCGACCGTCACGAACATCAAGGACTTCAAGTCCTCCGATGAGACGGACGAGACGGGCCGGACGATCAACGTCAACCTCAGCTGGGTCTGCGAGACAGAACCCGCCGAATCCGGCTGGGTCGTGACCTACACGCTTCAGGATGTGGAAAACGCCGAGCCGCAGACGCTGGAAACGGATACGGATTCCTGCGTCATCCCCGCCAACAATATGTACCCCGGCGCGACGTACAAGGTCACGCTGGCACTGAAGAACGGCGATCTGCTCGACGGCACAACTGAGCTGACCTTCACGACCGCCAATGTGGATAATCCCTACACAGCCAACGGCGTCAAGGACCCCTACACCGGCCTGTTCCTCAAGCCGAATAAGGAGACGTTCCGCTATGTCGATCTGGTCACGCGCCGCTCGACATTCTCCAAGGGTGAGCTGGTCGCGTTCGACGTGGACGCGGGCAGCAATCTGGACGCTTCCTCCGACGGAACGGTCATGGTCAACCTTGTCGTCCGCGACGCGGACGGGAAGATCGTCGATTCGTCCAGCTCCGTGCTGGTCTGGAAGGATATGTGGGAAAAGAATATGTTCGTCGGCTACTTCCCGCGCACCCCGCAGACCGACGGCGATTATACCCTGTCCATCTACATCGGCAACCAGCTGCTCGATTCCGCAAAGTTCACCGTTAAGAGCTGATCCGGTTTTTGCCGTCCAATCGGATGGTCTGAACAGGCAGATAAACGGATGCACCAACGGCTCCCCTTGCATAGACGGGTGTCCGTAAAACAGTTAATCCTCC
>HF990526.1:0-4532 GCA_000432135.1 Firmicutes bacterium CAG:124
CCGCCGCGCTGCCGGTGTTCGGCACGGGGACGATCCTGATCCCGTGGGCACTGGCGCTGTTTTTGCAGGGGGAGACGAAAACCGGCATCGGCCTCGTCATTCTATACGGAGCCGCGGCCCTCAGCCGACAGGCGCTTGAGCCGCGTCTGGTCGGAAAGCAGGTGGGGCTGAACCCGGTTCTGACGCTGCTGGCGCTTTACACGGGCTACCGGCTGCTGGGCGTGGGCGGGATGATCGTGTTCCCCATCGCGGCCATGCTCTTCAAGCAGCTCTGGGACCATTCCGGCCTGCAGCCGGACGGATAGCGGGGCTTGCGCGATCTGCCTCCGCACGGTATAATAGCGCCGAAGGAGGCGGTGCGCATGATTCTGGAACAGACAGCCGCGCGGCAGACGAAGCTGCTGTCGCTCCTGCGGCGGGAATTCGGGTTGTCCGCCGGGCTGGTCAAGCGGCTCAAATGGCAGAACGCGCTGTTTGTAAACGGAGCGCCCGCCCATACCGATGCGCCGGTCACGCCCGGCGACCGGGTGCGCGTCGTGCTGGAGGAGCGGACGGAGGGCTTTGAGCCGGAGCCGCTGCCGCTTTCCATCCTTTATGAAGATGAATGCTTTCTCGCTGTGGACAAGTCTTCTGGAATGCTGGTGCATCCGTCGCCGCAGAAAAACAGCGGGACGCTGGCAAACGGCGTGCTGTATCACCTGCTGGAGCGCGGCGAGGCGTCCGGCGTCCATCCCGTGACGCGGCTCGACCGGGACACGTTCGGCGTGGTGATTTTAGCGAAAAACGCGAATATCCACGACCGCTTCTGCCGGATGCTGCGCGAGCGGCAGCTGGAGAAGACCTATCTTGCTTCGGTTTTCGGCCAGCCGCCGCAGGCGGAAGGGCAGATCGACCTGCCGGTCTATAAGATCGGCGGCGGGAATCTCATCCGTATTGTGGACGAGCGGGGACAGAAGGCGCTGACGCAGTACCGCGTGCTGGAGCGGGCGGAAAAAACGGCGCTTCTGGAGCTGCACCCTCTGACGGGCCGCACGCATCAGCTGCGGCTGCACTGCATGGCCTCCGGCTTCCCCATCCTGGGCGATCCGCAGTATACAAGCCCGGAATCGACGGCGTATTCCGCTGCCCACGGACTGTTCACGCAGCAGCTGTGTGCCGCAAGGCTCGTTTTCCCGCATCCCATGACAGGGGAGCGGATGGAAATTTTGTCGAAGCAGGAAGTTTTCTTCCCAAAGGACTAGGCAAACGCCATGTGGTTCTGATACAATACATAAAATTAAAGCATTGGAGACGCTGCATGGAGAAAAAGAACGCGGTTTACACCATCATGGAGGAGCAGTCGCCGGAGGAGGCCCGGCGGGAGCATATCCTGCTCATCGCGCGCAACTTCGCGGCAGGCGCGGCGGCTGTTTTGTTTCTGGCCTCGTTTGCGCTGGCGGATATCCACAAGCTGCTGCGCGCAGCGGCATATTTTCTCGGCGCGGGCGCGTATTTTGCCGAAATTCTCGTCCTGACGGATGGTTTCCGGCGGAAGGTTCCGCGGAAGGAGCTGTTCATGGCCTACTGCTTCGGCCCGCTGTACATATTGCTCGGGCTGAGTTACCTGCTTGAGGCGTGAACGCAGCGCGTCTGCTGCATTTTTATATTTATATGAACCGCAAAAAACCGGCGCATCCGCTTGGATGCGCCGGTTGTCAACAGAAAATAATTCACAAAAATGGGCCGGATGAATTGACATTCCAGACAAAAGCTGATAGAATGTAAGTCCATAATGCCTGCGTAGGGCCATTCGCAATTTTCACCACTATCTGTTGTGATTATAGCATCGCAAGACCGCATACGCAAGCAGAAAAGGAAAGAAATAAACAACGCAACCAGGCGTGTCATAAGACAACTACAGAAAGGCTGTGATGACTTTACATGGCGATCACAAAGGATGTCATGATGGGCAAGACGCCCCGCAAGAGCTTCGCGAAGCAGGAGCAGATCCTGGAACTGCCGAATATGCTCAAGATCCAGAAGGATTCCTATGAGTGGTTCCTGCGCGAGGGGCTGCGCGAGGTGTTCCGCGACGTCGATACCATTACCGACTACACCGGCAATCTCGAGCTGAGCTTCCTCGACTACTCCATGAACGAGCCGCCCAAGTATTCCGTGGAGGAATGCAAGGAGCGCGACGCGACGTACGCCAAGCCCATCAAGGTTCGCGTGCGCCTGCACAACAAGGAGACGGACGAGATCAAGGAGCAGGAGATCTTCATGGGCGATTTCCCGCTCATGACCAACGGCGGCACCTTCGTCATCAACGGCGCGGAACGCGTCATCGTCTCCCAGATCGTCAGAAGCCCCGGCGTCTACTTCGGCGACGAGGTCGACAAGACCGACCAGCACATCTATTCCGCAACGGTCATTCCGTACCGCGGCGCATGGCTGGAATATGAGACGGATTTCAATAACGTCTTCTGGGTCCGCATCGACAAGAACCGCAAGCTGCCCATCACCTGCCTCATCCGCGCCCTTGGCGTGGCGACCGACGGCCAGATCACCGAGATGTTCGGCGAGGACCCGCTCATCAAGGCGACCATGGACAAGGACCCGTGCAAGACGCGTGAGGAATCCCTGCTTGAAATCTACCGCCGCCTGCGTCCGGGCGAGCCGCCCACGGTCGAAAGCTCCGAGAGCTATCTCGAGGCGCTGTTCTTCGACGCCCGCCGCTATGACGTGAGCAAGGTCGGCCGTTACAAGTTCAACAAGAAGCTCGACATCTGGAGCCGTCTGAACGGCCAGACGCTGGCCCAGCCCGTGACCGATCCCATGACTGGCGAGATCATCGCCATGAACGGCGAGACGATCAACCGCGCCAAGGCGCACGAGATCTCCAGCCGCGGCGTCAGCCGCGCCGTGATCGACGTGAACGGCCGCGAGGTCGTCGTGTTCTCCAACGGCATGGTCGATATGGCGAAGTTCGTCGACTTTGACCCGGCACAGTACGGCATCAAGGAAAAGGTCAGCTTCAGCGTTCTTCGTGAAATGCTCGAAACTGTCCCCGCCGACGGCTGGGAAGAGGCCATCGAGGCCCGCCGCAGCGACCTCATTCCGATGCACATCACGAGAGACGACATTCTCGCCTCCATCAACTATCTGTGCTGCATGGTGCAGGGCGCGGGCACGAAGGACGACATTGACCATCTGGGCAACCGCCGTCTGCGCTGCGTGGGCGAGCTGCTGCAGAACCAGTTCCGCGTCGGCTTCACCCGCCTCGAGCGCGTGATCCGTGAGCGCATGACCGTGCAGGATCTTGACGTCGTCACGCCGCAGAGCCTCATCAACATCCGGCCTGTCACGGCGGTCATCAAGGAGTTCTTCGGCTCCTCCCCGCTGTCGCAGTTCATGGATCAGAACAACCCGCTGGCAGAGCTGACGCACAAGCGCCGTCTGTCCGCACTCGGCCCCGGCGGTCTGTCGCGTGAGCGCGCATCCTTCGACGTCCGAGATATTCACTACACCCACTATGGCCGTATGTGCCCGATCGAGACGCCTGAAGGCCCGAACATCGGCCTGATCAACTATCTGGCGTCCTATGCGAAGATCAACGAATACGGCTTCATCGAAGCGCCGTTCCGCAAGGTCGACAAGGCGACCGGCAAGGTCACGGATATTGTCGAATACATGACCGCCGACGTCGAAGACGACTATTATGTCGCGCAGGCTGCAGAGCCTCTGGACGAGGAAGGCCGCTTTGCGAACGCGCGCGTCATCTGCCGCCACCGTGACGAGATCATCTCCGTCGAGCGCGAACTGATCGACTATGTCGACGTCTCCCCGAACATGATGACCTCCATCGCGACCGCGTTCATTCCGTTCCTGGAAAACGACGACGCGAACCGCGCGCTGATGGGCGCAAACATGCAGCGTCAGGCCGTGCCGCTGATGGTCACCGAGGCCCCGATCGTGGCAACCGGCATCGAGCACAAGTGCGCTGTCGATTCCGAGGTCTGCATCACAGCTAAAGGCCCCGGCGTCGTCACCCGCGTTTCCGCGACGAATGTTTCCGTCAGCTATGACGACGGCAACACCGCCGATTATACCCTTACAAAGTTTGCTCGTTCCAACCAGGGCACCTGCATCAACCAGCGCCCGATCGTCACGGTCGGCGAACGCGTGGAGGCCGGTCAGGTCATCGCCGACGGCCCCGCCTGCTCGCAGGGCGAGATCGCGCTCGGCAAGAACGTGCTCATCGGCTTCATGACGTGGGAAGGCTACAACTACGAAGACGCCATTCTGCTCAACGAGCGCCTTGTCCGCGAGGACGTGTTCACCTCCATCCATATCGAGGAGTATGAGACGGAATCCCGCGACACGAAGCTTGGCATGGAGGAGATCACCCGTGATATCCCGAATGTCGGCGAGGATACCCTTAAGGATCTCGACGAGAACGGCATCATCCGCATCGGCGCGGAGGTCACCTCCGGCGATTACCTCGTCGGCAAGGTCACCCCGAAGGGCGAGACGGAGCTGACGGCGGAAGAGCG
>HF990526.1:4547-40697 GCA_000432135.1 Firmicutes bacterium CAG:124
CACACGGCGTAAGATCGTCTGCTGCGCGCCATCTTCGGCGAAAAGGCGCGCGAGGTCCGCGATTCCTCTCTGAAGGTCCCGCACGGCGAGGCCGGCATCATCGTCGACGTCAAGGTCTTCACCCGTGAAAACGGCGACGAGCTGGCCCCCGGCGTCAACAAGGTCGTCCGCGTCTATATCGCCCAGAAGAGAAAGATCTCCGTCGGCGATAAGATGGCAGGCCGCCACGGCAATAAGGGCGTCGTGTCCCGCATTCTGCCGCAGGAGGATATGCCCTTCCTGCCCGACGGCACCCCGCTCGATATCGTTCTGAACCCGCTGGGCGTTCCGTCCCGTATGAACATCGGTCAGGTTCTGGAGGTCCATCTGGGCTACGCGGCCCACGCGCTGGGCTGGAAGGTCGCGACCCCGATCTTCAACGGCGCAAACGAAAAGGAGATCCGCGAACTGCTCAAGCAGGGCGGCGTCGCCGAGGACGGCAAGACTGTTCTCTATGACGGCCGCACGGGCGAACCGTTTGACCAGCGCGTCACGGTCGGCTACCCGTACTACCTCAAGCTCCACCATCTGGTCGACGATAAGATCCACGCCCGTTCCACCGGCCCGTACTCCCTCGTCACGCAGCAGCCGCTCGGCGGCAAGGCGCAGTTCGGCGGCCAGCGCTTCGGCGAAATGGAAGTCTGGGCCCTCGAGGCCTACGGCGCGGCGTATACGCTGCAGGAGATCCTCACGGTCAAGTCCGACGACGTGACGGGCCGCGTCAAGACGTATGAAGCCATCGTCAAGGGCCACAACGTCCCGACCCCGGGCGTGCCCGAATCGTTCAAGGTTCTCGTCAAGGAGCTGCAGTCCCTGTGCCTGGACGTCAAGATCCTCGGCGAGGACGGTGAAGAGGTCGACCTCAAGGACGACGATGACGATGATTCCATCTACGGCGCAGGCGGCAAGGTGCTGCCCGACGACGAGATCACGATGGACGACGATCTGCCGAACGGCAAGGACGTCGACGCCGACGAGGCGGCCGAAGCAGGCTTTGAGATCCAGGACGAGGACAACGTCTTCGGTCTGCTGAACGACAGCTACACCATGGACTCCGATGATTCGGAGAACGTATAAGAAGGAGGCGGCAATACAATGAGTCATGCAACATTCAGCGCAATCCAGATCGGTATTGCTTCCCCGGAAAAGATCCGCGAATGGTCCTACGGAGAGGTCAAGAAGCCGGAAACCATCAACTACCGCACCCTGAAGCCTGAGCGCGACGGTCTGTACTGCGAACGCATCTTTGGCCCGACGAAGGACTGGGAGTGCCACTGCGGCAAGTATAAGAAGATCCGCTACAAGGGCAAGATCTGCGACCGCTGCGGCGTCGAGGTCACGCGCGCCAAGGTCCGCCGTGAGCGCATGGGCCATATCGAGCTTGCCGCTCCGTGCAGCCATATCTGGTATTTCAAGGGCATCCCGTCCCGCATGGGTCTGCTTCTGGATATCAGCCCCCGCATTCTCGAAAAGGTCCTGTACTTTGCAAACTATATCGTCACCGATCCCGGCGACTGCCCGCTGGCCAAGAACCAGATCCTGTCCGAAAAAGAGTACCGCGATATGCGCGAGAAATATGAGGACGATTTCAAGGCCGGCATGGGCGCCGAGGCCGTGAAGGAGCTTCTGCAGCAGATCGATCTGGAGGAGCTCTCCGAGCAGCTGAAAAACGAGCTCAAGGACGCCTCCGGCCAGAAGAAGCTGCGCATCATCAAGCGCCTTGAGGTCGTCGAGTCGTTCCGGATGTCCGGCAACGATCCGACGTGGATGGTCATGGACGTGCTGCCGGTCATTCCGCCGGAGCTGCGCCCGATGGTCCAGCTGGACGGCGGCCGCTTCGCGACCTCCGACCTCAACGACCTCTACCGCCGCGTCATCAACCGCAATAACCGCCTGAAGCGGCTCATCCAGCTGCAGGCGCCGGACATCATCGTCCGCAACGAAAAGCGTATGCTGCAGGAGGCCGTCGACGCTCTGATCGACAACGGCCGCCGCGGAAGAGCCGTCACGGGCGCCAATAACCGTGCGCTCAAGTCCCTCAGCGATATGCTCAAAGGCAAGCAGGGCCGCTTCCGTCAGAACCTGCTCGGCAAGCGCGTCGACTATTCCGGCCGTTCCGTTATCGTCGTCGGCCCGGAGCTCAAGCTTTATCAGTGCGGCGTGCCGAAGGAAATGGCCATCGAGCTGTTCCGCCCGTTCGTCATGAAGAAGCTCGTCGAGGACGGTCTTGCCAACAACATCAAGTCCGCCAAGAAGATGATCGACAAGGGCAAGGATGAGGTCTGGGATGCTCTGGAAGACATCATCAAGGACCGTCCGGTCATGCTCAACCGTGCCCCGACGCTGCACCGCCTCGGCATTCAGGCGTTCGAGCCTGTTCTGGTCGAGGGCCGCGCGCTCAAGCTCCATCCGCTGTGCTGCACCGCGTTCAACGCGGACTTTGACGGCGACCAGATGGCCATTCACGTGCCCCTGTCCGCCGAGGCGCAGGCGGAGGCCCGCATCCTGATGCTCTCGGCCAACAACCTCCTGCGTCCGCAGGACGGCAAGCCGGTCACGGTCCCGACGCAGGACATGATCCTCGGCACGTATTATCTGACGTACCAGCGCTATGACGTCGACGCGTATGACACCATTCACGAGATCTTCCCGCTGCTCGAGTGCGGCAAGCTGCCGTATGAGAAGCCCATCTGGGTCAGGAACATCTGGGACGACCCCGAATCCGAGGATTACCAGTATTATCTGCGCACCCGCGGCGCGCTGCTCGACAACGAGACGGACCGCCCGGAGACGATTCCCGGTTCCTATCAGACGCTTGCGCAGGCTGCCGCAGCCCTGAACGCGGGCGAAATTCAGCCGGACGAGGTCATCTACGTCTGGAATATCTGGGATTCCGAGGCCGATATCAAGGAAGAGAACCATATCTATATCCGCACCGTCGGTGCATATGCCCAGCAGGCGCACGAGGCGGGCGATATCCGTCCGAAGGAATACTTCAAGTATTATCATGACGAGGACGAGGCCATGATGGCCTACGCCGACGGCATGATCGCCATGCACGATCCCATCAAGGTCTGGAAAGAGCTTGAGATCGACGGCAAAAAGGAGCACCGCATCATCGACGCGACTGTGGGCCGTCTGATCATCAACGACGCGATCCCGCAGAACCTCGGCTTCAAGAAGCGCGAGACGGTCGACGACCTGTTCCCACTGGAGATCGACTTCGTCGTCGGCAAGAAGCAGCTCGGCAAGATCATCGACAAGTGTATCCGCATCAACGGCTTCACGCAGTCGACCGAAATGCTCGACAAGGTCAAGGCCCTCGGCTATAAATACTCCACCAGAGCCTCCATCACCGTTTCCATCGCCGATATGGAGATCCCGGAGAAGAAGTATGAGCTCATCCATGAGGCCGAGAAGGAGGTCGTCAAGATCGACCGCCAGTACAAGCGCGGCTTCATCACCAACGACGAACGCTACCGTCTGACCGTCCAGCAGTGGGAGAAGTCCATCAAGGACGTCACCGATGCACTGCAGTCGAACCTCAAGCGCTTTAACCCGATTTTTATGATGGCGGACTCCGGCGCGCGAGGCAGCATGAACCAGATCCGTCAGCTGGCCGGTATGCGCGGCCTGATGGCAGATACGAACGGCCGCACGATCGAAATTCCTATTAAGGCGAACTTCCGTGAGGGTCTGTCCGCTCTGGAATACTTCATCTCCTCCCGAGGCGCTCGAAAGGGCATGACCGATACGGCGCTCCGTACCGCTGACTCCGGCTATCTGACCCGCCGCATGGTCGACGTCTGCCAGGACGTCATCATCCGCGAGAACGACTGCGGCTCCATCAACGGCAGCTGGAAGGGCGACTATTATGAGAAGGGCCAGCTCATCGACTCCTTCGGCAACCGTATCCGCGGCCGTTACCCGGTCTACGATATCACCGACCCGAAGACGGGAGAGCTGCTGCACTCCAAGGACGTCATGCTCCGCGAGGAGGACGCCGCCAAGTTTACGGCCCACGGCATCGACCGCGTGTACGTCCGCTCCGTCCTCGGCTGCAAGGCCCGTTCCGGCGTGTGCGCACGCTGCTACGGCATGAACCTTGCCACGAGCGAGCTTGTCAATCTGGGCGAGGCCGTCGGCATCATCGCCGCGCAGTCCATCGGCGAACCGGGCACGCAGCTGACCATGCGTACCTTCCACACCGGCGGTGTCGCGGGCGACGATATCACGCAGGGTCTTCCCCGTGTTGAGGAGTTGTTCGAGGCCAGAAAGCCGAAGAAGATGGCGCAGATCTCCGAGATCGACGGTGTCGTCGACGTCGACGATTCGCACCGCACGGCGCTGCGCAACATCACCATCACCGCTGACGACGGCGAGGTCAAGCAGTATCAGGTGCCGTATTCCGTCGGCCTGAAGGTCGAGCACGGCAAGCGCGTGCGCAAGGGCGAACCCATCACCGACGGCGCGCTGAACCCGCATGACGTGCTGCGCATTTCCGGCGTTGAGGCCGTGCAGGACTATCTGACGCAGGGCGTTCTCGCCGTGTACCGTCAGCAGGGCGTCGACATCAACGAAAAGCACATCGAGGTCATCATCCGCCAGATGATGCGCAAGGTCAAGGTCGAGGAGCCGGGCGACACGAACCTGCTGTCCGGCACGGTCGTCGATATATTCGAGTTCGAAGACGCCAACGCCGCCGTACAGGCGCGCATTGACGCCGGCGAGACGGACCTCAAGCCTGCGACCGACAGTCTCATCCTCATGGGCATCACCAAGGCGTCCCTTGCCACCGAGTCCTGGCTCTCCGCTGCCTCCTTCCAGGAGACGACGAAGGTCCTGACCGACGCGGCCATCAAGGGCAAGGTCGACCATCTGATCGGTCTGAAGGAAAACGTCATCATCGGCAAGCTCATCCCCGCGGGCTCCGGCCTCAAGGCCTACCGCGACTTCGATACGCTCACCACCCCGGAATCCATTGTGACCGAGGAAATGATCGACGACGAGAAGCTGTAAAATTTCAAGCCAGTCAGGCGCGGCAGATGCCGCGCCTGACGTTTGCTCTGCCTGCCGCGTACATCTGTCTCTGTGCATTCTGCCAAAGTCCGAAAAGCATTGCAATTTCAAGGGAAAATCAAAAAAATATTTTCTTTTTGCGCGTTTTTTTATTGACGCGCTTCGTGATTTCTGCTATAATCCATATTTGCGTGGGTCTGCCTGCGCGTATTTTCCATGGAGGTGTCTGGATGCCGGAACGGTTGACAAGCAACCGAAAGGTGATCGGTACGAAGCAGCTGCGCAAAGCGCTGAAGGCCGGGCGTGTACGAACCGCCTATGTGGCCGCCGACGCCGACCCCATCCTCCGCGAGCCGCTCGTCGAGCAGTGCCGCGACGCCGGCGTTGAGCTTGTCGAGATCGCGACGATGAAGGAGCTCGGGAGGCTCTGCGGGATCCATGTCGGCGCAGCCTGCGCCGCACTTTTGCGCTGAAATGCGCTTTTTTCTGGTCCCAACGGAATATCTTTGATATTTCGGGATAAAATACATGATGCTGCAAAGCAGCCACAATCCGAGAAAGGAGGAACAATATGCCTACTTTTAACCAGCTGGTAAGAAAGGGAAGAGAACAGTCGACCTACAAGTCCACCGCTCCTGCTCTGCAGAAGGGTGTCAACACGCTGAAGAACCGTGCGACCGATCTGTCTTCTCCTCAGAAGAGAGGTGTCTGCACCGCTGTTCGTACCACCACCCCGAAGAAGCCGAACTCTGCTCTTCGTAAGATCGCCCGTGTGCGTCTGACGAACGGTTACGAGGTTTCCGCTTACATTCCCGGCGTTGGTCACAACCTGCAGGAGCACTCTGTCGTTCTGATCCGCGGCGGCCGTGTCAAGGATCTTCCTGGCGTCCGTTACCACATCATCCGCGGTACGCTCGACACCCAGGGTGTGCAGGGCCGTATGCAGGCCCGCAGCAAGTACGGTGCAAAGCGCCCGAAGGCCGGCAAGAAGAAGTAATTCTTCTGTCTATCATCGCAATTCTGCCTTGTGCAAGGCGATGCCTTGCTGAGAGTTTTTTATATATATTTTTATGAGAACCTCTTGGCAGGCACCCACGGAAGCTTCGGGCTTCCGAAGTACCTATGAAATCATTTTATGAAGGAGGGAAGCACAGTGCCCAGAAGAGGTAATGTTCCCAAGAGAGAGATCCTTCCCGATCCGATCTACGGTTCCGTTCTGGTGACCAAGCTCGTCAACAGCATCATGCTCGACGGCAAGAAGGGCGTAGCCCAGAAGGTCGTCTACGGTGCGTTCCAGATCGTGGAAGAGAAGACCGGCAAGTCTGGTCTTGAGGCGTTCCAGACCGCCATGGAAAATATCATGCCGGCCGTGGAAGTCAAGACCCGTCGTGTCGGCGGTGCGAACTATCAGGTTCCGATCGAGGTTCGCCCGGAAAGACGCCAGACCCTTGGACTGCGCTGGCTGACGAACTACAGCCGTGCAAGAAGTGAGAAGACCATGAAAGAGCGCCTCGCCGGCGAGCTCATGGATGCCTGCAACAACACGGGTGCCGCTGTCAAGAAGCGTGAAGACACCCACAAGATGGCCGAGGCCAACAAGGCGTTCTCTCACTTCCGCTGGTAATGACAGAAGGAGAACAGCATGCCAAGACAATATTCACTTGAGAATACGAGAAATATTGGCATCATGGCACACATCGATGCAGGCAAGACCACGACGACTGAGCGTATCTTGTTCTACACCGGTGTCAACTACAGACTCGGCGAAACGCACGAAGGCACCGCGACCATGGACTGGATGGAGCAGGAGCAGGAGCGTGGCATTACGATCACCTCTGCCGCTACCACCTGCCATTGGAAGGGCGTGCGGATCAACATCATCGACACTCCGGGCCATGTGGACTTTACGGTCGAGGTCGAGCGCTCCTTGCGTGTGCTCGACGGCGCTGTGACGGTCCTGTGTGCCAAGGGCGGCGTCGAGCCGCAGACCGAGACTGTATGGAGACAGGCCGACCAGTATCATGTTCCGCGCCTTGTTTACGTGAACAAGATGGACATGATGGGTGCCGATTTCTTCAATGTCCTGAAGATGATGGACGAGCGTCTCAAGTGCAACGCCGTTCCCATCCAACTGCCCATCGGAAGCGAAGATACCTTCCGCGGCGTGGTCGATCTCATCAAGATGAAGGCATTCGTCTTCTATGACGAGCTCGGCAAGGATATGCGCGAGGAAGCCATCCCCGCTGATATGGAGGAGCTTGCAAAGCAGTACCGCGACCATATGCTCGAGTCGATCTCCGACGAGGACGACCAGATCATGACGCTGTACCTCGAGGGTGAGGACATCCCCGAAAAGATGATCCGCACCGCGCTTCGCCGGGCGACGATCGGATATAAGATCGTTCCGGTCACCTGCGGCTCGTCCTATAAAAATAAGGGCGTTCAGGAACTGCTGGATGCAATTGTCGAGTATATGCCGTCCCCGCTGGACAAACAAGCAGTTACCGGCATCAACCCGAAGACCGACGAGGAAGAAACGCGCGAGCCCTCTGACGAGGCTCCGTTCGCCGCGCTGGCCTTCAAGATCATGACGGATCCCTATGTTGGCAAGCTGGCGTTCTTCCGTGTGTACTCCGGTTCGCTGGAGGCAGGCAAGACCGTCATGAACACCAACAAAAAGCAGCGCGAGCGTATGGGCAGAATCCTGCTCATGCACGCGAACCACAGAGAAGACCTCCCCATTGTCTATTCCGGCGATATCGCCGCGGCCGTCGGCCTGAAGAATACCACCACGGGCGATACGCTCTGTGACGAGAAGCACCCCATCGTGCTCGAAAACATGGTTTTCCCCGAGCCCGTTATCCGCGTGGCGATCGAGCCAAAGACCAAGGCCGGGCAGGAAAAGATGGGTATTGCGCTCTCGAAGCTTGCTGAAGAGGACCCGACATTCAAAACCTACACCGATGAAGAGACCGGCCAGACGATCATCGCCGGCATGGGTGAGCTTCATCTGGAAATTATCGTTGACCGCCTGCTCCGGGAGTTCAAGGTCGAGGCAAACGTCGGCGCGCCGCAGGTCGCCTATAAAGAGACCATTCGCAAGAAGGTCAATCAGGAGACGAAGTATGCGCGTCAGTCCGGCGGCAAGGGCCAGTACGGCCATGTCAAGATCACCGTCGAACCCAACGAGAGCGGCAAGGGCTTCGAGTTCATCAACGCCACCGTCGGCGGCTCTGTCCCGAAGGAATTCATTCCCGCGGTCGAGCAGGGTATTCGCGGCGCGATGGAAGCGGGCGTTCTGGCCGGCTTCCCCGTGGTCGACGTAAAGGTCACGCTGTACGACGGCTCCTATCACGAGGTCGACTCGTCTGAGCTTGCGTTCAAGATCGCCGGTTCCATGGCGTTCAAGGAGGCCTGCCAGAAGGCGGATCCCGTCATTCTCGAACCCATCATGAAGGTCTGCATCATTGTCCCCGACGAGTATATGGGCGATGTCATCGGCGACGTCACCTCCCGGCGCGGCAACATCGCGGGCCTCACACAGCGCAACGGCGCGCAGCAGATCGACTGCTTCGTTCCGCTTTCCGAGATGTTCGGCTACGCGACCAACCTCCGCTCGAGGACGCAGGGCCGCGGCCAGTTCACCATGGAGCCGAGCCACTATGTGGAACTCTCCAAGAACCTGGCAGACGCCGTTATTTCGAAGCGCAAAGGATATTAAGCGCACCAGATCCCGTTTGCGTTGGAAATTCTTCTTGTCAAATCGGCAAATGTCGTGTATGATGAAGAGGATGCAAAAATAATACCGTAAGTGAATCAACTAAGGAGGATAATCCAAATGGCAAAACAGCATTTTATTAAGGATAAGCCCCATGTCAACGTCGGCACCATCGGCCACATCGACCATGGCAAGACCACGCTGACCGCAGCCATCACCAAGTATCTGGCTTTCTTCGGCGACGCTGAGTACACCGACTATTCTTCCATCGATAAGGCTCCGGAAGAGCGCGAGCGCGGCATTACCATCAACACCGCTCACGTCGAGTACCAGACCAACGACCGCATTGGCCACAACTACAAGACCGGCGAAGACAACGTCGAAATCAAGGGCCGTCATTACGCCCACGTTGACTGCCCGGGCCACGCTGACTACATCAAGAACATGATCACCGGCGCTGCGCAGATGGACGGCGCGATCCTGGTCATCGCTGCTTCCGACGGCCCCATGGCTCAGACCAAGGAGCATCTGCTTCTGGCCCGTCAGGTTAACGTTCCTTCCGTCCTCGTCTTCCTGAACAAGTGCGACCAGGTCGACGACGAAGAGCTGCTTGAGCTCGTCGAGATGGAAGTCCGCGAGACGCTGTCCTTCTACGGCTTCCCGGGCGACGACACCCCCATCATCCGCGGCTCCGCTCTGAACGCTCTGGCTTCCGAGTCCACTGACCCGAAGGCTCCCGAGTATGCTTGCATCGAAGAGCTCATGCAGGCTGTTGACACCTGGATCCCGACCCCGGACCGCAAGGCTGACCAGCCCTTCCTGATGCCGGTTGAGGACGTCTTCACCATCTCCGGCCGCGGCACTGTCGCTACCGGTCGTGTCGAGCGCGGCGTCATCAAGAAGAACGAGCCCGTCGAGATCGTTGGCCTGTCCGACGAGAAGAAGTCCACCGTCGTCACCGACATCGAAATGTTCCACAAGCTGATGGATTACGCTGAGGCTGGCGACAACATCGGCGCTCTGCTCCGCGGCATTGACAAGAAGTCCATCGAAAGAGGCCAGGTCCTGTCCAAGCCCGGCTCCATCCATCCGCACACCAAGTTCGTTGGCCAGGTCTACGTTCTGTCCAAGGACGAAGGCGGCCGTCACACCCCGTTCTTCAACAACTATCGTCCGCAGTTCTACTTCAGAACCACTGACGTTACCGGCATCATCTCCCTGCCCGAAGGCGTTGAGATGTGCATGCCTGGCGATAACATCGACATGAAGGTCGAGCTGATCACCCCGATCGCTATCGAGAAGGGCCTCCGATTCGCTATCCGTGAAGGCGGCCGTACCGTTGGTTCCGGCGTCGTCATCGAGATCGACGAGTAATTTCGCCAAAACCCCATAAAGCAGCAGCGCCCGGCGTGAGCCGGGCGCTGTTTCTGTATCAGAATCGTCTCCTTCCGACGAAACGCTTCCTGGCGCGTAAAATGAAATCGGAAACTGAGGGACACGTTATCGTTGTCAAGGGAAGCTTGTAAAAGACGATGAAAAAGCGCTGCTTGAACTGAAATAGACGCTTGCGTTGAGCAGCGGTCAGATGGTGTTATTTGAAACCGCTGCGGCTGGAACGCAGGGTGTGCCGTTCAGGCAGCCGGAGTGTCCAGCTCTGGAATTGGACAAAACAAAGGCATACGAACTTGGTTCTTCCAATTGAGTTCGTATGCCTTTCCTGACTTTATGAAATGAGTAATGTCCTTAGGGTGTATCTGAAAACTCCCAACGCACCCGGACAGCGGGCCTTTTTGCGGTGCGGCGCGTCATTTTTCCTTGAAATACGTCAGTATTCCTGCGAAAAAATGTCTTGCGCAACGCAAAAATCCCTCGCTGCCGGTCACATCATGAGTTTTCAGATACACCCTAGACATGGATGAAAATAATAGTATTCCCGGCCTGAGGCATCCAACGGACTGCGTTAGTTCTTCTTTTCAAGCGCACGGCAGAGGACCGGCGCGGTCAGGCAGGCCAGCACGCCGCCGATCACGGCTGTAAGAAGCTGCGGCCAGGTAAAAGCCGCTGTGACGGTGCTGAGCTTCGCTGCCGGGATGACAGCCGGGGCCACCAGCCGGACAAGGACGAGATACAGCGCCGCAAACTTTGCTGCGGCAGCCAGCACCATGCTGCCATATGCGGCGGGCAGCTTCTTTTTTTGCAGGAATCCGCCGACAAGCAGGGCAAACAGGACGGCGTAGACGGCGTTGCCCAGCGAAACGCACGGCACCAACGGCAAAAACGCCGGGCCGATACCGAGCAGATACGCGCAGAACGGCGAAATGGCCGCGACCGTCACGCCGGACCAGACGCCGCCGATCAGCGCCGCGATGGCCAGCACCAGATTGACGCACGAGCCGGTCACCAGCTGGCCGAGGCTTTTGGTAAGGAACTGAATGGCGATCAGAAGCGCAAGGCAGACCGCCGTCCGCGCGATCCAGACTGTTTTTTTCATAAAAAATCTCCCCAAGCTTGTATTTTGCTGCTATTATAGCAATGTCATTCAAAAAAATACGTTGCAGCTGCAACAAAAAGGAGAGCAAAATGCTGACAGATGAAGAGAAGCGCATTCTGCTGCAAAACAGGCTTTTCGCAGAGCTTCCTGCGGAGCGGCTGGACGGGCTGCTGCAAAAGCTTTCCTCCCGCACGGCCTGCTTTGGAAAAAACAGCGTGATCTGGGGCATGGGCGAGCGGATCGACCATGCGGGGATCGTGCTGTCCGGGCGCGTGGAGGCGTGGCGGTACACGCAGGATGGACAGGAAAGCCTTTCCGCGGTACACGAGGCAGGCGGACTGTTTGGGGATGTTTTGATGTCGGCCCGGACGGTCGGCAGCCCGGTCGAGCTTCGCACGGCAAGGCCGTCCAAGATCCTGTTTCTATCGCTGGACGCACTGCTCCGCTGCTGCGCGGAGGATGGCGGAAGCGACTGCACACGGCTGCTGTCCAATCTGCTGGAGGAGATCTCGGAGAAATACTGGGCATTACAGCGCCATATCCGCCTCCTGTCCATTCCGGACGGTCGGACAAGGCTGGAAGCGTATCTGCGGCAGGAGGCGGGAAAAACCGGCGAGATCGTCTGCGCCGGAATGACGCGCGAGCGGATGGCCCGGTACCTTGGCATGAACCGCAGCGCCCTTTCGCGCCTGCTCGGCACGATGCAGCGGGAAGGCCGCTTAGAGCTTCGCCGGGGAAGCCTCCGACTCCTGAACGATATCGAAACGTGAATGACCGGTCCGCAAAAGCAGAACGAGGCCGGCGGCAGCTCCCGGACGACCGCCGGCACGCACAGGCAGACAGTCTCTCCAGCCGCCGGCACGCAAAGGCAGACAGTCTCTCAAGCGCTCTTTGCACCTGCTGCGGCCGGTGCGCTGATACCATGCGGACAGTTCCGCATAAAAGTGTTCTCTACCTGATTTTTTCCAGATAGCGAACTGCCTGCAAATACAGGTCATATTTCCCGGATCGCACGCCGTTCAGCCTTCGGGCGTCGAGATTGTGCCGGAGGTCTGCCAGCTTGACCTTTCTGGCAATCGGATCCTTTGCCAACGCCCTGACATAGTCCATACACGTAAAGTTTTATGTGTTACAATGTACTAGTATATTGTAACGTCTAAAAATCTGCAAAAGCAAACAGAGGGGATTTGCAGCAGATACCAGAGCGCTCCGATATTTACGGCGTTCGAATCCCTTCAGGCCTTCGTGCATAAAATGTACCGGCTGCAGTTGACAAGTGTTAATATCTGTGGTATCCTCAAAACATAACATACGTTAGCATTTTGAAGGGAGCACTGTGAAATGGAACATCTCAGACTGTCTGATGGGGAATGGAAGCTGATGAAAACGCTCTGGCAGAGGCCGGGGCAGACGCTGGCGGAGCTGGTCTCGGCATTGGACGCGGATACCGGATGGAGCCGGGCGACGATTTTTATGATGCTCAAGCGGCTGATCGCCAAGGGTGCGGTCACGATGGACGACAGCGGAAAATTTCAGACATACAGCGCGTCCGTCGCCTATGCCGACGTGGAGCCGGAGGAAACGGAGTCGTTTCTATCCAAGGTCTACGGCGGCAGCGTCGGGATGATGGTATCAAACTTAGTTGACCGCGGTGCGCTGTCCGAGCAGGAGATTCAGGAGTTAAAAGCCATTTTGGACGCAGCGGAGAAGGAGCACGCGCAATGAAAAAACAAATTCTCTTCCTGACGCTCTGCATCAGCCTTCTTTTATCAGGCTGTCAGAAAGCGCCGGAGGCTCCGCCCGCGTTGCAGGCGGAGGAAGCGCCGTGGGAAGCCGAATCGCAGGATTCGCAGTCCTCCTATAATGACTCGACGCAGGGGCCTCGTTCACAGGAATTTCGGAAAATCTACGGTGAGGAAGACGGTGCGGATTGGTGGAAGACTGCCGCGCAGGAAGAAGCAAAGGACGCTTCGGGCGTTGGCCAATATGACGATGCAAAAACATGGAGCTGGGCACCGTATGAAACGCTCTATCGGACGGACGGCAGCTGCATGGGGCTGGTGCGGGAGGCCGATGGTACGCGGCACATCGGTGAAGTTCCAGACACAAAGGTCTGGATTCGGCTGAAGGACGGCACGCTTCTTTCTGACGAGCCGTTTGACGCCTGCATCGACTATATGGGCACGCCGAAGGGCGAGGTCTACTGCATCCGAAACGGCACCGGCTACCGCTATACCGTCAGCGCCGGAGACGGAAGCTTTTACCTCAGCGAAGTGGACGAGCCGAAAACTTTGGAGGAAGACCATTTCGGCTATCGCCTGCGCGTTACCCGGTGGGACAGCCGTGAACCGTGCTATGGCATTGTGACCGCAGACGGAGCAGAGGTGATCGCACCGGTCTATGAGCGTGTGGAGATCCCATTCCCGGATCGCTTCCTGCTCTATGAAGGCGGCGTATCGCAGGGGCCGGTCATGGGCCGGTGTCGGCTGACGGACGAGAACGGGAGCACGCTTTGTGCGCGCTTCCATTGGATCGATTACAGCGTATTTGACGATGGCTATATCGGCATCGCGGTATGTTACGGTGAACGTGCGGCATATCCGTGCTATGACGAGGACGGCCAGCCGATGCCGGAGGGGTATTGGCTCGTGGATTGGGACGGAAAGCTTTGCAGCGAGCGCTTTGCGAAGCTTTCCTTTGGTGACAGTGATGAGACGCACGCGGCGTCAGAAGACGATGTCCTGCGCATCCTGCGCGAAGATGGCACAGAAGAACTGCTGCCGGTCGCAGAGCTGCTGCTTCCGTAGCTTAGATGGAAAGACAGGAGGATTTCTTATGCTGAGAGAAGTATTGACCGTTTCAGCGCTGATTCTGGCCGTTCTTCTGGTGCGGGCAATTTTCAAAAACCGCGTGCCAAAACGGATGGTCTATGCGCTCTGGCTGGTGGTGCTGGTGAAGCTGTGTCTGCCGGGGACGCTGGTTTCGCTGCCGGTGCTTCCGGCAGAGGAAGCGGCCGCGCCGGTGCAGCGCGTGGAGCTGCCCGCGCAGCCTCTCCCGGCGCAGCAGCCTGCGCAGGCTGTGGCGCAGCCGCAGACACCTGTGCAGCAGCCAGTCTCCCCGGCGCAGGGGGCCACGGAAGCGCCCGCAAAGCCGCTGACAGCGATGCAGATCTTTCAGATCGTCTGGGCGGGCGGGAGCGCGCTGCTTGGGCTCTGGTTATTTGGTACATGGCTGGTATTTATGGTTCAGCTTCACAAGAGCCGGCGTTTTCTTGGCAGACACGGCAGGACGCGTATTTACATTTCCAGCACGGTCAAATCGCCGTGTCTGGCCGGGCTGGTTCCGGCAGTCTATCTGACGGAGGATGTGCTGCAAACGGATTCGACGGAATTGATTTTACGCCATGAACTCACGCATCTGCGGCATCTGGATTTCCTGTGGTCGCTCTGCCGGACGGCGGCGGTGATT
The DNA here is from genome assembly GCA_000432135.1 of Firmicutes bacterium CAG:124. GTDB lineage: Bacteria > Bacillota > Clostridia > Oscillospirales > Oscillospiraceae > CAG-170. The sequence continues at coordinate 19,283 of HF990526.1, forward strand.
GTCTATTGGTGGAACCCGTTCATCTGGCTGGCTGCGATTTGTTCCAAGCGCGACGCGGAGCTGGCGTGCGACGAGGCTGTCGCCGCCGGGCTTTCGGACGCGCAGCGCCTTGTCTATGCACGGGCGATTCTGGCGCAGGCCCCGCGTAAGGCCGCGGCTCTGAGCCTCGCCGGGCCGCCGGTCAGGGAGCGCATTTTGTTCCTGACGAAAAAACAGCGCACAAGCGCTCTGTGCGTCATTCTGGCGCTGCTGCTCATCATATCTGCCGCCGGGTGTTCGCTTACAGAGCTGACGCGGCAGAAATCGGGAGAGATCACGCTGCCAGAGGAAACAGAACCCGCGCAGCAGGAGCCGCTGAAAACCGCGATGCCGCTGACGCAGGCACAGATCGACGAGGTCAACGCGATCTTTGCCGACTATGAGCTGTCGACCGATGATACGCTCGGTCATTTCGCGGTCAACGGCTTCTTCACCTCGACCTATGACGATGTACGTGATCTGAATCTGAACAATTTCCTTGCTTACTTCGGAGAATGCGGCGAGGAGGATATTTCGGAGGAGGAATTTGCCCAGCTGAACGCCAAATGGGAATTCCGTGTCGACAGTGTGGAGGATTTCCCGCTGCCCATCCACCGGTATCCTGCGTCTGCGGTCGAAGGCGTCCTGAAGCGCTTCGCGGGCATCGGCCTTGCCGACCTGACGGATATGCAGACGCCGTTTTCCGGCTACACCTATCTCGAAGACACGGACGCATTTTATACCACCACCAGCGACTACAGCCCCGGCTATTTCCGCTGTACCAGCGGCGAGATCGAGCCTGACGGAGATACTGCGCTGCTGTACGGCAGCACGGCGGGATCTCTTTCCGGCAAGGCTGTTCTGAAGCTGGTGAAGGACGGCGAAAACTGGTACATTCATTCCTTTACGCTTGCTTCGCCGGAGCAATCGACCGTGCAGGAGGAACAGGTTCCGACGACTGAGCCGCAGAGTACGCTCCCCACCCCGACCTCTTCCTTGTTCGGCCTGACCGGGCGGGAGGCGGTGCTCTTTGACGCGGCGGTCGCGCAGCGGTACCCGCGCGACGACAATGATATCGTGCTGCCGAGCCTGCGCGAGTATGGTTCGTTTGAGGAAAACGGGAAAACCGTCGTCATATGCGACCTGCATTACGATTTTTACTATGACTACACCGGCCCCGACTGGGAGTGGAATGGAGGCGGCGCAACGACAGTGGCGAGATTCGAGCTGGATGCGCCGGGCAATGTCTGCACGGGATTTGCGGAGTATCCGAGCGGGAATCTGAGCGACTGGATCCGCGATTTCTGCGGCCCGCTTGCCGTGCAGAATGCGGACGGAGCGTGGGTACTGCCGGAAGCGTCCGGAGACTGGTTCCCGGCAGACATGAATCTGCTCCAGCAGTATTTGGAGGTGATTGCCTCCCTTGCCCCGTCAAGCGGCGAGTCTGCGGAGGCTGTTCTTCAGGATGATACGATTTGGTCGCGCGTCCACGAAAAGCTGGACTATGCACACTGGGCGCAGGACATGACGGCGGAATATGAGGATATCGTTCGGAAATTCCAGATCGAGGACAGCAAAATGAGCGATCTGCCGGGCGATGTTTCCCAGTGGCCGCGCTATTATTCCGCGTTTGTTGACTATTTCAGCGCTGCAAACGCCGACCTGCGGTATCTGGACGCAGATACTATCTGGACGAAGGACTTATCGGAAGACCGGCAATCATTGATTGTCACGCTGACGCGGGCGGACGTCATATTGATGCTCTCCTATTCGCTCCAGACCTCGCAGATCACGGAGGTCAGCACGCGCCGGAACGCAGTTCTGCAGAGCGTGACCGGGGATTCCATCACGGCCGAGCATATTACGCTGCTGAATGCCTCTCTCGAAGAGGATCTGCAAACGCTCAAGGCGCTGAATATTCCACCGCAGAATTATTATTATGGATATTACCGGGTCGATTCCGGCGAACTTTACACCTATAAAGTCGACCCGAACGCATCCGTCACGATCTACGATATCGAGCAGGAATATGGCGCAGGCGAGGACCGGCTGTATACGTTCAAAACATGGCGGGACTTTGCTGCCGCCGTGCAGGAAAACGAAGGGCTGCTCGTCCAGCCGTATACGCTTACTTTGAAAAACGGTGTTGTGGTCAAAATCGAGGAAAAATTCTATCATTAAAAACTCTGCCCGCAGACCGTTGAAGCTGTGGGCAGAGTTTTTTATGGAGCGCGTTATGATGCCTGTTCGAACTGGCTGTTGTAGAGGGCGGCGTAGAAGCCGTTTCGCTGCATGAGTGTTTCGTGCGTGCCGCTTTCGATGATGTCGCCGTCCTTCATGACGAGGATGAGGTCGGCGTTTTTGATCGTCGACAGACGGTGGGCGATAACGAAGCTGGTGCGGTTTTCCGTCAGCTTATCCATGGCGCGCTGGATGAGCAGCTCTGTGCGCGTGTCGACAGAGCTGGTCGCCTCGTCGAGGATGAGCATGGGCGCGTTCTGGAGCATGGCGCGGGCGATGGTCAGCAGCTGCTTCTGCCCGGCGGAAATGCTGGTGCTCTCGGACAGGACAGTGTCGAAGCCGTCCGGCAGCGAACGGACGAATTTATCCAGCCCGCAGGCGCGGCAGACGCGATTTAATTGTTCATCGGTCACGTCCGACAGATTGTAGACAAGATTTTCCCGGACTGTGCCCTCAAACAGCCATGTGTCCTGCAGGACCATGCCGAACAGCTTGTGCACGTCCTCGCGGCTGAGCGCAGATGACGGCACACCGTCAATTCTGATGCAGCCGTCGGAGATCTCATAGAACCGCATGAGCAGGTTGACCATGGTAGTCTTACCGGCGCCGGTCGGGCCGACGATCGCAACCTTCTGACCAGGTGCGACATGGGCTGAAAAGTCCTTGATGATGATCTTATCCGGCGAATCCGGATAGCTGAAGCGGACATGCTCAAAGTCCACTTCGCCGCGCACGGGGCGGGGCAGCTCCGGTTTTTCCGATTCATCGGGCAGTTCCTCGCTGCCGAGGAAGTCAAAGATGCGGTGCGCGGAGGCGGAGGCTGTCTGCAGGTTCGTCATGCCCTGCGCGATCTGGGTGAGGGGAGAGGTGAACAGGCGCACATACAGGATGAACGAGACGATCACGCCGATATCGATGATGCCCTGGATCGCGAGGATCGAGCCGAGCACGCACACGGCGACATAGGACAGGTTGCCGATGACATTCATGAGCGGCTGCATGACGCCGGACAGGAACTGCGAACGCCAGTTCGCGTCGTAAACAGCGTCGTTCAGCGTGTCAAAGGTCTTGCCGACAGGCTCTGCCGCGCGGGAAATGCGCACGACCTCGTGGCCGGAATACATTTCCTCGACATAGCCGTTCAGTTTGCCGAGGCTTTCCTGCCGGGCGGTAAAGTATTTCTGCGAACGGGACATGATGAGCACGACGAGCAGCAGCCCGACCAGCGTAATGCCCAGCGCGGCAAGCGCCAGCCGCCACTCGGTCACGAACATCATGATGAGGCAGCCGGCAAACTGCGTCGCGGCGGAGATGATTGTCGGCAGGCTGTTGGTCAGTCCCTGCTGGAGCGTGGAGACATCGTTGGTGATGCGGCTGAGAATATCGCCCTGTGCATGAAAGTTGAAGTATTTCTGCGGCACCCGGTTGATCTTTTCGGACAGCTCCGCGCGCATACGGTAGGACATTTTGAGCGTGACGCTCGCCATGATATAGTGCTGGATGAAGCCAAAGAGCGCGCTCAGGCCGTAAATGACGGCAAGCAGTATGCCGACTCTTGCAATGGCTGCAAGATCAATGCCGCCGAGCAGGCCGTCGGACATGATGGTCGCGATCTTACCGACCTGATCCGGGCCGATGATGGTCAGCACGGCGCTGAGCGCCGCCAGCACGAGCGCCAGAATGACGACGCCGAGGCTCTTGCGCATATACGCGCTCAGGTCGTTCAGAGCGCCTTTGGGATCCGTTTTTTCTGTTGGACGCATATTGGGCCTCATTTGGATGCGCCTCCTTTCTTGAGCTCTTCCTCGCTCAGCTGCGACATGGCGATCTCGCGGTAGACCGTGCAGGACGCCATCAGTGCGTCATGCGTGCCGAGTCCGGCAATCTCGCCGCGGTCGAGCACGAGGATCTGATCGGCATTACGGATGGTGCTGATGCGCTGGGCGACGATGATCTTCGTCGTGCCGGGAAGCTCCTTCGCAAGCCCCTCGCGGAGCGTCGCGTCGGTCTTATAGTCCAGCGCGGAGAACGAATCGTCGAAAATCAGAATTTCCGGCGTTCTTGCCAGCGCACGCGCGATGGAAAGCCGCTGCTTCTGCCCGCCGGAGACGTTCCGGCCAAGCTGGGCGATGGGATGTGCGGCCTTTTCAGGGTATTTGTCCACAAATTCCGCAGCCTGCGACAGGGAAAGCGCGGCTTGCAGCGACGCGTCCGTCTTTTCTGCTGCGCTCTGCCCGAAAAAGACATTGTCTTCAACCGTGCCGGAGAACAGAACGGCCTTCTGCGTCACATAGCCGAGCTTGTTGTAAAGCGCGTCGAACGTATACTCGCGCACGTCCAGCCCGTCTACAAGGACAGTGCCAGCCGTCGCGTCGTAAAAGCGCGGAATGAGGGAGGCCAGCGTCGTCTTGCCGCTGCCGGTCGCGCCGATGATGGCCAGCGTCTGGCCCTTTTCTACCTTGAAGCTGATATGCTCCAGCTCATCCGCAGCCGCGCCCGGATAGCGGAAGGAGACATCGCGGAACTCGACCGTGCCGGTCCCGCTGCCCTCTGTCTTCGCGCCGGGGACGACGTGCGGCTTTGTGTCCAGCACCTCGTTGATGCGCTCTGCCGAGACCTGCGCCTGCGGCACGAGCATGAAGATCATCACGAGCATCATAAAGGACATCACAACATAGGTCGCGTAGGTGCTGAACACCAGCACGTTTGTGAACATCGTCAGCCGTGCGGCGGGATCTGTCAGCGCGATCGACTCGACCAGCGCCGCGCCGACCCAGTAGACGGCGAGCGCCAGCCCGTTCATGCCGAAGCCGAGCATCGGCTGGAGCAGGGCGAACAGCCGCTGGTTTTTCAGCTGCAGGTTCATCATCTCGCGGCTGGGGCCGTCGAATTTCCGGTTCTGATAGTCCTCCGCGCCGAAGGCATGGACGACGTTGATGCCGGTCAGATTTTCCCGCGCGACGCGGTTGATCTGGTCGGTCTTTTTCTGCACCTGACGGAACCGGGGCAGGCAGCTGGACATGATCAGCAGCACCATCACAACGATTGCCACAACGAAGCCGCCCGTTACCGCCGAGAGCGTCCAGCTTTTGCCGAGGATCTTGATGATGGCCCAGACGGCCATGATCGGGGCCTTCATGAGCATCTGCAGGCCCATGGCGACGATCATCTGAATCTGGGTAATATCGTTGGTCGTTCTGGTGATGAGGCTGGGGACAGAAAAGGACTGCATTTCCTCGCTGCCCGCGTCCATGACATGGTGGAACAGGTCGGCGCGGACGGAAAAGCTGAAGCCGGAGGCCGTCTTTGCCGCGAGATAGCCGCAGCCGACAGCCAGCACGGCGCTGGCCAGCGTACACAGGAGCATCTCGCCGCCGACGGATAAAATATCCGCTGTGACGCTGCCGGGGGTTTTGATGAGCGTGGTGAGCCGGGTCATGTAATCCGGCAGCTTCAGGTCGAAATAGACCTGCGCCACGACGAGAACTGCGCACAAAAGCGCCATCAGCGCCTCGCGCTTTCGCATACGCTTGAGAAGTTTGATCATGGGGGGTTACATCTCCGTTCCTTTGGGATTTTCCATGCGGATCCGTTCGATATTGCGTTCAAAGGCGGCCACGCAGCGGCGGAAGTGCGCTAAGTCCTCCGCACGCAGGCCCTCGGTGAGCCGGTCGGCGAACGACTTTTGTAGCCTGCGGCCCTGCTCGATGACGGGCGCTGCCTTTTCGGTCAGCACGAGCGCCGTCTTGCGCCGGTCGCTGGGGACAGGCTGCCGCTGCAGAAAGCCCTCGCCCACAAGCCGGTCAATATGAAACGACACGATCGCGGGCTTCAGTCCGCGCATCCGGCAGATCGCGCCCGCCGTCTCGCAGCCGGGATTATTCGCCAGAAACAGCAGAATATCCGCCGCCGCAGGCGGCAGACCGGTTTCCGCGCACAGCGGCGAAAGCGCGGCGTGATAGGCGTCAGAAAAGCGTGCAGCATTGGCAAACATGGCAGACGCGGTCAGAAGGGGTTCCGGCATGAGTTAAGACCTCCAATATCGAACTGTTCAATATTGAATTAAATCATACACGAAAAATATGAAAAGTCAAGGAACGATTTGTGAACATTCCTTGACTTTTCGAAAGCCGAAAGCAGCATCCAAGGCTCCTCTTCCAAGGGAAGCAATCTGATATGCTGAACACGCCCTGCGAGAAGCCTCGCAGGGCGCGTTGTGCGGTGCGGTTACCGTTCTTCGCGGAAGTACGGGATGCCGAGGGACTGAGGCGGCTGGTCTTCCTTTTTCTTGCGCATGGAGACCATGAGAAGAACGAGGATCGTGACCACGTAGGGGAGCATCTTGAACAGCTCCAGCGTGCTTCTGGACAGGCCGGGGATGTAGTTATACGCCCAGTAGAGAACGCCGAACAGATACGAACCCCAGATCGCGCGCAGAGATTTCCACGTTGCGAAGATGACCAGCGCGACGGCCAGCCAGCCGAGGGCTTCGATCGTGCCCTGGTTCTCCCAGGTGCCCTTGATGTAGTTCATGACGTAGTACGTGCCGCCGAGGCCGGAGATACCGGCGCCGATGCAGGTGGCAAGGTACTTGTACTTTGTGACGTTGATACCGGCAGCGTCAGCCGTGGCGGTATTTTCGCCGATGGCGCGCAGGCTCAGGCCCGTGCGGGTCTTCGACAGGAAGAACCAGATCGCAACGGCGAGGATGATCGCCACATAGGTCAAAAAGCCGTAGGAGAACAGGAGCGTGCCCAGACGGAGCTTGCCGGTGAAGCCGTCAAAGAAATTGACGAGGGAAAGCGAGTAGTTGCGGAATGCCTGCGAGGTCACGGCTACGGAGACCTGGCCGACGCCGCCGGCGAGCTTGTTGAGGCTCCCGCCGAAGAAGTTGCCGACGCCGGAGCCGAGGATCGTCAGGGTCAGGCCGGTGACGTTCTGGTTCGTGCGCAGCGTGATGGTCAGGAAGCTGTAGATGAGGCCGCCAAGCGCGGAGGCGAGGAACGACGCGACGAGACACATAATGACGCACAGCGCCGCGCTCGGCTCGATCCCTGCGTTGACGCAGTAGACGTTTTCATACATGAACGTGGACGTCAGACCGGCGATGCCGCCGAAATACATGATACCGGGAACGCCGAGGTTGAGGTTGCCGGATTTCTCCGTGATGATCTCGCCGAGCGCGCCGAACATGATAACCGTGCCGAACACGATGGCAGAGTGCAGAAGGTCAGGGAATTTCAGCAAAAAATCTAACATATTCAGCTCCTCCTTACTTGTGCTTCGCGCCGGTCTTGACCTGATAGTTGATGAAGAACTCGCTGCCGAGGATGAAGAACAGAATGACGCCGGAGATGATCTTTGAGACGTATTCGTTCAGGCCGAAGTCGGAAGCGATCTGCACCGCGCCCTTGTCGAGGAACGACAGCAGCGCCGAGATTAGGATCATGACGAACGGGTTCATTTTCGCGAGCCACGCGACGATGATCGCGGTGAAGCCGCGGCCGCCGGCGGGGCGGGGGGGGGGGGGGGGGGGGGGGGGGGGGGGGGTGGAGAGGGTATGGCTGACGGCGGAGACGGCGAGGAAGCCTGCAAAGCCGCACAGCGCGCCGGACAGGGCCATCGTGCGCACATAGATGCGCGGGACGCGGATACCGGCGTAGCGTGCGGTATTCTCCGAGTCGCCGACGACGGCGATCTCATAGCCGTGCTTGGTGTATTTCAGATAGAGGTACACGAGCGCCGCGAGGACGAGCACGATGATGACCGTCCACATGAAGTCCTTGTTATAGCCGTCGGAGAACATATTGCCGATCCAGCCGACGTACTTGACGTCGCCCTTGGAGTTGATGGTGCCGATGGAGTTCGATCCTGGAGGGTTCTCCCACTTGGAGACGGCGAACGACGTGAGCTGAATGGCGATGTAGTTCATCATCAGCGTGAACAGCGTTTCGTTCGTGTTCCACTTGGCCTTGAAGAAGCCGGGGATGAGGCCCCAGATGCCGCCCGCGACGATGGCGCTGATGGCCATGCACAGGAAAAGCATCACGATGTTCATCTTGCCTGCGAAGTTGATCATCCAGAACGCGGTGGCAATGCCGCCGACGAGCATCTGGCCCTCCGCGCCGACGTTCCAGAAGCGCATCTTGAACGCGGGAGCCAGACCGATGGCGATACAGGTCAGGATCATGCAGTCACGGATGGTGAACCACATACGCTTGCTCGTGCCGAACGCGCCGGAGGCGAGGGAAACGTAAACCTTCAGGGGGTTCATCTTGACGATGGCATAGATAATGATGCCGTCGACGATCAGAGCCAGCAGAATGGCGATGGCGCGGATCGACCAGGCCTTGCTGAGGGAAATTGTGTCTCGTTTGGAGATATGCATACTCTATTAACCTCCGATCTTCGTCATCATCAAGCCGACGGCGTCCTTCGTGGTCTTGCGGCCGTCGACGATGCCGGAAACCTTGCCGCCGCACAGAACGAGAATGCGGTCGCACAGCTCAAGCAGAACGTCCAGATCCTCGCCGACATAGATGACACTGACGCCCTTCATCTTCTGCTCGGTCAGCAGATTGTAGATGACGTAGGACGTGTTGATGTCCAGACCGCGCACGGCGTAGGCCGTCATGAGAACAGCCGGGTTCTGCGCGATCTCGCGGCCGACGAGCACCTTCTGCACGTTGCCGCCGGAAAGACGGCGGATGGGCGTGCGATTGATATCCGGGGTGACGACCTCAAGATCGTCCACGATCTTCTGCGACAGGTCGCGCGGGAACTTGCGGTCGGTCAGCGGGCCCTTGCCGCGCCGGTAGGTGCGGAGCATGATGTTCTGAATGATGTTCATGCCGCCGACGAGGCCCATGCCGAACCGGTCCTCCGGGACGAAGGACAGCAGGAGGCCCTTGCGGATGATATCGAGCGGGTCCATGCCGTTGAGCAGACATTCGGTTCCGTCCGGCTCGATGTATGTAATTTTGCTGCCGGCCTCCAGCTTCTGCAGGCCGGAAATGGACTCAAGCAGCTCCTTCTGGCCGGAGCCTGCGATGCCCGCGATGCCGAGGATCTCGCCGCCCATGGCGGTGAAGGTCACGTCGTCGAGCATCTTGACGCCTTCCTTGTTCTTGACGGTCAGGTGCTCGACCTTCAGGCGCTCGGTCTGGTTCTCGTTCAGCGGACGGTCAATGTTCAGGGAAACGGCCCGGCCGACCATCATGTCGGTCAGCGACTGCTGGGAAGCGGTGGCAGTGTCAGTATCGCCGATGTACTCGCCCTTGCGCAGAACGGCCACGCGGTCGGAGACGGCAAGCACCTCATGCAGCTTGTGCGTGATGATGATGATCGCCTTGCCGTCCTTTTTCATGTTGCGCATGACGGTGAAGAGCTTTTCCGTCTCCTGCGGGGTCAGAACGGCGGTCGGCTCGTCGAGGATCAGGATATCCGCGCCGCGGTAGAGCACCTTGACGATCTCGACGGTCTGCTTCTGCGAGACGGACATCTCGTAGATCTTCTGGTTCGGGTCAATGTCGAAGCCATAGCGGTCGGCGATCTCGCGGACGGCCTTGGCAACAGCGGTTTTGTCCATCTTGCCCTTGTCGCCGGGCAGGCCCAGAATGATATTCTCGGCAGCCGTAAAGACGTCGACGAGCTTGAAATGCTGGTGGATCATGCCGATGTGCAGATCAAACGCGTCCTTCGGGGAGCGGATCTCCACTTCCTTCCCATCGACGAAGATCTGGCCCTCGTCCGGATAGTAGATGCCGGAGAGCATGTTCATAAGCGTGGTCTTGCCGCTGCCGTTTTCGCCCAGCAGGGACAGGATCTCACCCTTATGCAGCTCCAGACTGATCGATTTGTTCGCCACGACCTGTCCGAAGCGCTTGGTGATGTTTCTCAGTTCGATTGCGTTTGCCAAGCAAGTCATCCTTTCTGTCTTGGAATTCGCTCCGCTGTTTTGCAAAACGCCGCTTTCCGGCGGCGGTTTTGGCGAGTTCGCGGAAAGCCTGTTCTTCCAACGTTGAACGGAATTGAAAAAACAGGGAATCTCAGTTAAAAACTAAAGATATTCTATCATTTTGTGAAGAGATTGTAAATACGCTTTCTGCAAAAAATACAAAAAAATATAGCAGGCCTAACAAATTTTTAGTCAGCATGCAAAACTTTTATGCAGTAAAGTGTACGCAGAAAGGCTCCCGTTGCCGCACGCTGTACGACAATGGGAGCCTTTGGGAAAGTTTTGTTCGTTGGTCAGTCTCACGCTTCCATCCGCGCGCGAATGGCCTTCAAAAATGCCTCGCTCGTGACCGGCGCGGGGCGTTCGCCCTCGACGAGGCCGGCGAGGTCGCCGGTCATGATGCCGGAGCGGATCGTGTCGAGGCTGGCCTGTTCGAGCCTGTCCGCGAAGGCTTCGAGCGCCGGAAGCTTATCCAGCTGGCCGCGCTTTTTCAGCGCGCCTGTCCACGCGAAGATCGTCGCCATCGGGTTGGTCGAGGTCTGTTCGCCCTTGAGGTAGCGGTAATAATGCTTCGTGACCGTGCCGTGCGCGGCCTCAAATTCTGTCGTGCCGTCCGGCGCGACGAGCACGGAGGTCATCATGGCAAGCGAGCCGAACGCCGTGGACACCATATCGCTCATCACGTCGCCGTCATAATTCTTGCAGGCCCAGATGAAGCCGCCCTCGCTGCGGATGACGCGGGCGACCGCGTCGTCGATCAGCGTGTAGAAATACCGCAGGCCAAGCGCCTCGAACTGCGTCCTATAGCTCTTCTCGTATTCTTCTTCAAAAATGCGCTTGAACGCGCCGTCATAGACCTTGGCAATGGTATCCTTGGTGGAGAACCAGAGATCCTGCTTCGTATCAATGGCATACTGGAAGCAGGCCCGCGCGAACGAGCGGATGCTGCTTTCCTTATTGTGTTCGCCCTGGAAGACGGCGGGGCCGTCGGTTTTCTGGACGAGAACGGTCTGCTCCCTGCCGGATGCGCCCTTGAAGGTCATGGTGCATTCGCCGGGCTCGTCCGTCTCAAGGCTTACAGACTTATACACGTCGCCGTAGGCATGGCGGGCGATCGTGATCGGCTTTTTCCATGTGCGCACGACCGGCTTGATGGAATCCAGCAGAATGGGCGCGCGGAAAACCGTGCCGTCCAGAATGGAACGGATGGTGCCGTTCGGGCTTTTCCACATCTCGGTCAGCTGCGGATATTCGGCCATCCGCTGCGCGTTCGGCGTGATCGTCGCGCATTTGACGGCCACGCCGTATTTTCTGGTCGCCAGCGCCGCGTCGACCGTGACCTGATCGCGCGTCTCGTTGCGGTGCAGCAGGCCGAGGTCATAATATTCGGTCTTGAGATCAACAAACGGGCAGATCAGCTCGTCCTTGATCATCCGCCAGAGCACCCGCGTCATTTCGTCGCCGTCCATCTCGACGAGCGGCGTTTTCATCTGAATTTTTTCCATATCGGTCCCTTCTCTCTTATCCGCGCTTGGCGTAGTAATTCATCAGGCAGCCGTCGAGCAGAATGTCCCGCTCGTCCGGCGTCAGGCCCTTTACGTGCAGCAGAAGCTCTGCTTTTTCGCCGGTCTGCCGCAGAACCTCCGCGGGGAAATCCTCACAGCCTTTCTCCAGCCGCTTCCGCACGTCCGGCACGAAGACCAGATCGCCCGGCGCATAGTCGAATGGCGTGCCTGCGTCCAGCGTGAACGGCAGCATGCCCCAGTTGATGCAGTTGCTGCGGTAGCGCTTGGTGGCGAATTCATAGCAGATATTCGCAAGTCCGCCCAGAACCTTCTGGCAGGACGCGGCCTGCTCCCGCGCGGAGCCGTCGCCGGGCTTGTTGGCAAAGACACAGGAGCCAAGCTGTGTAACGCTCAGAAGTGTGTCCGCATCGCCGAAGCGCGCCAGCGCAGCGCGCAGCGTCTCTGATGCACAGCCGGATCTCCGTTTGGATTCTTCCTCGGCAATTTTCTTCGCGCGCGGCACATAATCCGGCACGCGGCGCGAAAGCGTAAACTCCGCCAGCCGCAGGGGGTTCGAGCGGTAGGACGACGTTTCGCCCGACGGGATCAGCTCGTCCGTCGTGGTCACGGGGTCATGAATGACGGCGGCAAGCTCAAGCAGAAGATTTTCACCCAGCTCATACGTTTTCGGCCAGTCCGTGATGTTCGGGCCCATGATGAGCGCTGTTTCCGGCTGCGGATGGCCGAAGCCGTGATAGACGCGGCGGGCATAGACCGTCTTGTCAAACTGGTACGGATGGCGTTCCGGGGTATAATCCAGCTCGTCCGCCGGGGTGATGCGGCCGCCGTTTCTGGCTGTTGCCGCAATGGAACGCGCGTCCATGAGGCACACGCCCGCAAACTGCCCTTCGCCGGGCTTTGAGCCCTCGCGGTTCGGGAAATTGCGCGTCGTGTGGCGAAGAGACAGGCCGTTGTTGGCCGGCACATCTCCCGCACCGAAGCACGGGCCGCAGAAGCTGGGCTTGATGATCGCACCGGTTTCCAGCAGCGACTCCGTCACGCCCATGCGCGTGAGCGCAAGGCTCACCGGGACGGACGTGGGATAAACGCTCATCGAGAAATAGCTGTCGCCGACCGATCCGCCGCGCAGGATCTGCGCCGCCTCGTCGATATTATCAAACATACCGCCCGCACAGCCCGCAATAATCCCCTGATCAGCCCAGACGCCGCCGTCGTGGATTTTGTCCAGAAGATGCACGTTGGCCTTCGGCCAGCGCCTTTTTGCCTCGGCCTCCACACCGGCCAGCAGTTCCTGCGCGTTCGCAAGGAAGTCACGGATGGTGTACGCGTTCGACGGGTGGAACGGCAGCGCGATCATCGGCTCAAGCTGGCTGAGATCCAGCTCGATCATGCGGTCATAATACGCGCCATCCCCCGGCGACAGCTTTTTATACGCTTCGGGGCGGCCGTGAACTTCAAAAAACCGTTTCGTCTCCTCGTCCGTCTCCCAGATGGAGGACAGGCAGGTCGTCTCGGTCGTCATGACGTCGATGCCGTTGCGGAAATCAATGGGCAGCTTCGCAATGCCGGGGCCTGCGAATTCCAGCACGCGGTTCTTGACGAAGCTGCTTGCGAATGTCGCCTTGACCAGTGCGATTGCCGCGTCGTGCGGGCCGACGCCCCGGCGGGGCGTTCCCGTCACATAGACCAGCACGACCTCGGGAAGCGGCGCGTCCCACGTGTGCCTCAAAAGCTGCTTGGCAAGCTCCGGCCCGCCCTCGCCGACGGCCATCGTGCCGAGCGCGCCGTAGCGCGTGTGCGAGTCAGAGCCTAAAATCATTGACCCGCAGGCAGCCATCTGCTCGCGCGCGTAGGAATGAATGACGCTCTGGTTGGCGGGAACGTAAATGCCGCCGTATTTCTTTGCCGCGGACAGGCCGAAGACGTGGTCGTCCTCGTTGATCGTGCCGCCGACGGCGCAAAGGCTGTTGTGGCAGTTCGTCAGCGCGTAGGGGAGTGGGAACTCCTTCATGCCGGAGGCCCGCGCCTGCTGGATGATGCCGACATAGGTGATATCGTGTGAAAGCATGGCGTCGAACCGGATGCGGAGCTGCCGCTCATCGCCGGACTGGTTGTGCGCCTGCAAAATGCGGTAGGCCATGGTGCGTCTGCGGCCCTCGTCCGGGGTGAGCGGCGCCGTCGGCTGCGGCACGCCGCCGCAGAGGAATACGCCGTGATCGGTCAGTTTCATAGTATGTTCTCCCTTCTGTACAGGGTCTTTTTTCTTGGGATATACTTTATCACAGAAATGCGTTTTTGAAAAGTGCTTCTGAAAAAATTCATAAATCCTGCAAATCCAGCAGAAAACTACCTGATATGCAGGACGTTTTGCAAGTATGCGCGATTATCCCGTCATTTTGTGCGAACCGTTCTTGCATTTTCTGCTTCCGTCCGGTATGATGGACAAAACAGACGGGAGGGACAGGCGGATGGCGCAGTATTATATGCTTTACAAGCCGCGCGGACTGCTCACCGCGAAGCGCGACGCGCGGCGGGAGACGGTCATGTCCTGCTTTCCGGAGGCGCTGCGCGAGATGCTGCACCCGGTCGGGCGGCTGGACAGGGATACGGAGGGGCTGCTGCTGTTTACGGACGACGGGATGCTCGACGTGCGCCTGCTCCGGCCCGAGCAGCACGTGGAAAAGGAATACGAGTACCGCGCATTCGGGTTACTTGACGAGACGGCCATGCGGCAGCTGGAGGAGGGCGTTTTGCTTTTGGAAGGGCAGCCGCCCTCGCTGCCTGCCCGCGCGCAGCTGCTTGCGCACACGAGCATCGGGGAAAGCGCGCCGTATCTGCCCGAGCGCTTCCGCGAGAAATACCTGAAAAACCCGGCCCGGCCCGTCACGGCCGGCAAGCTCTGGATCACGGAAGGGCGCAAGCATCAGGTCAAGCTGATGATCAAAGCCGTGGGCGGGCATGTATTTTACTTAAAACGTCTCGCGATCGGCCCCGTCCGGCTGGACGAAGCGCTCCGCCCGGGCGAATACCGCCCGTTGACGGCGGAAGAGCTTGCCGCGCTTATGCCACCGGCGACCAGCGGCGGCGGTACTGCTGGGGCGTAGCGCCTTCGCGGACGCGGAAGACACTGATAAAATAGCTGGTGTTCTCCATGCCGACGCGGTAGGCGACTTCGGATACCGGCAGGTCGGTCGCGCGCAGCAGTTCCTTGGCGCGGGTCAGGCGCAGGCGGGTCAGATACTCGCCGGGCGACTGGCCGAAATACCGCTGGAAGCTCCGCTGCAGGTGGTATTTGCTGATGTTATAGCGCGCCGAGAGCGTATCGAGCGTGATTTTCTGCGCGTACTGCTCGTGCAGATACTGCCGCACTTTCTGCAAAACTGCGGGCACAGGCTGCGGGCGCTGCTGCGCCGCGCCGTGGATCAGACCGCAGAGGATCGTCGTCATGAGCGCCGACGCGTCCAGATCGCGGCCCAGCCCGCCGCCGTCCTCCCCGGCCAGGGCCAGAAGTGCGCTCATCTGCGCGGACACCGGACTGTCGACCGGCAGCGACGCGGCTGCCCGCCCCTGCGTCTGCGACAAAAACGCCTGATAGTACGCATCCGCCGTTGCGCCGTAAAAATGGAACCAGAGGACGTCCCACTGTCCCGCGTCCGGCGCAGTATAATAGTGCTGCGGCGCACGGCAGTCGATCCAGAAAAAGCTCCCGGCGGGAAGCCGGTAGGTTTCGCCGCCATATTCCAATATTCCGGCCCCGGAAAGCGTCAGCTTGACAAGATACGAATCCAGCTCCTTTCGGACGGTATAGTAATTTGCACCAGAAATGAAATGCCCGGCCTCCTGCAAATACAGCAGCTTGTCGCGGGCAAACGCGCCCGCCGAGACGATCTTCCATTCGGACTCCGGCGTCATATCGAGATTGTAGTGCAGCACTTCCATTCGGCAGTCCTCCGCAAAACAGCAAGATATTGATATTTCAAAGCAAGCCTATGATACCACACACAGGCTTGCTTTTCTATAATGAAATGTAGAAACCCATAAAAAACAGGGAGGAAACGAACATGGAACGCTACGCGTGGAAAGCGACGGTTCTTCCGGGAAAGCTGGAAGAATACATCCGCCGCCACAACGAGATCTGGCCGGAGATGAAGGACGTGCTGCATCAGGCCGGGATCCGCAACTATACGATCTGGAATGTCGGCAATGAGCTGTTCGGCTATTATGAGTGCGACAGCGTCGCCGAGGCTGCCCGCGTGCAGGCCGAAAGCCCGGTCGTGGACCGCTGGAACGAGTACATGAAGGACGTTATGCTGATGGAAATGGACCCGGAAACCGGTGCGCAGCCGCTCATGAAACAGGTCTTCTTTTTTAATTGAGGGAGGAACAACTATGAACGCTTATACGCTTGCAAAGGAACGCTACGCCGCGCTCGGCGTCGATACCGAAGCCGTGCTGGAAACACTGAAAAACGTGACCGTCTCCGTCCACTGCTGGCAGGGCGACGATGTCGTCGGCTTTGACGCGAAGGAGGCCCTCTCCGGCGGCATCCAGACCACCGGCAACTATCCCGGCAAGGCCACCACGCCCGAACAGCTCATGGCGGACTTCGATGAGGTCCTGCGCCTGACGCCGGGCAAAAAGAAGCTCAATCTGCACGCAAGCTACGCCATTTTCAAAGCCGGTGAGTTTGCTGACCGCGACGCCATTCAGCCGAAGCATTTTTCCCGCTGGGTCGCCTATGCCAAGGAGCGCGGCCTTGGCATCGACTTTAACCCGACGTTCTTCTCTCATTCCATGGTCAAGGACGGACTGACGCTCTCGTCCCCGGACGAGGCGATCCGCAAATTCTGGGTCGAGCACGGCAAGCGCTGCATGGCCATCGCAGAATATTTTGCCGAGGAAACCGGCAAGCCCTGCGTCATCAACTTCTGGATCCCCGACGGCTATAAGGATTACCCGGCGGACCGCCTCTCTCCGCGCCGCCGCTACGCGCAGTCGATGGACGAAATTCTGTCCGTTCCGTATGACAAGACGAAGGTCTTCCCGTGCATCGAGTCCAAGGTCTTCGGCATTGGTCTGGAAGCCTACACCGTCGGCTCGGCGGAGTTCTGCACGAACTATGTCAATACCCGCCGCATTACCCCGCTGATGGACAACGGCCACTATCACCCGACCGAGCTTGTCTCGGACAAGATTAGCTCCATGCTGCTGTTCAACGACCGGCTGGCGCTGCACATCACCCGCCCCATGCGCTGGGACAGCGACCATGTGGTGCTCTTTGACGACGAGACGCGCGAAATGATGAAGGAGATCGTCCGCGCGGACGCGCTGGGCCGCGTGTTCCTCGCGACGGACTATTTTGACGCTTCCATCAACCGCATTTCCGCATGGGTCACGGGTCTGCATTCCGTGCAGAAGGCGCTTCTGTATGCTCTGCTGGAGCCGAAGACGCTGAAGGCGCTGCAGGATGCAAACAACTTCACCGAGCTGATGGTGCGGCAGGAGGAACTCAAGACCATGCCGTTCGGCGCGGTCTGGGAGGAATATCTGCGCCGCGAAACTGTCCCGCAGGATTACTTTGCTGAGATCAAGCGCTACGAGGCCGACGTGCTGAGCAAGCGATAAGAGGGGAACGCTATGTTTTTTGAAGAACACGCAAAGCTGCTTTCCGAGTTTGCCCGCGTCTCCCAGGCTGCGGGCGCACGCGCCGACTATGTGCAGGGCGGCGGCGGAAATACCTCCGTCAAGCTCCCCGGCGGGCTGATGGCGATCAAAGCCTCCGGCTTCTGCCTGTCTGACATCCGCCCTGATAAGGCCTATGCCGTTCTGGACGGGGCTGATCTGCGCAATTTCTATCTCACGACCGAGCCGTCCGAGCTTGCGGACGTCGAAAAAGAGGGCTCCGCCCGCGCCAAGGCCGATATCCGGCATATTGACGGCCTTGCCGACCTGCGGCCGTCCGTCGAAGCGGGCTTTCACTCCATCCTGAAAACCTTCGTGGTGCACACGCACAGCGTCTATGCCAATCTGGCCGCCTGCTCCACCACCTGCCGTCCGATCGCGGCGCAGGCATTTGCCGGGGCAAATTACACCTGGGGCTGGGTGCCCTACACCGATCCCGGTGCGAATCTGACCTTCGCCATCCGCGATGAGCTGCGCCGCGTGGAAGCCGAAACCGGCAAGGCTCCGTCCGTCATCCTCATGCAGAACCACGGCATCATCGTCCATGACGACGACCCGGATACCGCGCTTGCGATTCACACTGACGCAAACGAGCGGCTGGCACGGATGTTCGGCCTGTCCGGTACAAGCTTCCCGAAGATCGCCGTGCGCGAAATAGCCGCAGGCATTTACGCCGCCGATGTGCCGTATCTGGCAGAGCAGTTCCGAACCGGCGGCTACACGCAGGAATTTCTCATGACGCAGCCGCTGTATCCCGACCAGATGGTCTTCCTGACGGATACGTTCTATCTGGATCAGGAAACGCTTGGAGCCGGGCAGGCCGTCGCCAGCAGCAAAACGGGCGAGCTGCTCATGCAGATGGACGCGAAAAAGGCTCTGACGCTGACCGAAACACTCACGGCAGTCTTCTTCGTCATGGAGCACATCCGCAAGGCGGGTTACGAGCTTTCCACCATGGGCGAAGCCGCGAAGAAGTTCATTGCCAACTGGGAAAGCGAAAAATACCGCAAGTCTCTCGCCGGCAAAAAAGCCTGAACCGACAAAAAAGTCGCCTCCCCTTGCGTAAGGGGAGGCGATATGCGTCCGTCGCTGTTCGTTTGCGGTGTAAAGCTTCAGAGGCTGCGGGCCGGTAGGGGAGACGTCGGGCGCTGTCGCGCCGGTGCGTCAGTCTATTCCCATGAAAGCCCTTCAGTACGGCATTTTTCAAGTGCCTCATCCTGTCCCTGCTGGGCAGCAGCGATATACCAGCGTTTTGCCTGCTCTGCATCGCGCGCGGTGCCGATCCCCGCTTCGTAGAACGTTCCGAGATTATACTGCGCGTCCCAGTCGCCATGCTCTGCGGCGCGCTTTGTCCAATAGAACGCGTTCGCGTCGTCCTGCGGAACGCCCTGCCCCTTCAGATAGAGCCAGCCGACCTGACACTCGGCCAGCGGATAGCCCTGTTCGGCCAATTCCAGATGCCCCTTGAAGCAGGCTTCATATTCTCCGGCTTCCCAGTATCGGTCGATCAGCTCACAGCAGCGGTCGTATTCCGGGCAGGGCTTATAATAATTGATTTCCATCGTTTTATTTCTCCCACCTGTCGATGAGCGCCTGGATCTGCGCGGTAAAGCGGGTCAGATCGCGGTTCGGGCGCTCCCTGCAGCTCTGCGCCACAAGAAGCAGGCGCTGCGCCGCTGCGATGAGCGCGTCGAAGACGCCCTTCTTCCGTGCCGCGCCGCGCTTGGCAATCGGGCGGCCGGCCGGGAACGCGAGGAATTTGCCGGAAAGCAGGTCAAATTCCGCGCCTGAGAACGGCGCGACAGCGACATACCCCTTTTCCTGCAAAAGCGCCTGAAACGCTTCGCAGGCCTCGGTATCGCCGTGGTTGACGAAAATCGTCTCCGGCTTTTTTGCAAATGCCTCGACCCAATTGAAAAGGCCCTTCTGGTCTGCGTGACCGCTTGTGCCGTGCAGGACGGCGATCTCGGCGTTTACGGCGATATCTTCGCCGAACAGCCGAACCTCCTTCACGCCGTCCAGCAATGCCCGTCCCAGCGTGCCCTTGGACTGATAGCCCGCGATAAGAATGATGTTCTCCGCTATCCAGAGGTTGTGCTTCAGGTGGTGCCGGATGCGGCCCGCGTCGCACATACCGCTGGCAGACAGGATGACCTTGGGGCGCGGATCGCTGTTGATCGCCTTTGAGTCCTCTGCCGTGATCGCAAACTGCAGTCCGGGGCACCAGATGGGGTTCTGCCCGCTTTTCAGGACGGCCTGCGTTTCCGGGTCAAAGCAGACGGTATCGCACTGTAAAAAGACGCTGGTGGCCTCCTCGGCCAGCGGGCTGTCAAGGTAGACCGGGAAACCGTCGTGTCCATGCACAAGCTTTTTCTGCTTGATCTCGCGCAGCAGGTACAGAAGCTCCTGCGTCCGGCCCACGGCGAAGGCCGGGATAATGACGCTGCCGCCGCGGTCGAACGCCCGCTGCAGAACCTCTGTCAGCTCCGCGCGCACGTCCTTGGGCTTGTCGTGCAGGCGGTTGCCGTAGGTCGACTCGACAACGAGATAGTCCGTCTCGGCGACGGGCAGGGGATCGTTCAGGATCGGCTGGTCAATGTTGCCGACGTCGCCGGAGAACACAATTTTTTTCTCGGTGCCGTCCTCCCGCAGCCAGAGCTCAATGCAGGCCGAGCCCAGCAGATGGCCGATATCGGAAAAGCGCACGCGCAGGCCGTCGGCAATCGTCACGCATTCGCCATACCGGCAGGGACGGAAGCACGCCGCCGTGCCCTTCGCATCGTCAACGGTGTACAGCGGTTCGACCGGCGGCTCGCCCGCACGCTCAGCCTTGCGCGTTTTCCACGCGGCCTCGGATTCCTGAATGTTCGCCGAGTCGCGCAGCATAACGTCGGCCAGACTGCACGTGGCAGGCGTAGCGTAGATTTTTCCCCGGAAGCCGTCCTTATAGAGCTGCGGCAGAAGCCCCGCGTGGTCGATATGCGCATGGGTCAGAAAGACGGCGCTGACGTCCTTCGCCGCGACGGGCAGCGGGATATTCTCGTAAATGTCCACGCCCTGCTCCATGCCCCGGTCGATCAGGTAGTTCTCTCCTGCCAGCTCCAGCAGCGTACAGCTCCCCGTGACCTCATGGGCTGCGCCGACGAATGTGATCTTCATAGGCAGATCCCTCCTTTTTATATTCAGTATAGCATAAATCACCGGTTCTGCAATCGCCCGCCGGCACGCGAAAATAATTTTTGCCTTTCCGAAAAAAGTTCTTGACTTTTTGACACACTTCAGCTATAATCAGCCTTGCTGTTTGAGTTGCTGGTATAGCTCAGCCGGTAGAGCAGCTGATTTGTAATCAGCAGGTCGGGGGTTCGAGTCCGTCTACCAGCTCCAATCTTTCCGCAGCGCAGCAAAGTGAATATGGGGGAATTCCCGAGTGGCCAAAGGGGGCAGACTGTAAATCTGTTGTCAGTGACTTCGGTGGTTCGAATCCACCTTCCCCCACCAAAACGCCTGATATTTAGAGAATATCAGGCGTTTTTGCAACTATTTTCGGATTTCTGATTTTGTAGAAAAGTGGTGTTTTTCAGGCATCAACCCGGCAGGAATTTTCCTATAAATGTATATACCATTTTAAGGAACGCACCTCGTGAAAACCTGTGAAATCCGGCTTGACCCACACCGTGACCCACACGACGAAATGTCCAAAGAGCGGCGGAGAGGATATGTATCTCATCCTCTCCGCCGCTTTTTTGTTTTTACATGACCTGTGCCATGAAATTGCCCATCTTTTCGGCGGCGCTTTCCTGCATTTGCCGCGTGACGTGGGTGTAGGTGCGAAGGGTAAATCCAGCGTCGAAATGGCCGAGCATACTCGATACAGTTTTCACATCCACGCCATTCTGCAATGCTAACGTTGCGAACGTGTGTCGTAAGTCATGAAATCTCAGGTGTTCCAGCCCTGCATCCTTCAGGATTTTCTTGTGGATGTTGACCACCG
>HF990527.1:0-5773 GCA_000432135.1 Firmicutes bacterium CAG:124
AACCAGCCGGGAGCAGCCAGCCGAGGTTCAGGTCGAACAGCGGCAGATACCGTTTTGCCAGCTCGACCGGCGCGTCGAGCCGCAGGGCCGTCCGCACACCGGCGGGCAGCGTCTTGAAAAAGTCGAAGATCGCCGCAGCCCACGTGAAGATCATGGTCGAAAGATACACGGCGCGGTCGTGCCGGAAGAGCTTGCCCGCGAAGGCCAAAATGATCAGTGCGGTGGCGGGCGGATAGATGAGCATGAGCACGGGGATGGAATACTCGATGATCGCACTCAGGCCCACGTTGGAGACGGCGAAGGAGAACAGCGTGAACAAAATCGCCCAGAGCTTATAGGAAATTTTCCCGTGCGTCATCTTGACGAACGTTTCCGAGCAGGAGGTCACGAGGCCGATGGAGGTTTTGAGACAGGCGAAGGTGATGGTGACGGCGAGAATGATCTGGCCGACGCCGCCGAAATAATGGCCTGCGATCTGCGTCAGGGCGATGCCGCCGTTGTCGGAGATCTCAAACAGCCCGCGCGACTGCGTGCCCATGAGGATCGTAACGACGTAAATGACCGCCATGAGAAGCCCAGTCAGCACGCCGGAACCCAGCACATCGACGGCGACCGCGTCGTCATTGTCAACGCCCATGCGGCGGATGACATCGATGACCACAATGCCGAAGGCAAGACCCGCGATGGCGTCCATGGTGCCGTAGCCCTCGATGAACGAGGAGAAGAACGCGCTTGTTTTGGTGGCGTAAGGCTCGGTCGGGGCCACGTCCGAGATGGACGCGCCGGGCTTCAGCAGCGCCGCGATCACGAGCACGGCCAGAAACAGCAGGAAGACGGGATTGATGATCTTGCCGATCCAGACCGTGATCTTGCCCGGACGCAGTGAGAAGAACAGCACGAACGCGAAGAAGACGGCCGAGAACAGCAGCAGCGCCAGCGGCTGCGCAGTCTCCGACACCATCGGCGAAACGCCGGTCGTGAACGAGACGGTCGCGCATCTGGGAATGGCGAACAGCGGGCCGATAGTCAGATAGAGCAGGCACGTGAAGAAAATGCCGTAGCCCTTGCCGACCTTGCCGGAGAGCGTCTGCAAGCCGTCCGAGTGCGTCACGCCGATGGCGGCGACGCCAAAGATGGGAATGCCGACGGCGGTGATAATAAAGCCGATGATGGCCGGGATCACATTGCTGCCCGCCATCTGGCCGAGGTGGACGGGGAAAATAAGGTTGCCTGCGCCGAAGAACATACCGAACAGGGTCGTCGCGACCAGAATGCGCTGTCTGCGCGTCAGTTTTTTTGTCGTCATTTTGTGTGCGCTCCTTTAATTTATGAACTGATTGTAAACGCAGGGCTTGCAAAATGGAAGCGCGTGATTATAATGGTTCTATGACGGTTTATCATATCCCTTGTCATACCCACCCGGAAAGGAGCGGCGCATGGACAGCAGAAAGCTTGAAATTTTAATGACAGCCGTCGATCTCGGCAGCTTTTCCAAGGCGGCGGAGGTCGTCGGCTATACGCAGTCTGGGCTGACGCATCTGGTCGACAGTCTGGAGCGGGAGATCGGTCTGACGCTCGTGCAGCGCGGTCACAGCGGGGTCTCGCTGACAAAAGACGGCGAAGCGCTCATGCCCGCCATCCGCGAATTTCTGCGCGCAAACGCGCGGCTGGAGAACCAGATCTCCGCGATCACGGAAAAATCGGCGCAGACCATCCGCGTCGCGGCCTATGCCAGCATCGCCATGCGCTGGATGCCGGAGATCCTCTACCGGTTCCGGCGCGTCTGCCCGCACATCGACGTCGATCTGCGGACGGTCGACCATGAACTCGAGCCGTTCGAGCTGCTTGAGGCGTGGCGCACAGACGTGATCTTCGCTGCGCGGCAGAGCGCCTTCGCCTGCGACTGGACGCCGCTGCACAACGACGCGATGTACGCCATTTTACCGGCGGATTACCCTACGGACGACCGCGAGACGTTCCCAATCACGGAATTCGAGGGTCGGGACTTCCTGATGCCCTATGGCCGGTTCGATATCGACGTGGGCGCGGCGTTCCGGAAATACGGCGTGAAGCCTGTCATCCGCCCCTGCCACGTCGACGACGAGACGGTCATCCGCATGGTCGGCAAGGGGCTTGGGATCTCGATGATGGCGGAGATGATGATCCGCGGCAAGCTGAACGGTGTGAAGACGCTCCCGGTCAGCCCGAGCGTCAGCCGCGAACTCGGCATGGGCCTGCGCCCGGGCGGCCATCTGCCGGAGGGCATCGCCCGCCTGCGCGAATGCGTGCTGGAGTTTATCGGGGAGCTTTGAATATGAAAAAGGCTGCCGGACGGCAGCCTTTTTATCTGAATTTTACCGTTTTTCCGTCAGGATCCCGCGCAGGTCGCAGATCGCATGGCGGGGGCATTTGACGGCGCACTGGCCGCAGGACAGGCAGACGGACTCGTCGATGTGGGAGAGATTGTCCGTCACGGTGATCGCGCCGGCCGGGCAGACCTTCTGACAGATGCCGCAGCCGATGCAGCTGACCTGACACATCCTCCGCGCGTCCTTGCCGGGGTCTTTGTTGGAGCACTTGACGGCGACGGGGTTCGCGCATTCGTGGATGCGGATGAGCTCACGCGGGCATTCGCGCACGCATTTGCCGCAGGCGATGCACTTGTCCTCGTTGACCTCGGCCACGCCGTATTCATTCAGGGCGATGGCCTCGAATTTGCATACGTTCACGCACAGCTCGCAGCCGACGCAGCCGTACTGGCACTCTGCCGTGGCGCGGCAGCCNNGCCTGGCCTTCTCCCGGGCCGCGGCAGCCGCCATTGCAGGCGACAAAGGCCGCCTTATAGGGGAAGCGTTTTTTGACAGCCATCTTACTTTCCCCTCCTTTCATACGGCGTGTTGGCAAGCGGGAGCTTTGTGCGGCGCTCACCGTCATAGCGGAAATAGGCGTCGGCGATGGCGGGCGCGGTGGGGATCGATGTGATCTCGCCGATGCCGATGGCGCCGCAGGCGACGTCGAGCCCCGGCTTATCGACCACGATGGGCACGATCTTCGGGATCTCGTGCGCCCGGAACAGGCCGAGCTCGCCGTATTTTTCGATGGGCTTGCAGTTGCCGTCAATCGGATACTGCTCACGCAGAGCATAGCCCATGCTCATGACGACGCCGCCCTCGATCTGTCCTTCGCACGAGCGGGGGTTGACGGCCTTGCCGACGTCATGCGCGGCGACAAGCGATTCGACCTTTCCAGTCTTCCTGTCGACGACGCACATCTGCGTGGCGTAGCCGTAGGCCACGTGCGAAACAGGATGCGGCACGTCCGCGCCGAGCTTATCGGTCTTTGCAAGATACTCGCCGTAGAATTCCTGACCGGCAAGCTCCGCAAGCGTGTGGGTTTCCAGCGCTGCGGCGAGCTTTTCGCAGGCGCGTCGGCAGGCCTCGCCCGTCACAAGCGTCTGACGGGAGCCGGAGGTATCGCCGGAATCCGGTGCGATCCAGGTGTTCGAGCGCTCATAGACGATATCGCCGCGCGTCAGCGGCGTATTCGTGACGATCATCTGCACGAGCACCGTGCCGACGCCCTGGCCGATGCACGAAGCGCCCGCGTAGATATGCACCTTCGCGTCGTCTTCCACGATCAGCTTGCAGCGGCCCCAGTCGGGGATGCCGACGCCGACACCCGCGTTTTTCATCGCGCAGGCAATGCCGACGGGCTTGCCCAGTTTCATGGCCTCGTCGTAATACGGCTTGACCGCCTCCAGCGTTTCAACAAGGCCCGTTTCCGCGCCGACGATCTGGCCGTTCGGCAGCTCCTGCCCGGGCCGGATGGCGTTGCGGTAGCGGATCTCCCACGGGGTAATGCCGACCTTATCGGCCATTTCGTTCAGAAGCGTCTCGGTGGCGAAGCACGTCTGCGTGACGCCGAAGCCGCGGAACGCGCCCGCGGGCGGGTTGTTGGTATAGTAGGCCGTGCCTTCGATCTCGAAATTCTGATAGTTATAGGGGCCGGCTGCGTGCGTACACGCACGCTCAAGCACCGGACCGCCCAGAGAGGCGAACGCGCCGGTGTCGGAATAGACCTTGGCCTTGACGCCCTGAATGATGCCGTTTTCGTCGCAGCCCATGGTGAAGTCCATCCAGAACGGGTGGCGCTTGGGGTGGATGAGCAGGGATTCGGGCCGCGTGAGCTTGACCTTGACGGTCCTGCCGGTCAAGTACGTGATGAGCGCGGCATGGTGCTGGACGCTCATGTCTTCTTTTCCGCCGAAGCCGCCGCCGACGAGCTGGTTCTGCACGCGGACCTTGTCAGAGCCGAGCAGGAGCTTGCACTCGTGCAGCGTCGTGTGCGAGGACTGGTCGGTCGAAAGCACCATCACATAGCCATCCGGGTCGATGTACGAGACGGCGCATTCCGGCTCCAGAAACGCGTGCTCCGTCCACGGCGTCTCGAAATGCTGCGAAATGACGTATTTGGAGTTTTTGATGGCCGTATCCGCGTCGCCGCGCGCGATATGCTTATACGCCTGCACGTTCGACTCTTCCTCGTCAAATACACGCGGCGCGTCCTCCGCCCACGCCTCGGGCGGGTTATGGACGGCAGGCAGCGGCTCATAGGTCACCTTTACAAGCTTTTTCGCCTTTTCCAGAATCTCAGGCGTTTCCGCGACCACGAGCGCAATTGCGTCGCCCAGATAATGCGTCAGCCCGCCGATGGGGATGAGCGAATACTGGTCGTGCTTCAGATGGCCGACCTTGTTTTCGCCGGGGATATCTGCCGCCGTAATGACGCGCACGACGCCGGGCAGCGCCT
Source organism: Firmicutes bacterium CAG:124 (assembly GCA_000432135.1). Lineage (GTDB taxonomy): Bacteria > Bacillota > Clostridia > Oscillospirales > Oscillospiraceae > CAG-170. The sequence continues at coordinate 4,810 of HF990527.1, forward strand.
CCGCCTTCGACGCGTCGATGGCAAGAACACGGGCACGCGGATACTGGCTGCGGACGGCAGAGCCGTAGCACATACCGGGCAGATACCAGTCGTCGGGATACTTGCCGTAGCCCAGCACCTTTTCCTCCACGTCGATGCGGTGGACGCTCGAGCCGAGCTTCCAGTCGTTTTCCGACGCTTCGGGGATCACGCCCTCGCGGCGGCATTTCGCTGCCAGACGCACAGCGTCCATGATCTTCACATAGCCCGTGCAGCGGCAGTAATTGTTGCGCAGGGCATAGCGGATCTGATCGTCTGTCGGGTTCAGGTTCCGGTCGAGCAGCGCCTTTGTGCACAGCACCATACCCGGAATACAGAAGCCGCACTGCACGGCTCCGGCCTCGCCGTAGGCGTAGGTGTAGAGCCTCTTTTCTTCATCCGTCAGACCCTCGACGGTGATGACGTGACGGCCCGCCAGCGAATCGGTGAACGGTGTGCAGGCGCGGATGGGTTCGCCGTCAATGAGCACGGTGCACGCGCCGCAGGCGCCCTCCGAACAGCCGTCCTTGACGCTTGTCAGGTGCAGCGTGTCACGCAGATAGCGCAGCAGGCGCTGATTCTTCTCCACCGTGACTTCCGTTCCGTTTACAAAAAATACGGCCATGGCAAAAAACTCCCTTCATTTGAATCTCGGCTCTCACGTCACAGCCGCAGCTGTTCTCGGCACATGGCCACCGTAATTCCGAAGTTTCCCGGCCACGGGACATAATTCCTAAAAATCTTTTATCATTATACAATATTTTTTTGCATGTTGCAAGGAATGTGCCGCCGTATCGTTATTCTTTTTATAAATAACGGCAGACGGCGGGGTTTATGCGGCACGATTCGGCAGGTTCTCCACAATTTCCACACGGTTGTCCACATCTTGTGTTTCCTGGCGATTTCCCGCCACCATTTATTGTGGGGGGGCGCGTGGTTTTCTCCG
>HF990527.1:5784-18210 GCA_000432135.1 Firmicutes bacterium CAG:124
TGCGCGCGCCCGTCCGTTTTTCGCGCGTTTTTGCGCCTGGCTTGTCCTACTATAGAGGGGTCAGAAGTCCTTGCAGAGGAGAGAAGCTATGCCAAAGACGAGAAGTCCGTCGGTACTGGGGTCTGGCCGGGTCCTGTATCTGCCGACAGCGCGGATCCGGCCCAATCCCATGCAGCCGCGCAAGCATTTTGATACCGGCGGCCTGCAGGAGCTGGCCGGGAGCATCCGGCAGTACGGCGTTTTGCAGCCGCTGACCGTCCGCAAGGCGGGCGGTGCGTACGAGCTGGTGGCGGGAGAGCGCCGCCTGCGCGCAGCGCGGCTGGCCGGACTGACGGAGGTCCCGTGCCTGCTTGCGGACGTGGACGAGGAGGCGTCCGGGATGCTGGCGCTGGTGGAAAATCTGCAGCGGCGCGATCTGGATTACATCGAGGAGGCCGAGGGCCTGCAAAAGCTCATGCAGCAGTACCATCTGAGCCAGGAGCAGGCTGCCCGCCGCATCGGCAAGAGCCAGTCCGCCGTCGCAAACAAGCTGCGCATCCTGCGCCATCCGCCGTCCGTTCTGCAGGCGCTGCGTGAGCATCACCTGACCGAGCGCCATGCCCGCGCGCTTCTGCGCCTGCCGGACGAGGAAGAGCGCCTGCGCGTGATCGGCCTGATCGTCCAGGGAGAGTGGACGGTCGCGAAAACGGAGCAGTACATCGATGCGCGGCTCGCGCCCAAAGCGCCGCAGCGGCGCGAGCTCGGCACGTTCGTCCTGCGCGACGTGCGCGTGTTCTTGAACTCCATTGACCACCAGCTCGACCTCGTCCGCGCCGCAGGCGTCAGCGCCAGCCGCGACCGGCAGGAGACAGACCGCGAAATCGTCCTGACCATCCGCATTCCGAAGTCCAACCCACCCGCAGCTGGATAGCACGCCCGGCTGCGGGTTTTGTGCATGGCGCAGCAGGAAAGAACTGCACGGTATGTGCATTTCTTACAATATGATTTCTGATATTGCGTCCTCTTGCCGCTGATATGGCACTTTTGCCAGTTTTTCAGGTGCAGGCTGTCTCGAAATCTAACATTTTTTTAGAGAAAATAAAAACTTTTTAGATTGCAAACCCCCGGAAATATGGTATAGTATGTATTTGTCTGAAGAATCTGAAGGATAAAAAATGACATGGCGGCGGCGCAAAGGGCGACCAGCCGCAACACTGGAAAGGGGTTTACCAAATGTCTCACAAGTACGTCTATCTTTTCTCCGAGGGCAACGGCAAAATGCGCGAGCTGCTCGGCGGCAAGGGCGCGAACCTGGCCGAAATGACCAATCTCGGTATGCCGGTCCCGCAGGGCTTCACCATCACGACCGAGGCCTGCACGCAGTACTATAAGGACGACCACCAGATCAACGCCGAGATCGAGGCCGAGATCATGGAGTACGTCGAAAAGCTCGAGGAGATGACCGGCAAGAAGTTCGGTGATCTGTACAACCCGCTGCTCGTCTCCGTCCGCTCCGGCGCACGCGCTTCCATGCCCGGCATGATGGACACCATCCTGAACCTTGGCCTGAACGACGAGGTCGTCGTCGCCTTCGCCAAGAAGACCAACAATCCCCGCTTTGCATACGACTCCTACCGCCGCTTCATCCAGATGTACTCCGACGTTGTCATGGAGGTCGGCAAGAAGTATTTTGAGCAGCTCATCGACGAGATGAAGGAAAAGAAGGGCGTGAAGCTCGACACCGAGCTCGACGCCAACGATCTCAAGGAGCTGGCTGAGAAGTTCAAGGCCGAATACAAGGACAAGCTCGGCGAGGAATTCCCGCAGGACCCGAAAATGCAGCTGATGGGCGCCATCAAGGCCGTCTTCCGCTCCTGGGACAATCCCCGCGCGATCTACTACCGCCGCATGAACGACATCCCCTCCGACTGGGGTACCGCCGTCAACGTCCAGTCCATGGTCTTCGGCAATACCGGCGATACCTCCGGCACAGGCGTCGCGTTTACCCGCAACCCCGCCACCGGCGAAAAGAAGCTGTTCGGCGAGTTCCTGATGAACGCGCAGGGTGAAGACGTCGTGGCCGGCGTCCGCACCCCGCAGACCATCGACCAGCTGGCCGAGGTCATGCCCGAGGCATATAAGCAGTTTACCGATATCTGCGCCAAGCTCGAATATCACTACCGCGATATGCAGGATATGGAGTTCACCATTGAGGACAAGAAGCTCTATATGCTCCAGACCCGCAACGGCAAGCGCACCGCTGCCGCCGCGATGAAGATCGCCTGCGATCTCGTGGACGAGGGCATGATCACCGAGGAAGAGGCCGTCGCCATGATCGACCCGAAGAGCCTCGATTCTCTCCTGCACCCGACGTTCGATCCTGCCGCCCTGAAGAAGGCCAAGGTCGTCGGCACGGGCCTGGCCGCGTCTCCGGGCGCTGCCTGCGGTCAGATCGTTTTCTCCGCCGAGAAAGCAACAGACTGGGCCAAGAACGGTCATAAGGTCGTGCTTGTCCGTCTGGAGACCTCTCCCGAGGATATCGAGGGTATGCACTACGCGCAGGGCGTTCTGACCGTCCGCGGCGGCATGACCTCCCACGCGGCTGTCGTTGCCCGCGGCATGGGCACGTGCTGCGTCTCCGGCTGCGGCGCGATCAAGATGAACGAGGAAGCCAAGACCTTCGAGCTGTCCGGCAAGACCTATAAGGAAGGCGACTGGATCTCCATCGACGGCTCCACCGGCAATATTTACGGCGAGAAGATCAAGACGGCTGCCGCGACCATCTCCGGTGATTTCGACCGCCTGATGAGCTGGGCCGACAAGTTCCGCCGTCTGCAGGTCCGCACGAACGCCGACACCCCGCACGACGCGCAGCAGGCAGCCGCCTTCGGCGCAGAGGGCATCGGCCTGTGCCGTACCGAGCATATGTTCTTCGAGGCTGACCGCATCAAGGCCATGCGTGAGATGATCGTCTCCGAAACGTCTGAGCAGCGCGAACGGGCGCTGGCCAAGCTCGAGCCGATCCAGCAGGCCGACTTTGAGGCTATCTATGAGGCCATGAAGGGCCGCCCGGTCACCATCCGTCTGCTCGACCCGCCTCTGCATGAGTTCGTTCCGACCGATCCGAAGGACATTGAGGAACTGGCCAAGGAAATGAACCTGAGCGTCGAGCATCTGAATCAGGTCATTTCCTCCCTGCACGAGTTCAACCCCATGATGGGCCACCGCGGCTGCCGTCTGGACGTCACCTTCCCGGAGATCGCCAAGATGCAGACCGCCGCGATCATCAAGGCCGCGCTGGCTGTCCGCAGCCGCCGTCCGGCATGGAAGATCACGCCGGAGATCATGGTCCCGCTGGTCGGCGAGGAGAAGGAGCTGGCCTTCGTCAAGTCCGTCATCGACAAGACTGCGAAGAAGATCATCAAGGAAGCCGGTTCCGACATGACCTACAAGGTCGGCACCATGATCGAGATCCCGCGCGCCGCGCTGACCGCCGACGCCATTGCCAACGAGGCAGAGTTCTTCTCCTTCGGCACGAACGATCTGACGCAGATGACCTTCGGCTTCTCCCGTGACGACGCGGGCAAGTTCCTTGCGTCCTACTACGACCGCAAGATCTACGAATCCGACCCGTTCTCCAAGCTCGATCAGGCAGGCGTCGGCCGCCTCGTCAAGATGGCGGCGGAGCTGGGCCGTCAGACCCGCCCGGACATCAAGCTCGGCATCTGCGGCGAGCAGGGCGGCGACCCGTCCACGGTCGAATTCTGCCACAAGATCGGCCTGACCTACGTCTCCTGCAGCCCGTTCCGCGTCCCCATCGCAAGACTCGCCGCCGCGCAGGCCGCGATCAGAAACGCTGGGAAATAAATTCGCATAAAAGGCGATCCGTCATAAGCAGCCCCCAACCAGCCCGGCTGGTTGGGGGTTTTGTGCGTTCAGACGCTGCCCTCCAGCTTGCGGCGCTGACCCTGGCCCCAGAAGGAGCGGTACATCCCCGGCGTCATGCCGAGCGAACGCTTGAACAGATTGATAAAATGGCCGGGGTTGTGGAAGCCGACCTCGTCGGCGACCTCGTTGATCGTCAGGTCTGTCGAGCGCAGAAGCTCCTTGGCGTGGTTGATGCGCTCCATGATGATATACTCGTTCGGCGTGTAGCCGGTGCTGCTTTTGAACAGGCGGACAAAGTAATATTTATTGATGCCGAGCACATGGCTGAGCCGGTCTAGCGAAAGATCCTCGCAGAAATGCTGCGAGATATAGTCGCGGGCCTGTACGATGAGCTGCGGCGTGGCGTTGAAGCTCTTCTGCATGGTGGCGCTGATGCAGGAGATCAGAATGCTGGAGATCGTGCCGGAGGCCTGAATGTCACGCATGACGTTGGCGCCCTGCTGGGAATAGGAGGCCAGAAGCCCCTTGAGCTGCGACTGCACCTGCGTGTCGCCCGCAAGCGAGACGACGGGCGAGCCCTTGTTCTGCAGCATGAACAGCTCGTAATACCGCGCGCACGCTTCGCCCCAGAAGTGCATCCAGAGCACGTGCCAGTGGCCGGTGTCTGGCGCTGTATAGTAGTACTGCTGCTTCTGGCAGTCGATCCAGAACACGTCGTCGGCGCGCAGGGTATAGCGGCTGTCGCCGTATTCCAGAACGCCCTCGCCGCTGACGGTGTATTTGAGCAGATAGGAAACGAGCGAGTGCCGCTTCGTGTAAAAGCTGGATGACGCGTAGAAATCGCCCAGCTCCTGCACGTAGGGGATGGACTTTTCCGGCATGGCGACGGGGGCAAACTGGTTGGAGTTGACCATGCGCCAGACGGACTGCGGCTCAAGCCCGTGATGATATTCCAAAACTTGTATAGCCATTTTGACCACCTATGTCAATATACTGTAATAATAGAACAAGATAAATGGATGACAAACAGAATGAAGTGGTATATAGTTTAGAATATCACAGGAAATGAAATAAATACAGAATTATTTTTGCTTTCTGGTATAGGCCTGCAATATCAATATAAATGTATTGCGCCGAAAAATGTTCGAATTTCACGCAAATTCACCCGGAAAATTCTCGATTTCTGCATGGTGTACAAAAATGCAAAATTATTTATGTGCATTTTGCTGAATGGCAAGATTCCGGAATCGTATAAAAGGAGGGCGGCGATGAGCGAGTATATTCTGGCGGTCGATATCGGTACGTCCAATGTCAAATGCATGATCGCACGGCCGGATATGACGGTACTGGCGGAAGCGGACAGCGAATATGAGACGCTGTGCACCGGCGCGGGCCGCTATGAGCAGGATCCGGAGCTCTGGTGGCGGCACATGATCCTCGCGCTGCAGGCTGCCGCGGCGAAGGCCAGCGTGCGCACGGGTGAAATTGGCCGGATCGCCGTCAGCTCACAGGCACCGACCATGCTGCCGGTGGACGCGGCTGGCAGGCCGCTCGGAAATGCGCTGATCTGGATGGACCGCCGCTCGGACGCGCAGTGCATCGACATGGGGCGCAGGATCGGCGACGGGACAGTCTACCGGATCACCGGCAACAAGGCCGATCCGTTCTACGTCTACAGTGAGCTTCTCTGGTTCAAGCAGAACCAGCCCGCGCTTTATGAAAAAACAAGATGGATCCTGCAGGCAAACGGCTATCTGAACCTCCGGCTCACCGGAAGCTTCACGCTCGATGCCACGCACGCGAGTATTACGCAGTGCTATGACGTCCTGCACCGCTGCTGGAGCAGCGAGCTGCTGCAGCCCTACGGCGTACCGGCAGAGCTGTTCCCGCCGGTCAGCCAGCCGGTCGACGTGATCGGAACCGTCACGCAGGAGGCTGCGGCGCAGACCGGCCTGCGGGCCGGGACCGAGGTTCTGGCAGGCTCCGTGGACGGAGCTGCCGCAGCGCTTGAGGGCGGAGTGACCGCTGACGGCGTCGCGGTCGAAATGTCCGGTACCTCGTCCGTGCTGCTCGTCGGCTCCGACAGACCGCATACCTCGCCGAATCTGACGTATATGTACAGCGTCGTCCCGGAGCAGCACCTGCTGCTCGGCTGCATGAGCACGACCGGCGGCGTTCTCAAATGGTACCGCGACACGTTCTGCGACCGGGCAGACCCGGCCATTTATAAAAAGCTCGACGCGCAGATCCTTGCGCAGTGCCCGGAGCCGAGTCCGCTGATCTTCCTGCCGTATCTGGCAGGCGAACGCGCCCCGATCTGGGATACGAACGCAAAGGGCGTGCTTGCGGGGATCACCTGCGCGACGACGCAGGCGGAGATCATCAGAGCTGCCGAGGAGGGCGCGGCCTTCGCACTCATGGACAACATCACCGAGGCCAGAGCCAGCGGCGCGCAGCTGCGGACGCTGCGCGCGGTGGGCGGCTCGGTCAACAGCCGGATCTGGATGCAGATCAAAGCGTCCGTCGCGGGAATGCCGATCGAAATTCCGGCGTCCTGCCACGGTGCGCCGGGCGGTATGCTTGCCGTGCTGAGCTGCGCGGAGGGTGAATTCGCCTCCATCCGGGAGGCGGCGGCCAATCTGGTACGCATCCGCGAGACGGTCGATCCGGTCGCGGCATGGATCCCGGTCTATCAGGAAAAATTCGAGCTGTTCCGCAGCACGTACCGGCACCTCAAGCCGGATTTCCCAAGCTTTCATCAGGCAGGAGGAAACTGAGATATGCAGCTATTGGAAGGACGCAAAGCAGTTGTAACAGGCGGCTCCAGAGGCATCGGCCGGGAGATCTGCCTGCTGCTGGCAGAAAACGGCGCGGACGTCGCGCTGGCATACCGGAAAAGCACCGTAGAGGCGGAGCAGCTCCGGGAAGAGATCACCGCGATGGGGCGCAGCTGCATCGCGGTACAGGCGGATGTCTCCGTTTCCGCCGATGTTGACCGGTTTGTGACGCAGGCCGCGCAGGCGCTGGGCGGCATCGACATTCTGGTGAACTGCGCGGGCGTGTTCCCGCAGGCGCTGATCGAGGATATTACCGATGAGGACTGGTCGCGCGTCATGCGCATCAATCTGGACGGCGCGTTCTATGCCTGCCGCGCAGCGGCGCCGTATCTCAAAAAAAGCGGCAAAAACGGACGCATCATCAACCTCTCGTCGCAGGCGGCGCTCAACGGCACCGCGCACGGCGTACACTACGGCGCGTCCAAGGCGGCGCTGCTCGGGCTGACCTATTGCCTTGCAAAGGAGCTGGGGCCGGACGGCATCACCGTCAACGCGATCCTGCCCGGACGCATCGACACGGAAATGCTCGCCTACGCGACGCCGGAACGCCGGGCGCAATGGCTGCAGTCCACGCCGCTCGGACGCTTCGGCGACACGGCGGATATCGCAGAGCTTGCCGTGTTCCTTGCCTCGGACAAGGGCGGATATATCACGGGTGCAAAAATCAATGTCAACGGCGGTCTTTCGACCGGCTGAACAGAAAGGGGAGCAGAGCATTATGAAAGCAGTTGCAGTTGGAGATCTTCTTCTCCCGGCCTCGGTCTTCGATGAGACGATCCGGTCCGCATCGTGGGTCACGGCGTATGATTCGTTTGACTGGGACGTGACGAAAAAGCGCGACGAGCTCCGCAATGTCGTGCGCAGGATGGAGACGGGCGGTTCCCGCGCGTTCCTGCCCACGCAGGAGGAGCTGGAGCGTCTGAAGGACGCGGAGGTCATTCTCAGCCATCTGTTTACCATCCCGCGCGAGGTGTTTGAGGCCGCGCCGAAGCTCCGCTACATCCTCTCGGCGCGCGGAGGCGTGGAAAATATCGACCTGAAGGCCGCACACGAGCACGGCGTCAGCGTGATCCACTGCCCGGCGCACAACGCCATCGCCGTCGCGGAATACGCCATCGGCCTGATGATCGCGGAATCGAGAAATATCGCGCGCGCCGACCGCGGTCTGCGCAGCGGCACATGGATCGAGAAATACCCGGATTCCGCAGCCATTCCGGAGCTGCGCGGCTCAAACGTCGGCATCATCGGCTTCGGCACCATCGGCCGTCTGGTCGCCGAGCGGCTGCAGGTCTTCGGCGCGAAGATCCTGGTCAGCGACCCGTTCGTCCCGGCAGAGGCCGTCACAGCAGCCGGCTGCGAGCCGGTCAGCAAGGAGGAGCTTCTGCGCCGCAGCGATTTTGTTACCCTGCACGGGCGCATCGGCGCGGGCGACCCGCCGATCATCGGCGAGCAGGAGCTGCGCGAGATGAAGCCCACCGCAGTGCTCGTCAATACGGCGCGCGCCGTGCTGGTCGATATGGAGGCGCTGTATACCGCGCTGAAGGAGCACTGGATCATGGGCGCGGCGGTCGACGTGTTCCCGATGGAGCCGCTGCCGAAGGACTACAAGCTGCTCACGCTCGACAATATCACGCTGACGAACCATCGCGGCGGCGACACGATCAATTCGTACATCAAGGCGCCGGAGCTGCTGCTGCAGCAGTTCGACGAGCTGCTGACGACCGGCACGACCCGCTGCCTGATCCAGTAAAGCAGCGTAAGTATTTGGGCAATATATACAAAATCTGCGCTTGATTTTGTACGTGATAAAAACGAATTGCCCAGCTTTAAAACGCATTTTACTAGTTTCGACGGGTTTTGGCGTGCTAGAATAAAAACACTCCGAGGCGAAAACACACCGTGATGAGCAGCCAGAGGCTGTACATTTAATAAAATCAGGAGGAAAAACAAATGAAAAAGGTTCTCGCATTGATGCTTGCGCTGTGCATGGTCTTCCTTATGGCCGCGTGTGCAGGCACCACCAAGACAGACTCCACCACGGCGCCCGCGGACAACGCGGAGACTAACACGGAATCCACTGAAAAGAAAACCATCGCATTCCTTCCCCCTGCCATGATCTCTCCGTACTATGCATCCTGCATCAACGGCGCGAAGCCGCAGGCAGAGGCTCTGGGCTATGAGCTGCTCGTCTCCGCACCCGACTCCGAGAGCGACTATGCTTCTCAGGTCCAGCTGGTTGAGGACATGATCGCCCGCGGCGTTGACGGCATCATCATCTGTGCCATCAACACCGATGCCATCGTCACCGCTGTCAAGAAGGCCAACGAGGCCGGGATCCCCGTCGTCATGTTTAACGTTCAGGACGAGCTGGCCGACGGCAAGGTCGACTGCTATGTCACCTATGACCAGCGTGAGGGCGGCGCAAAGGTCGCCGATTACATGGCCGAGGTCGTGAACGGTGCCGAAACCAATGTCGCCATCATCGAGGGTCTGCCCTCCGAGCACACCACGGCCCGTATGGGCGGCTTCTCCGACCGCGTCGCCGAGAAGTACCCCAACATCCATGTTGTCGCGTCTCAGAGCGGCGACTGGGAGCATGAAAAGGGCATGAACGCAGCTGCCAACATGATGCAGTCCGTTGACATCGACGCCTTCTTCGGCCTCTGCGACGAAATGAGCCTCGGCGCTGTGCAGGCTGTCAAGCAGGCCAACGGCAAGCAGCTCGTCTTCTCCTTCGACGGCAACCCCAACGCGGCGGAAGCTGTCAAGTCCGGCGACCTGATGTGCACGCTGTCCATCGGCGGTCTGAAGACCGGCGAGGAGTGCGTCAACATGATCGACAAGATCCTCAAGGGCGAAACTGTTGACAAGTTCTTCACGATCGAGACGGAAGTCATCACCAAGGACAATGTCGACGCGTATCTGGCAACCTTTGAATAATCCGCATCGCTCACTCTGATACTCCAGCGGGGATATGCGCTGCATATCCCCGCTGAATCGAAATTTCCGCCATCGTGTGATAGGAGAATGCCAATTGTCTGAAATACTGAAAATGCGGGACATCTCAAAGCGGTTCCCGGGCGTTCTGGCGCTCGACAACGTCAGCCTCAGCATTGAGCGCGGCGAGGTCCACGCGCTGCTGGGCGAAAACGGCGCAGGGAAATCCACGCTTATGAAAATTCTGTCCGGCGCATATAAGAAGGATGCCGGCGAGATCATCTTCGACGGCCAGCCCGTCCAGATCAACTCGCCGAGACAGGCGCAGGAGCTTGGCGTCAGCATCATCTATCAGGAGCTCAATCTTGTTCCGCAGCTGAGCGTTGCGGAAAACATCTTCCTCAGCTCGCTTCCGATGAAAAACCCCGCGTGCATCGACTGGAAGCACGTCTACAGCGACGCGCAGACCATTATCGATTCGCTGGAGGTGGATATCAACGTCAGAAGCAGGATCAGCAGTCTCGGCATTGCGCAGCAGCAGATGGTCGAGATCGCAAAGGCATTGAATCATCAGGCCAAGGTCATCGTCATGGACGAGCCATCCGCGCCTTTGACCGATAAAGAAACCGCAAAGCTCTTCAAGACCATCGCAAAGCTGAAGTCCGAAGGTGTGGCTGTCATTTATATCTCGCACCGTCTGGAAGAAACGATGCAGATCGCGGACCGCGCCACCATCATGCGCGACGGCAAGACGATCACGACCGTGAACGTCAGCGATATCACCATCGACGATCTCATCCGCGGCATGGTCGGACACGATCTGAAGGAGCAGTTCCCCAAGCGCGACTGTCCCATCGGTGAGGTCGGCTTCCGCGTGGAGGGGATCAGCCGCGAGGGCATCCTGAACAACATCAGCTTCGAGGCCCGCAAGGGCGAGGTCGTCGGGATCTGCGGTCTGGTCGGCGCAGGCCGGACGGAGACGGCGCGGGCCATCTTCGGCATCGACCCGAAGGATGCGGGCCGTGTGTTCATTGACGGCAAAGAGGCCGTGATCCGCAAGCCGCTTGACGCGATCAACGCGGGCATCGGCTTTGTCACCGAGGACCGCAAGACAGAGGGCCTGATCCTCTGCCGCGACTGCAAGGAAAATATCTCCATCGCCGCGCTGCGCGACTTTGTGCGCAGCGGAAAGCTGAACCTCCGCAGGGAACAGAAGAGCTGCCAGGACTACGTGGAAAAGATGCATATCAAAACGCCGTCCCTGCGGCAGAAGGTCGTCAATCTTTCCGGCGGCAACCAGCAGAAGATCGTTCTTGCCAAGTGGCTGATGTCGGACGCGAAGGTCCTGTTCCTCGACGAGCCGACGCGCGGCATCGACATCGGCGCGAAGGTCGAGGTATACAATATTATTAACGAGATCGCCGCAGCAGGCAAATGCGTGATCGTGATCTCCTCGGAAATGACGGAGCTCATGGGCATCTGCGACCGGATCGTCGTCATGTGCCGCGGTGCCATCACCGGCGAGGAGCGCAAGGGACAGTTCACGCAGGAATCACTGATGTATCTGGCTACGGGCGGCAGCGCCGCTGTCTGATGCAGGAAAGGACACTATAAAGATGAAACGTTCTCTCAAAAGCAGTATCAAATCTCTGAATATTCTCGGCATTTTGCTTGCCTTCCTGGTTCTGTGCGTCATTATGGCTATCGCATCCCCGGCCTTTTTGAAGCAGACCAACCTGCTGAATATCCTGCAGCAGATCTCCATCAACTTCACCATTGCCATCGGCATGACCTTCGTCATCCTGATCGGCGGCATTGACCTGTCCGTCGGCTCGATCACCGCGCTGACCGGTATGTTTGTCGCCATCATGATGAAGAACTGGAACATCCCCGTCGCTCCGGCCATTATCATCGCGGTCCTGAGCGCCAGCCTGCTTGGCCTCATCAACGGCGTGCTGATCTCCGGGCTTGACCTGCCGCCGTTTATCGTGACGCTCGGCATGATGGAGCTTGCACGCGGTATGTCCTACACGGTCACAGCCGGTCAGCCGATCTATACGCTGCCCGCAGGCTTCCTCGCGATCTCCGGGCGCGTCCGCGGCATTCCGCTCGTTGCGCTGCTGATCATGATCGCGCTGTTTGTCCTGGCCTACTATGTGCTGCATTTCACCCGCATCGGCCGGTATGTCTACGCAGTCGGCGGCAACGAGTCGTGCGCCAGACTCTCCGGCATCAACGTCAAGGCCATCAAGCTGATCGTGTACACGTTCTCCGGCTTCTGCTGCGGCATCGCGGCGCTGCTGCTGACGTCCCGCCTGGACTCGGCAGTCCCGACGAACGCCGAGGGCTATGAAATGAACGCGATCGCGGCTGTCGTCATCGGCGGTACGTCCATGAGCGGCGGCGAGGGCAGCCTGATCGGCACGGTCATCGGCACGATGCTCATCGGTGTCATTGCCAACGGCATGAACCTGCTGCTGATCCCGACCGGTCCGCAGCGTATGGTCACCGGCAGCATCATTGTCATCGCCGTCATTGTCGATGTGCTCCGTAAAAAAGCCAACAGCAAATCGAAATAAGGAGATACTATGCAGGAAACGACTTACAGCCGCTGGCTGATCTCGGATATGTACTATCCGTCGGAAAGCATCGAGGGTCCCATCAAGAGCCACGAGGCCATCTGTGTGCTCAACACGAACGATCAGGACGCCGGGCTGACCATCACGCTCTATTTTGAAGACCGCGAGCCCATGCAGCTTGCGCCGCAGCGCTGCCCGGCCCGCCG
>HF990528.1:0-6733 GCA_000432135.1 Firmicutes bacterium CAG:124
GGGCCGCCGTCAACACAAATGAAAAGAGGAATCACGAAATATGCTTTATAATTGTATCCAGCCGCTGCTTCTGCGTCTCCATATGAGCCGGAAGGACATTGCCGAACCGTTTGTTTGAGCGCATTATACGCGCACCGCAGGCAAATGTCAAGCGCTGCATGGGAAAAAGCAATATTAGAATTTCTGAAGGCAGCGTTCAGCAATATGAATAAATCAAACGGGCGAAAATTGTTGACATTAACGATATACATCACTAAAATAAATAGAAATTCTTTTTATAAAGACATATGTATATGATGCGAGGACATATTGGGTGGGCGTTCGCATTCCCGGAGAATATGCAGCGTGAAGCGGCACAGGCTTTACAGCGGAAGAGGGGACAGGAAAGCATGGAACAGGTACATCAGCAACGATTCACCGAACAGGAAAGCCAGCATGATGCCTGCGGGATCGGAGCCGTTGTCAATATCAGCGGACAGAGAACGCATCGGGCAGTAGATGACGCGCTGAAGATCGTCGAAAAGCTTGAACACCGCACCGGCAAGGACGCCGATGGCACTACCGGCGATGGCGTCGGCATTATGACGCAGCTTCCGTATGCCTTTTTTGAAAAAACAGCGCGGCAGGCGGGAAAACCGCTTCCGGAAGCGGGCGATTACGGCGTCGCCATGATCTTTTTTCCGCAGGATCCGCTCAAACGTATGCGCAGCCGAAAGCTGCTGGAGATGATCCTGTCGCGCGAAGGGCTGGGGCTGCTGTTCTGGCGGGAGGTGCCGGTCTGTCCGGAGATTCTGAGCGAAAAAGCGCGGAGCAGTATGCCTGCGATCGCGCAGTGCTTTATCCGCCGCCCGGAAAAGACCGCGCGCGGCCTGGATTTTGACCGAAAACTGTATCTGGCCCGGCGCGAGTACGAGCATTCCGTCTCCGGCACCTACGTCGTATCGATGTCCAGCCGGACGATCGTATACAAGGGGCTGTTTCTGGTCTGGCAGCTGCGGAAATTCTATCCGGATCTGCAGGACGCGGATTTTGCCTCTGCACTTGCGCTCGTGCATTCCCGCTTCTCCACCAACACCACGCCCTCGTGGAAGCGGGCGCATCCCAACCGCATCATTCTTCACAACGGCGAGATCAACACCATCCGCGGCAACATCAACCGAATGCTTGCCCGCGAGGAGACGATGGCCTCTCCGGTTCTGGGCGAGGAGATCGCCAGAGTCTATCCTGTCGTGGAGACGGACGGCTCTGATTCGTCCATGCTGGACAACACACTGGAATTTCTCATGTACAGCGGCATCGAGCTGCCAAAGGCCGTGATGCTGTGCATCCCGGAGCCGTGGGGACGGGATAAGAATATGTCCCGGGAAAAGCGCGATATGTTCCACTATTACGCCTCCATGATGGAGCCGTGGGACGGCCCGGCAGCCATCCTCTTCTCCGACGGCGAGCAGGTCGGCGCTGTGCTTGACCGCAACGGCCTGCGCCCGGCACGCTATCTGGTCACAAACGACGGCTATCTGATTCTGGCCTCAGAGGTCGGCGCGCTGCCGATCCCGCCGGAGCGGATCGTCCGCAAATCCCGCCTGCAGCCGGGGAAAATGCTTCTGGTCGATACCCGGACCGGCACCGTTCTGGAAGACCGGGAACTCAAGCACCGTTACGCAGCGGAGCATCCCTATGGCGAGTGGCTCGATCAGGAGCTGCTGCAGCTGGCGGATATTCCGATTCCAAACCGGAAGGTTCCGGAATACACGGCGCTGGAGCGCAGCCGCCTGTATAAGATCTTCGGCTATACCTATGACGAGATCCACTCAGCCATATTGCCCATGGCGAAAAACGGCACGGAACCGACCGCCTCCATGGGGGCGGATATCCCGCTGGCCGTCCTGTCAGAAAAGCATCAGCCGCTGTTCTATTACTTCAAGCAGATGTTTGCGCAGGTCACGAACCCGCCGATCGACGCGCTGCGCGAGGCCATCGTTACTGACACGACCGTCTACGCAGGTTCCGACGGCAATCTTCTTTCCGACTGCGCGGAAAACTGCCGCGTCCTGCAGATCAACAATCCCGTTCTGACCAGCCGGGATCTCATGAAGATCGAAGGGCTTCATATGCCGGGACTTCAGGCGAAGAAGGTCTCGCTGCTGTATTATAAGAATGCCTCGCTTGCGCTTGCACTCGACCGGCTGTTTGTCGCCTGTGATAAGGCGTATTACGCCGGGGCAAACATCCTCATCCTCTCCGACCGCGGTGTGGATGAGAACCACATCGCCATCCCGTCTTTGCTGGCAGTGTCCGCCGTGCAGCAGTATCTTGTCCGCACGAAAAAGCGCACGGCGATCTCCCTGATCCTTGAGAGCGCCGAGCCGCGCGACGTGCACCATTTCGCCACGCTCTTCGGCTACGGCGCAAGCGCGGTCAATCCCTATCTCGCGCAGGACTGCATCGGGGAGCTCGTCGCCGAAGGGGCGCTCAACAAGGACTACTATGCCGCGGTCGATGCCTATGATCAGGCCATTCTGGACGGCGTGATGCGGATCGCATCCAAAATGGGCATTTCCAGTATGCAGTCGTATGAGGGCGCACAGATCTTTGAGGCCGTCGGCATCTGCAGGGATGTCGTGGACCGGTATTTCACAAACACGGTCAGCCGCGTCGGCGGCGTCGGCTTGCAGGAGATGAACGACGCTGTTGTCTGGCGGCATGACCGGGCGTTTGACCCGATGGATCTGACCGTCGATCTGACTGTCGATTCTTCCGGCTTCCACAAGCTCCGCTCCGGCGGCGATATGGAAGATCATATGTATAATCCGATGACCATCCTGACGCTGCAGAAGGCCGTCCGCACCGGTGATTTTGCGTGCTTCCGCAGGTACTCCGCCATGGTCGACGATGAATTGCTGCCGCATACGCTGCGCGGTCTGCTCGGGTTCCGGCTTGACGAGACAAAGGCAATTCCGCTGGGCGAGGTCGAGCCAGCCTCCAGCATCGTCAAACGCTTCAAAACCGGCGCCATGTCCTACGGCTCCATCTCCGAAGAAGCGCACCGCTGCCTTGCCATTGCGATGAACCGCCTGGGCGGAAAGTCCAACTCCGGCGAGGGCGGGGAGGAACCCGCGAGACTCGGTACGGAGGAAAACTCCGCCATCAAGCAGGTCGCTTCAGGCCGGTTCGGCGTTACAAGCGAGTATCTTGTAAGTGCAAGCGAGATCCAGATCAAGCTGGCGCAGGGCGCCAAGCCCGGCGAGGGCGGCCATCTGCCCGGCAGCAAGGTCTGGCCGTGGATCGCGCGCACGCGGCATTCCACGCCCGGTGTGGCGCTCATCTCACCGCCGCCGCACCATGATATCTACTCGATCGAGGATCTGGCACAGCTGATCTACGATCTGAAATGCGCCAACGAAAACGCTGATATTTCCGTCAAGCTCGTCTCCGAGGCGGGCGTTGGTACCATTGCCGCAGGCGTTGCCAAGGCAGGCGCGCAGACGGTGCTCATTTCCGGCTATGACGGCGGAACCGGCGCGGCCCCGCGCAGTTCCATTTACAATGCTGGTCTTCCGTGGGAGCTTGGTCTGGCCGAAGCGCACCAGAGCCTCATTGCCAACGGTCTGCGCGGCCGTGTGCGCCTCGAAACAGACGGCAAGCTTATGACCGGCCGCGATGTGGCAATCGCCTGTATGCTCGGCGCGGAGGAGTTCGGATTTGCAACCGCGCCGCTGGTGTGCCTCGGCTGCGTCATGATGCGCGTGTGCAATCTTGATACCTGCCCGATGGGCATCGCGACCCAGAGGCCGGAGCTGCGGAAAAACTTCTGCGGCAAGCCGGAGTATGTCATGCACTTTATGGAGTTTGTCGCACAGGAGCTGCGCATGATCATGGCAAAGCTCGGCGTGCGCACGGTCGACGAGCTGGTCGGTCATACGGAGTATCTGCACATCCTGCCGCATCAGATCACGCAGCGCGCCGCGATGGTAGACGTCTCCGGCATTCTGGCCCGCTGCGGCGAGGAAAACTGCCATTATGATCCGGTACAGCGGTTCGATTTCAAGCTGAATACGACGCTGGATAAGCAGGTGCTTTTGCCGCTGCTTCCGAAAAAGGGAAAATCGGCTGTCCCAAAGCGCTGCACTGTTGATATTTCCTGTTCTGATCGTGCATTCGGCACGCTCTTCGGCGCGGAGATCACGCGCCGCTGGGGCAGCACGCTGGAGGATGATACTTATCAGATCCACTGCCGCGGCGGCGCCGGGCAGTCATTCGGCGCGTTTTTGCCGAAGGGCGTAACGCTTTCGCTCGAGGGCGACAGCAACGACTACTTCGGCAAGGGCCTTTCCGGCGGCAGACTGGTCGTCTTTGCGGATCGGGCCAGCACGTTTGAGCCTGCTGAGAACGTCATCATCGGCAATGTCGCGCTCTACGGCGCGACAAGCGGCAGCGCCTTCATTTCCGGCATTGCGGGCGAACGCTTCTGCGTGCGCAATTCCGGCGCGACCGCCGTTGTGGAGGGCGTCGGCGACCACGGCTGTGAATATATGACGGGCGGCACGGTCGTCGTTCTGGGGCCTACCGGTCGGAACTTTGCCGCCGGGATGTCGGGCGGCGTTGCCTATGTGCTGGACCCGGAGCATAAGTTCTATCTGCGCGTCAACAAGGAGCTTGTCTCCGTCGAGGCCGTTACACAGAAGCAGGACATTTCCCGTCTCCGGGAGCTTCTGCAACGCCATGTGGCGCTCACAGGCTCAAAAAAAGGCCGCGCCATTCTCGAACACTTCAACGAGCGGCTTGCGGATTTCAAAAAGATCATTCCGTATGACTACAGCCATATGCTGCAGCTGATCGGCCGGTATGAGGCAGCCGGTATGACGCGGGATGAGGCAGAACTTGAAGCGTTTTTGAAGCGGGAGGAATAAAGTCATGGGAAAACCGACTGGATTTCTGGATTATACGCGCGTGAACTGTCCGAGCCGTGACGCGGCGGCGCGCACAGGCGACTATG
The DNA here is from genome assembly GCA_000432135.1 of Firmicutes bacterium CAG:124. Lineage (GTDB taxonomy): Bacteria > Bacillota > Clostridia > Oscillospirales > Oscillospiraceae > CAG-170. Next base: position 4,997 of record HF990528.1, read on the forward strand.
CGCCGGTCGAGCTGCCGCTGTCTGAACGGAACCGCCGCCGGCAGTCCGGCCGCTGCATGGACTGCGGCGTGCCGTTCTGCCAGGCAGGCGCGTCGTTTGAGGGCGTGCTGCTCGGCTGCCCGCTGCATAACCTGATCCCGGAGTGGAACGATCTTCTATGGAACGGAAATTATGAGGGTGCGCTGCAGAGGCTGCTGAAGACAAGCCCCTTCCCGGAGTTTACAGGCCGGGTCTGCCCGGCGTTGTGTGAAAGAGCCTGCGTCTGCGGCCAGGTGTCCGAGCCGGTCACGATCCGGGAAAACGAGCTTTCCATCATCGAGTATGGCTTTGAAAACGACCTGATGCAGCCCATGCCGTCCGCTGCGCGTTCGGATAAAAAAATCGCGGTGATCGGCTCCGGGCCGGCCGGACTTTCCGCAGCTTACTATCTCAATCGCCGCGGCCATCATGTGACAGTTTTTGAAAAAGACCCGCTTCCGGGCGGGCTTCTGACCTATGGCATCCCGGAAATGAAGCTGCCGAAGCAGATCGTTGCCCGCCGCGTTTCGCTCATGGAGCGCGAGGGCGTCAGCTTCCGGACAAGCTGCCGTGTGGGGCAGCAGATCAGCCCGGAGGAACTGGCCGCACAGTTTGACCTTGTGATCTTCTGCTGCGGCGCGCAGCAGCCGCGGCCGCTGCCGCTTGCCGAAACGGCCGGGGTTTTTTGCTGCCGTTTGCCGAAACGGCCGGTGTTTTCTACGCGCTCGATTATCTGCGCGCCTCGGCGCAGTCGCTGCTTGAAAAAACAGAACCCGCCGTAACGGCGTCCGGCAGGCAGGTCGTGCTGGTCGGTGCGGGCGACAGCGCTTCAGACTGCATCTCCGTTGCGCTGCGGCAGGGCTGCCGGTCCATCACGCAGCTGATCCGCAAGCCGCGCACGGAGCAGACAGAAAAACGCGACCATGCGCACGAGGAGGCGGAGGCTGTCTTCGGCGCGGATATCCGGCGCTATGAGACGCAGATCGAACGGCTTGTCTGCGGCGATGACGGCTCTGTAAACGCGGTGATCCTGCAGGGGAGCGGCGAACAGCTGCCCTGCGATCTGCTGCTGCTTGCCTCCGGCTTTTCCGGGTGTGAACCGGCGTCTGTGGATGCGTATGAGGCTGTCCGGAAGACCGGCGTGCCGGCCCTGACAGCAGGCGATATGGCGTCTGGCGTGTCGCTCGTCGTGCTGGCTATTGCCAGCGGCAAACAGGCCGCTGCGCAGGCGGACGCAAGTCTTATGGGCTACACCAATATTCTTTGAACACGATACGAAAGGATGTGCTTACTATGAACAGGAAAAGAAGTCTCGGTGTGATCGGGCTTGGCCATGTGGGCGCGCACGTCGCGTATGCACTGGCTGTACAGGGCATCCGCCGCAATATGCAGCATCTCAAGGAACTATAAAAAACCGTTCAGACAGGAGGTTATGAAGATGAACATCAGCATGACAAAAACAACGCATCCCGGCAAGCTGCCGCCCGCCGACCGGCTCGGCTTCGGTTCCGTATTCACGGACCATATGTTTCTGATGAATTATACAGACCGGGAGGGGTGGCACAACGCGCGCATCGTACCCTTCGGGCCGATCAGCATTTCTCCGGCGGCAAGCGTTCTGCATTACGGCACGGAGGTCTTCGAGGGACTGAAGGCGTACCGCCGCCCGGATGGAGCGGTGCAGCTGTTCAGACCCTGGGAAAACGTCGCACGGCTGAA
>HF990528.1:6780-8149 GCA_000432135.1 Firmicutes bacterium CAG:124
GGGCCTGCCGCGCATCGATGAGCGCGACGGCCTGCAGGCGATCCGGGAGCTGGTAAAGATGGATGCAGCGTGGGTCCCGTCTGCACCCGGCACGTCGCTCTATATCCGCCCCTTCCTGTATTCGACAGACCCGACGCTTGCCCTGCATGGCGTGCATGAGGCGACATTTGCAATCATTCTGTCTCCGTCGGGAAGCTATTTCTCAGACGGCCTGAAGCCTGTGCCGATCATGGTCGAGACGGAGGACGTGCGTGCGGTGCGCGGCGGAACGGGCGAGGCCAAGTGCGGCGGCAACTACGCCGCAGCCAACCGCGCGGGCGATAAGGCGCTGGAAAAAGGCTATTCGCAGGTCCTGTGGCTGGACGGCGTGGAGCGTAAATACGTGGAAGAGGGCGGCGGCATGAACGTCATGTTCAAGATCGCCGGAACCGTTGTCACGCCGATGCTGACAGGCTCGATTCTGCCGGGCATTACCAGAAAGTCCTGCATCGAGCTGCTGAAGAGCTGGGGCGTTCCGGTCGAGGAGCGGCTGCTCAGCGTGGACGAGCTGTTCGAGGCTGCCAAAAACGGCACGCTGGAGGAAGCGTGGTGCGTCGGCACCGCAGCCGTCATTTCGCCCATCGGGGAGCTGGCATGGAACGAAGAAACGTTCGAGGTCAACCAGAACCGGATCGGCGCGCTGTCACAGAGACTCTACGACGAGCTGACTGGCATCCAGTGGGGCACCCGGCCAGACCCCTTCGGCTGGACCTGCGTTGTATAACCACAGACTGCCTTTTAAGAACATGTAGGCCTGTGCCTTCAGGTACAGGTGTCACAGCCGAAAAAGAACACCTGCTCCAGATGCGGCTGTGCGCCGCTCTTCGGATCCCGTTCCATACGGATCACATCACGCATATATGTGCGCCAGCGTGCGCTGACAGGCGCGTCCTGCTGCACGACAAGCGCTGTTTGCAGATCGTCACATTCGTAATATCCGAAAAGCGTATCGCCTGCCTGCCAGATCGAATAGTTCCGGATCCCGGCGCGGCGGAACATCTCCAGCATCTCTGGCCAGATCTCGTCATGCCGCCTGCCGGAGCAGTTCCGGCAGGCGGTATTTTATCACGCGCCAGATACAGGAAAGCGCTGCCGGAAAGATGGGCAATTTCGCAGCGCAGGCAAGGAATACGGGAAAAAGCACCTGCGCGGACTGCTTCAGGGCGGTGCAGCTCCGTGCAGAGCGGACTTTCCGGTGACTGTACCCTCCGGCAGCGAAATGCACAAATCTGCAAGGAAGAATTCTGCGCAAATAGAGATTGTGCTGCATGGATATTTTCAAAAAAGTCGCTATAATACAAATAAGAACGCTGCTCTCCATTCACCTGCC
>HF990529.1 GCA_000432135.1 Firmicutes bacterium CAG:124
TTTCTGACGTTCATGGCTTCTCCTTTCCGCGCTGGTGCGCATTGGATATTCTGTTGTTTCACCGAATAAATACTGTTTTGCGTGCTTTAACTCGGCTTTTTCACAAGATTTGAACGGCGGGCATGAAGTGCGCTTCGTGGAAGCGTGCTTCATTTCGACATAAAATCTCCATAGTCGATCTATTATAAACTATGGAGGTCTTCAGAATGAAACCATACCCGGCGCTGCTCGCAGAGCTTCTTTCCGAAGAATTGTCTTCTCTGCGGCAGCAGAAGGCATTGACTCAGGAGGCCATGGCGGAGCAGCTTCGTATTTCCAGCCGCGCATACAGTGACTTGGAGCGCGGGAGATATGCCGCCTCAGCCCCGACCTTGCTGTTTCTCTTTTCTATGCTGGAGGCGGATGCACAGAGCGCGCTGGTTCAGCAGTTTATGAACCGTGTGCAAGCGCTGGAGGGGACGGATGCAGCATGAACGTCGTAACAGACATTGTCGAAGTATATGATCTGTTGTACCGAGTGATTTGGAGCGCGGGAGATATGCCGCCTCCGCCCCGACCTTGCTGTTTCTCTTTTCCATGCTGGATGCGGAGGCGCAGGGCGCTCTGGTTCAACAGTTTATGGATCGTGTTCAAGCACTGGAGGGGACGGATGCAGCATGAACGCCGTAACAGACATTGTCGAAGTATATGATCTGTTGTACCGACTCGGTTTCTCTGCAACCAACACCGCATTTTTCCATCTTTCCTACTCGGTCTATCTTGCCGCGCTCAACCCGCATTGGCTGGTAAAGCCATCGCAGCGGCTATATCCCGAAGTGGCAGACCAATACAACACCAATCCGCTTCAGGTCGTCCGAAACATTGACGGGTTTGCCTGTGATTCATGGCGTAAAAACGCCGTTCTCCTGCGCAGCTTTACTTGCCGTCCGCTGACGACCGCCCCATCCTCTGCGCAGTTTTTACGGATTCTGACACACTATATCCGGAGGAAAACGGTATAGCGCATACTTTTGCGGAATATACAGCACATCTAACTACTTCTGCCGTAAGAGCTTTTGGTCATTTTTATAGGTCTTATAAAAATCGCGCATCCGGCGCACGTTGCGTGGGGAAAAGCCTGTGCGGTCAGGGAAATTCGCCTGCAAGAACTCTGCGGCTGCGACCGCTGCGCCTTTCTCCGGGCGCTGGCTAATGGCCTTGCCGATGGCGTATACTTCATCCATTTGCGGAGGATTCTGCGTGAGAATTGCGGTCAATTCCCGGTA
>HF990530.1 GCA_000432135.1 Firmicutes bacterium CAG:124
CGTCGTGCGCACGTGCCCGCCGAGTGTCTGCAGCTTTTCCAGCCACGCCGGGCGCACCGTGCGGCGCAGCCAGCTGCGGATGGCGGGCAGCTCGCCGGAGAGCATGAAGCTGGACAAGATCGCCGTCACCGCGAACAGCACCGCGTCCGGCAGCCGCCCGATGATGCCGGACGCCCAGGAAAAGAGCGTTTCATAGAGCTTCGTGCCGAAGCCCGCGCCGGTCTTGAAGAATTCCTCAACGCCCGCGCGCAGCCCCGTTCCAAGCCCGTCCGGCAGTCTTTCGGCAAGCGCAAGCAGACGCGATTTCAGCTTTTCAAAGAGCGGAGCCAGATTTTCCGCCAGCCGGGGCAGCTGCCGGGCCAGATCCGCCGCCTCCGCGCACAGCAGGCGGCACAGGAAAAACAGCCCGCCGAACAGGAGCCCAAACAGCAGCAGCACGCACAGACCGGACGCCAGCGAACGCGGAACGTGCGCCCGCGTCTGCAAAAGCCGCACCGGCTTTTCCGCCAGCAGGCTCACCGCGAGCCCGATAAAAAACGGCAGCAGCACCGGCAGCAGCAGCGCGCCGAACGCCCACGCGCCGAGCGCACAGCCCAGCGCGATCAGAACGGTCTTCCAGATTTTGCGGCTTTTCATGCTTCGAAATTCCTCCTGTGCTTTTCTGCTTGCAATTTGCGGGTATGTGGTGTATATTGAAGTCTGAGTATAGACACTTGCTTTTCCAACACGGACAATTGTGAGGTGAACGCTATGGAACATAGCCCGAAGTATTATATCGTGGAGGCCGCCGCCCTGCCGGAGATCTTCCAGAAGGTCGCCGAGGCCAAGCGGATGCTCGAAACCGGCGAGACGGACAAGGTCAACGTGGCCGCGCAGGCTGTCGGCATCAGCCGCAGCGCGTTTTATAAGTACCGCGACGCCATCGCGCCGTTTCAGAACCTGATGGCCGGCCGCATCATCACGTTTCAGATCATGCTCAAGGACAAGGCGGGCATCCTGTCCGAGATATTAACTATTTTTGCCAATTGCGGCGCGAATATACTGACCATCAACCAGTCCATCCCCACCGGGGGCCGCGCCATGGTGACCATTTCGGCGGAGACGAGCAATCTCAACTGCAACATCGAAGCGCTGACCCAGCAAATCGCAGAAAGGACGGGCGTAGTCAAGGCAGACTGCGTCGCAGGATAAGCATATGCACGGATTTGAATATTTCGTACCGACTGAGATCGTGTTCGGCGCAGGCAGCACAGAGAAGCTGCCGGAGCTGCTGAAAAAACGCGGACTTTCGCGCGTGCTGGTCGTCTACGGCAGCTCGAGCGCGAAGAAAAGTGGATTGCTTGACCGCGTGTTCCGGCTTCTGGACGAGGCGGGCGTTCAATATCGCGCGCTCGGCGGCGTGCAGCCGAACCCGCGCGCGGCGCTGGCCCGCGAGGGCGTGCAGCTGGCGCTGGAATCGGGTGCGGAGCTGATTCTGGCGGTCGGCGGCGGCAGCGTCATCGATACCTGCAAGGCCATCGCCCACGGCGCGGCCAACCCCGGCACAGATATCTGGGAGTTCTGGAAGCGCCGCGCGCCGCTGACAAGATCCATGCCCGTCGGCGTTGTGCTGACCATTCCGGCAGCGGGCAGCGAGACGAGCGACTCCGCTGTTCTGACCAACGCGGAGGCAGGCGAAAAGCGCGGCCTCAACACCCCGTTCAACCGCCCGGCCTTCGCCATTCTCGACCCCCTGCTCGCCGCGACGCTCCCGGTGCATCAGGTCGCGTGCGGCGTGAGCGACATTCTCATGCACACGCTCGACCGGTATTTTAACCCCGTCACCGATAACGCTCTGACGGATGAGCTGGCCGAGGCGCTGCTGCGCGTCGTGCTGGAATACGGCCCCGCCGCCGTGCGTGACGCACATGACGAAACGGCCATGAGCGAAATCATGTGGGCAGGCTCCCTGTCGCACAACGGCCTGACCGGCCTCGGCGGCAGGAAGGACTTCGCCACGCACCAGCTCGGCCACGCGCTGAGCGAAAAATTTGACGTCTACCACGGCGACAGTCTGACCGCCGTATGGAGCAGCTGGGCAAGATCCGTCATGGACGAAAGCCCGGCACGCTTCGCCCGCTTCGCGCGGAACGTCTGGCACGTGGAGGAGGCGGACGACACCGCCGCCGCGCTTGCCGGTATTGCAAGGCAGGAGGCATTCTTCCAGTCCATCGGCATGCCCGTGCGTCTGGGTGAGCTTTCCTGCGGCAAGCAGGACGAGGCGGGTCTTGCAGACCTTGCCAGCCGGTGCAGCTACGGAAAAACACGCACGATCGGCACGTTCCGCGTGCTGGACTATGAAAGCATTCTTGCGATTTACCGCAGGGCCAACGAAGCGTGAGGTGGGCTGACATGAAAAAGCTTGCCATCCTTGGCCCCGGCGTCGTCGGCGGGAGCTGTGCGGAGATCTTGCTGCGGGACGCAGACCTGCTCGAACGGAACGCGGGCGAACAGCTGGCGCTTTCGTATGTGCTGGCGCGCCGCGCGCTGCCGGACAGGCCGTATAAAGACAAGGTCGTCACGGATTTCTCTGTGATCGAGCGCGACGCGAACGTGTTTCTCGTCATAGAAACCATCGGCGGCTGCGGCGCAGCGCTTGAGTATGTCCGCCGCGCGCTTGCCGCAGGCAAGCACGTCGTAACAGCCAACAAGCAGCTCATCGCCGAGCACGGCGCGGAGCTGCTGGCGCTTGCGAAGGCGAATGGCGTGAGCCTTCTGTTTGAGGCCTCCGTCGGCGGCGGCATTCCGGTGCTGCATCCGCTGAGCCAGTGCCTCGGCGCGAATGAAATTTATGAAGTGCGCGGCATTCTGAACGGCACGACGAATTTCATCCTCACACAGATGCTCGAACACGGGCAGAGCTACGAAGCGGCGCTCCGCGACGCGCAGACGCGCGGCTACGCCGAGCAGGACCCGACTGCCGATGTCGAGGGCATCGACGCGGGCCGCAAGGTCTGCATTCTGGCCGATATGATGTTCGGTAAAAACGTCGACCCGTCCCGCGTCCGCATGACAGGCATTTCCGCCATCACGGCGGAGGACGCCGCGTTTGCCGAATCCGCCGGGATGAAGCTTCGCCTGCTTGGCCGGGCCGTCCGGCAGGGGCAGGCGCTCACCGTCTTCGTCTCGCCGCATTTCATCGCGGGCACGCAGCCGCTGGCCCCCGTCTCCGGCGTTCTGAACGCCGTCGAGGTGCTGGGCAGCAGCGTCGGCGCGGTCATGTTCTCCGGCCCCGGCGCAGGCGGCCCGGCGACGGCCAGCGCCGTTCTGGCAGACGTCATTGACATCGTCCGCAATCCCGGCCGCAGCCAGCCCGTCAGCTGGCCGGCAGAACCCGCAGCGCTCTGTGACCCGGAGGAATTCGAATCCCCGTTCTTCTTCCGCACAAGACTTTCCAAAGAAGCCTGCGAGCAGGCGCTCGGCCCCGTCCGCTGGCTGCCCGACGCAGGCGCGTTCCACGGCGGCTTTACGCAGAAAACCACCCGAAGGGCTCTGCGCGCCTCCGGCCTCGCGCTGGACGCGGTGTGGCCCGTGCTGGCATAAAGACGTTCTGAACTCGCTCTCCCCTGTCATACATCTATGGCAGGGGGGATTTTTTATGAAACGCAAATGGTGGATCATCTGTTTTCTGAGCATTCTCGCCGGTTCCGCGCTCCATTTTCTCTATGACCTGTGGCCGAACCCGCTGACAGCAGTGTTTGCACCGGTCAGCGAAAGCGTCTGGGAGCATCTGAAGCTGCTATACTGGCCGTTTCTCGCCGCCGCGTTCGTGCTGACGAAGGACGAAGCGGACGGTCGAAAAAGCTGGTGCGGTCTGCTGGCAGGACTTCTGGGCGCGCCGCTGCTTCTTCTGGGCGCGTATTACACCCTCTTGTCCGGCTTCGCGCTGTACGGCCTGCCGCTCGATCTGATTTTGTACGCGCTGGCAATGGCCGGCGGCTTTGCGCTGGCATGGCATTTGCAGAGGGCCCGCCTTCCCGCATGGCTGTGCGGCGTGCTGGTGATCGCGGCGGGTATTTACGGCGCTGCGCTGGCGCTGTTTTCCTTTGCACCGCCGGAGCTGCCCATTTTTCTGCCGCCGGTCTGAAATTTTCTGCATTTTTGTGTTGACAACCGTGTTTTTCTCCTGTATAATAGCTCGGAGAAAACAAAGAAGGAGCGGCGAGCACCGCAACTCACCTCCAGCTGTCTGCGAAGAGGTTCATAATTTCCTCCGCTTTGTGCGGAAGTTTGGATTTTATGTGCGGGTGCTTTGCGGCATCCGCACTTTGCATTTGGAGGTGCTTTACAATCGGTAAATTAGAACATCAGATCAACGAGGAGATCCGCGACAAGGAGCTTCGCGTGATCGGAGCTGACGGCAGCCAGCTTGGTATTATGACCTCGTCCGACGCTCTGGCGCTTGCCGAGGAAAAGGACCTTGACCTTGTCAAGATCGCGCCGAACGCCGTTCCGCCGGTCTGCAAGATCATGGATTACGGCAAATTCCGCTTCGAACAGCTGAAAAAGGAAAAGGAAGCCAAGAAGAACCAGAAGGTCGTGGAGATCAAGGAGATCCGTATGTCTCCCAGCATCGACACCAACGACTTCAATACCAAGGTCAAAAGCGCAGTCAAGTTCCTGAACGATGGCAACCGAGTCAAAGTCACCGTACGTTTCCGCGGCCGTGAAATGGCGCATACGTCGCTCGGACAGGAACTTCTTGCGAAGTTCGGCGCCGATTGCAGCGAGATCGCCACGATCGCCAAGGACGCCAAACTCGAAGGACGCAATATGTCCATGTTCCTGAGTCCCAAGAATTCCAAATAAACTACAATCGCAATCACACGGAAGGAGAACCACTATGCCTAAGCTGAAGTCCCATAGCGGCGCCAAGAAAAGATTCAACCTCACCAAGAACGGCAAGGTCAAAAGAGCGCACGCATTCAAGAGCCATATCCTCACCAAGAAGACCACCAAGCGTACCCGCAATCTGCGCAAGAACGGCTACGCCGACGTGACTGTGGAAGATATCGTGAAGAAGATGATCCCTTACAAATAATCGGTAAGGGTTGACGACACATAGGAGGATAATATAATGGCAAGAGTAAAAGGCGCAATGATGACGCGCAAAAGAAGAAATAAGACCCTGAAGCTCGCGAAGTCCTACTGGGGCTCCAAGTCCCGTCACTTTAAGATGGCCAAGCAGGCCGTTGCAAAGTCCGGCGTTTATTCGTATGTCAGCCGCAAGCTGAAGAAGAGAGATTTCCGCCAGCTGTGGATCTCCCGTATCTCCGCGGCCGTCGCGCCCTACGGCATCAACTACAGCCGTTTCATCTACGGCCTCAAGAAGTCCGGCATCGAGATGAACCGCAAGGCTCTGAGTGAGCTCGCCATCGCCGATCCCGAGGCGTTCAAGGTTCTCGTCGAGACCGCGAAGAAGGCTCTGTAAGCAAATTTTATGGCCGCCATATGCAATATGGCGGCCTTTTTCTATAGATAAGGAGAGTTTTATGGCCTGGAAAGCAGTTTTATTCGATATGGACGGCGTGCTGATCGATTCTGAGGAATACATGGCGAAAACCGGCGTCCGTGCGTTGAAGAAATACGGCATTGACGCGAAGGAATCCGACTTCGCCGAGTTTGTCGGCTGCGGCGAGAACCGCTATGTCGGCGGCGTGGCAGAAAAATACGGCGTGCCGTACCGCACGGAGATGAAGGACTACCTCTATGCGTGCTACGGCGAGCACGTGAAGGAGGAAGCCAATATCCCCGATGGCGTTCTGGACGTGCTGCACACGCTGCGCGCACGGGGCTACCGGCTGGCCGTCTGCTCGTCGGCAGATCGCGTGAAGGTGCTCATGAACCTGTCCGCCATCGGCGCAGAGGAATCCCTGTTCGACCAGCTTGTGACCGGCACCGACATCAAAAATCCCAAGCCGGACCCCGAAATTTATCTGACAGGCGCGGCCAGTCTCGGCCTTGCGCCGTCCGAATGCATCGTCGTTGAGGACGCGCCCAGCGGCATCCGTGCAGCCCACGCCGCCGGGATCGAGGCCATCGGCCTCGCCACCAGCTTCCCGGCAGATTATCTGCGCCAGCAGGCACAGCCGGAGTATCTGCTGCCGGATCTCAAGTCGATCCTGACGCTGCTGTGAGTCCCATGCCGGAATTTTTACCGATTTCCCGCGCCGATATGCAGCGGCGCGGCTGGGAGCAGTGCGATTTTGTCTACATCATCGGCGACGGCTATGTCGATCACCCGTCGTTCGGCCACGCGATCATCTCGCGCGTGCTCGAGGACGCGGGCTATAAGGTCGGCATCATCTCGCAGCCCGACTGGAAAAATCCCGCTTCGATCAACGCCCTCGGCGAACCGCGCCTGGGCTTTCTCGTCATGGGCGGCAATATGGACTCGATGGTCAACCACTATACCGTCTCCAAGGCCCACCGGAAAACCGACGCCTATACCCCCGGCGGCGTGATGGGCAAGCGGCCCGATTACGCCGTGACGGTCTACTGCAACCTCATCCGCCGCACCTACCGCCGCAAGCCCATTATCATCGGCGGCATCGAGGCAAGTCTTCGAAGGCTTGCGCATTACGATTACTGGTCCGACAGGCTCAAGCGGTCGATTTTACTCGATTCGCAGGCCGATCTTCTGATCTACGGCATGGGAGAGCGCGCCGTCGTCGAGATCGCGAACGCGCTCAACGACGGCATGGACGCGCAGGACATCACGTATATCGACGGCACGGTCTATAAGACCCGTGAGCCGGATACATCCGTCCCGTCCATCACGCTCCCGGCCTTCCCGGATATGCAGAAAAATCCGCGCGTCTACGCCGAGAGCTTTTCCATCCAGTACCGCAACACCGACCCCTTCTGCGCCAAGCGGCTCATCGAGCCGTATGGCGACCATGAATTTATCATCCAGAACCCGCCGCAGAAGCCGCTTTCGCAGAAGGAGATGGATCATGTCTACGATCTTCCGTACTGCCGCACGTTCCATCCGTCGTACAAAAAGCTTGGCGGCATTCCGGCCATCGCGGAGATCGAATTCAGCCTGACCTCCTGCCGGGGCTGCTTCGGCGCGTGCAGCTTCTGTGCGCTGACGTTCCATCAGGGGCGGATCATCCAGACCCGCTCGCAGGAGTCGATCCTCCGGGAAGCCGAGGGCATGACGCATACACCGCGCTTCAAGGGCTACATCCATGACGTCGGCGGCCCGACAGCGAACTTCCGCCAGCCCGCCTGCAAAAAGCAGCTGCAGCGCGGCGCGTGCCCGACAAGACAGTGCCTGTTCCCTGCCCCCTGCAAAAACCTGATCGCCGACCATACGGATTACCTGTCCCTGCTGCGGAAGCTCCGCAAGCTGCCGGGCGTCAAGAAGGTCTTCATCCGCAGCGGCATCCGGTTCGACTATCTGCTGGCCGACCCGAGCGATACGTTCTTCAAGGAGCTGGTGCGCTATCACATCTCCGGCCAGCTGAAGGTCGCGCCGGAGCACGTGTCCGATCAGGTCCTGCGCGTGATGGGCAAGCCCCCGCATGCCGTGTACCAGCAGTTTGTGGAGAAATACAAAAAGATCAACGAGCAGGATGGCATGAAGCAGTACGTCGTACCCTATCTCATGTCGTCCCACCCCGGCTGCACGATGCAGGAGGCCGTAAAGCTGGCCGAATACCTGCGCGATACCAACCACGAGCCGGAGCAGGTGCAGGATTTCTATCCCACGCCCTCGACGCTCTCCACCGTCATGTACTATACCGGCCTTGACCCCCGGACGATGGAGCCGGTCTATGTGCCCAAAAATCCGCACGAAAAGGCGATGCAGCGCGCGCTGATGCAGTACAGAAGACCGCAGAATTATTTTCTCGTGCGCGAGGCGCTGCAAAAGGCAGGCCGGACGGATCTCATCGGCTTTACACCGAAATGCCTCATTCGCCCCTACCCGCCGAAGGAGAAAAAAGCCGGTGCGCCCGACCAGCCGCCGGAGCGGAAATCCGCCCCCGCAAAACCGGCCAAAAAACGCCCGCCCCGCCGGTAGTCTATTGCACGGTTTCCCCTCATATAGTCTTCCATACGAAGAAAAGATGAGGTGGAACTATGGAAAACACAGCCAATCACATTACCCTGACCGGGACGCTGGCGTCCCTGCCGGAATATTCACACCAGAACCACGAGCGGAGATTTTTCCGCTTTCTGCTCGCCGTGGAGCGGCTTTCGGGCACGGAGGATCTGCTGCCGGTTCTGGCCGCGGAGGACGTGTTGGAGCAGGCGGAGCTGTTCGAAGGCGAACGCTTCACCATCGAGGGCCAGATCCGCTCGTTCAACAACCGCGAGCCGACCGGCCGCCGTCTGATCCTGTGCGTCTACGCGCTTTCCATGACGACGACGGACGCGCCTATGCAGAACGAGGCCGTCCTGACCGGCACGGTCTGCAAGCCGCCCGTCTACCGGCAGACGCCGCTCGGACGGCAGATCACCGATCTGTGTCTGGCCGTGCCGCGCCTGTACCGCAGGACGGATTATATCCCCTGCATTTTGTGGGGCCGGACGGCGCTGGCCGCCGCCGAATACCCGACCGGCACGGAGCTGACGCTCACGGGCAGGCTCCAGAGCCGGACGTATCTCAAGAACCTCGGCGAGACGAGCGAGACGCGCACCGCGTATGAATTCTCCGTCAGCGCCTGTGAGCGCGTCCCGGAATTTGCAATTTTTTTGAGAAAATCCCCCGTCCTGTGCAACCACCGGCCAGAAAATCCGTCTTTTAAGTACAGATGATTCAATCGACAAGAGGTATCGGCAAAAGCTCCGCTGATAACCGCGGTCGATTGGATCAGCGGTTACGCAAGCAGAACACAAAAGAAAGGGGTACCAATCATGAAAAAAAGATCGCTTCTTGCCAGCCTTCTCGCCGCACTGCTGGTTCTGGTCGTGTTTACCGGCTGCGCGGCAAGCTCCAAAATGGCGGCAGCGGACACTGCGTCCGTGCCCAACGGCTATTACGATTCCAAGCAGGAGGCAGCCGCCGCCGAGACGCCCATGGAGGCGCCCGCCGAGCCGGAGGAGGAATTCGCCTACGACACCGTTGCCACGACCGAAGCGGGCAGCGGAGCCGCCGAAACGCCGGAGCCGGACGATTCCGTTGCCGACTACACCGCCAAGATCATCTACACCGCGTCCGTCTCCATCGAGACGACCGAGTTTGACAAGGCGGTCGCCGCGCTGGAATCGCAGGTGCAGAAGATCGGCGGCTTCGTAGAAAGCTCGAACGTGACAGGCGACACGCAGTACAATTCCGACGGCACGACCTCCATCGTCAACCGCTGGGCGTATTATACCGTCCGCATCCCGTGCGAGCAGTTTGAAGCCTTTCTGCACGAGACAGAGGGCTTCGGCAACGTAATCTCCACCAGCCGCGACGCGCAGAACGTCACGTCGGCCTATACCGATTACGAAGCGCGCCTGTCCAGCCTCAACACGCAGGAGGAGCGGCTACTCGATATGCTCTCGAAGAGCGAGGACGTGGAGACGCTCATCGCGCTTGAGCAGCGGCTGTCCGACGTGCGCTATGAGATCGAGTCCATTGAGCGCAGCCTGCGCAACTATGATATGCAGATCAGGTATTCGACCGTGGATCTCGATCTGCGCGAGGTCGAGGTCTACACGCCGACCGTTCCGGTCCGGCGCACCTTCGGCCAGAAGCTGTCTGATTCCCTGTCCGACGGCTGGACGGGCTTTGCCCGCGGCATGCAGAACGTCATTCTGGGTCTGGCCTCCGCGCTGCCCGCGCTGGTTCTGCTGGCTGTGATCGTCATTGCCGCGATCATGCTGGTCAAAAAGGCCCGCAGGAAGCGCAAAGAAAAGTTCGCCGCCCAGCAGGAGCCCCCGCAGGACCCGAAGCCGTGATCCGGCTATTAAGAACCCGCTAAGATACGCCCGGCCCACTTGACGGCCGGGCGCTTTTCTGCTTCAATAGACTCGATAAAAGGGAGTAGCAGGCGGTTTCCTCCGCGTCGGCTGCGTCAGTACGGCAAAAATGCCCGCAGTCGACTGAAATTGTGAGACTTTTACCGAAGCATCGCGTATGCTTGGGTAAAGGTCTTTTCTTTTTATCAAAAAACAAAACAGGAGGACTTTTTGTGGCGCAGTTATTTTCAAACATCAGCAATCTCAACTGGCAGCAGGCGGTCATGTGGCTGATCGGCGGGATTCTCATCTATCTGGCGGTCAAACGGGATATGGAGCCCGCGCTGCTGCTGCCGATGGGCTTCGGCGCGATTTTGGTCAATCTGCCGCTGTCCGGCGCGGTCACGCAGGCCATCGACGGCGTGGAGGAGATCGGCGTTCTGAACGTGCTGTTCGACGCGGGCATCGCGAACGAGCTGTTCCCGCTGCTGCTGTTCGTTGGCATCGGGGCCATGATCGATTTTGAGCCGCTGCTGAACGACCCGAAGCTCATGTTCTTCGGTGCGGCAGCGCAGTTTGGCATTTTCTTCACCTTCAGCCTTGCGGCCCTTCTGGGCTTCCCCATCAAGGACGCGGCGGCCATCGGCATCATCGGCGCGGCGGACGGCCCGACGGCGATCTTTATGGCGAATTTCCTGAAATCCAACTATCTGGGCGCGATCATGGTCGCGGCGTATTCGTACATGGCGCTCGTGCCGATCGTGCAGCCGCCGGTCATCCGCGCGCTGACCACAAAGCACGAACGGATGATCCGTATGCCGTACCACCAGCACACCGTCAGCAAGCGCACGAAGATCCTGTTCCCGATCATTATCACCGCCGTCTGCGGCATCGTCTCGCCGCGAAGCGTGGCGCTGGTGGGCTTTTTGATGTTCGGCAACCTCATCCGGGTGTGCGGCGTGCTGGACTCTCTTTCCGAGACAGCGCAGAAGACGCTCTCGAATCTCATCACGCTCTTTCTGGGCCTCACCATCGCCGTGCGGATGCAGGCAGCGTATTTTCTGACGAAGCAGACGCTTCTCATCATGGCGCTGGGCCTTGTGGCGTTTATGTTCGACACAGCGGGCGGCGTGCTGGTTGCGAAGCTGATCAATCTGTTCCTGCCGAAGGACAAAAAGCTCAATCCCATGATCGGCGCCTGCGGCATCTCGGCGTTCCCGATGTCGGCGCGCGTGGTCTATAAAATGGCAATCAAGGAAGACCCGCAGAATTATCTGCTCATGCAGTGCGTGGGCGTCAACGTATCCGGGCAGGTCGCGTCCGTCATTGCGGGCGGTCTGCTGCTGAATCTTCTGGTGTGAGGGAAACAATATGAATTTTGAAGCATTCTTACAGACGCTGCCCATCATGGGCAAAGGCATGGCCGGCATTTTTCTGGTCACGGGTGTGATCGTGCTTTGCATCCTCATTTTAGGCAAAACGGGCAACAAACCAGAAAAATAAAACAGAACGCTCTTGAATCAACATACAAATGCAGGTATAATAGAGGTACACTTCAAGAAAGAGGGTACTTTTATGTCTGTTGATATGACCAAATGGTGCGAGATTGCAAAGGCCAACATGGGCAAGCGCCCGGCGGGCGAGGGCCGTCTCGGCGGCAAGATCTGCATCGTGACCGGCGCGGCCCAGGGCTTCGGCAAGGGCATTGCGGAGGAGCTGTACAAGGAAGGCGCGACCATCGTTATCGCCGATATGAATGAGCCGCTGGCAAAGCAGGTCGCAGAGGAAATGGGCGAGCGCGCCGTCTCCATTGCGGTCAACGTCTCCGACGAGGAATCCGTTGCGAACATGGTCGCACAGACGGTTGAAAAGTTCGGCGGGCTTGACCTGATGCTCTCGAACGCAGGCGTCGTCCGCTCCGGCCCCATCGCGCACGTGGAGAAGAAGGATTTCGACTTCGTCACCAGCGTCAACTATACCGGCTTCTTCCTCTGCGCGAAATATGCTGCCATCATCATGGAGGCTGAACACGAGGCGGATCCCGAAGCCATGTTCGATATCGTCACGCTGAACTCGAAGTCCGGTCTGGAAGGCTCCAACAAGAATTTCGCCTACGCGGGTTCCAAATTCGGCGGCATCGGCCTGACGCAGTCGTTCGCGCTTGAGCTGTGCGCGTACAACATCAAGGTCAACGCCGTCTGCCCCGGCAACTTCCTCGACGGCCCGCTGTGGTCCGACCCGGTGCGCGGTCTGTTCGTGCAGTATCTGGAGGCTGGCAAGGTTCCCGGCGCAAAGACCGTCGCGGACGTGCGCCGTTATTACGAGGCCAAGGTTCCGATGAACCGCGGCTGCCTGCCTGTCGATGTGGCGCGCGCCGTCATGTACTGCGTCGAGCAGAAGTATGAAACCGGTCAGGCCATCCCCGTCACCGGCGGTCAGGTCATGCTGAACTGAGGGCTGTGCGATGATCGAGATCGACATTCTGAACAAACTCAACGCGCCCACGCGGGAAGAGCGGCTTGCGAACCTCAAGGAGGTTCTGAAAACGACCGAATTCCCGCCCATGGTGCCGCAGTACATCAACAACCATATCCATACGACCTATTCCTTCTCGCCCTACTCCCCCACCGCCGCGGTCTATGCCGCGCGGATGGAAGGCCTGTGCACAGCTGGCATCATTGACCACGACTCTATTTCCGGCGCGCGGGAATTCCTTGCCGCAGCAGAGCTGGCCGGTATGCCCGTGACCGTCGGCATGGAGTGCCGCGTGTCGATGGACGGCACAGCCATGCAGGGCAAGCGCACGAACAACCCCGATCAGGTCGGCGTCAGCTATATGACCATCCAGTCCGTCCCGCACGATAAGATCGAGCAGCTCAACGCATGGTTCGCGCCCTACCGCGCGGCCAGAGGCCGCCGGAACCGCGCGATGGTTGAAAAAATCAACGCGCTGCTGGACGGCATCGCGCTGGACTATGACCGCGACGTGCTCCCGCTGTCGGAGGCGAAGGAGGACGGCGGCGTAACCGAGCGCCATCTCATGTACGCGCTGGCAAAGAAAATGGTTGTAAAAGCCGGAAAGGGCCAGCCGATGGTCGACTATCTCGCGTCCATCGGCCTGAACCTCAGTGAAAAGCAGAAGAACCAGATGCTCGATACCGCATATCCGTTCTACGATTACGATCTGCTCGGCATTCTGAAATCCGCATTCGTGCCGAAAATTTATATCGACGCGACGGAGGAATGCCCGAACGTGCGCGATGTGGCCAAGCTGTGCAATGACATCGACGCGCTTTTGTGCTACGCGTATCTCGGCGACGTGACGGCCTCCGTCACGGGCGACAAGAAGGCGCAGAAGTTCGAGGACGACTATCTGGACGACGTGATCGCCTGCATCAAAGACTGCGGCATCCGCGCCGTCACCTATATGCCGACGCGCAACACGCCGGAGCAGCTGACGAGACTTCGCCGTCTCTGCGACGAAAACGGCCTGTTCCAGGTTTCGGGCGAGGATATCAACTCCCCGCGCCAGTCGTTCGTCATCAAGGCCATGGAAAACCCGCTGTTTGCCAACCTGATCGACGCGACCTGGAAGCTGATCGAGCACGAAAAGACCGGCTCTGCCATCTGCTGAGCCAAAACGAAAGGGGCATGACACCATGAGAAACCTGTTGGCGTTCGACCTCGGCGCGAGCAATGGCCGCGCAATTCTTGGCCAGTTCGACGGCGAGACAATCACCATGCGCGAGCTGCACCGGTTTGAAAACAACTACATCGAGATGAACGGCGTGTTCTACTGGGACCTGCCGTATCTCTACAACCAGCTGAAGCAGGGTCTGCTTGCGTTTAAGAATGCAAATGTCGGCGAACTCGACTGCATCGGCATCGATACCTGGGGCGTTGATTACGGTCTGCTTGACAAAAACGGCCAGCTGCTGTCCAATCCGCGTTCGTACCGCTACGCGGTTGACGCAGATATGGCGGAGGTCTGGAAGACGGTCGATTTCCCGACGCTCTTTGCCCGCACGGGCATTGCGACCATGAATTTCAACACCGTCTACCAGCTCTACCGCCGCAAGCTGCAGGAAGATCCCGCGCTGGACGCGGCCGAGACGATGCTGCTGATGCCGGATCTGCTGGGCTTCTTCCTGACAGGCGAGGCAAAGACGGAATACACCAACGCAACGACCTCCATGCTCTATAACCCCACCACGAAGGACTGGGATTGGCAGACGATCGACGCACTGGGCCTGCCCAGAAAGATCTTCACGAAGCTCGACCGCGCGGGTGCGCTGCGCGGAACGCTCCGCCCGGAGCTGGCCGCAGAGCTGGGCATCAATCAGGCGCATTTTGCCGCCGTCGGCACGCACGACACAGCCTCTGCCGTGGCCGCCATCCCCGGCACGGGCAGCTTTGCGTTCTGCTCCAGCGGTACATGGTCGCTGTTCGGCGTGGAGACGGACGAGCCGATTTTGTCCGATGCAGTTCGCGACGCGAACTTCTCCAACGAGGGCACGATCCAGGGCGGCTTCCGGCCTCTGAAGAACATCATGGGCCTGTGGCTCATTCAGGAGTGCCGCCGCGACTGGCAGAAGGCCGGTCAAAACCTCAGCTGGAACGACATTGTGGAAGAGGCAAAAAAGGCTGAACCCTTCCGCTCCATCATCGATCCCGACTACGGCGAATTCTTCGCCGGCGGCCGGATGGTCGAGAAAATTCAGGACTTCTGCCGCAAGACGAACCAGCCGGTACCCGAGACCGTCGGGCAGATCGCGCGGTGCATCTATGAATCCCTCGCGCTCAAATACCGCTGGGCATTGGAGCGTCTGGAGGAGATCAAGGGCCAACGTATCGACACGCTGAACATTGTCGGCGGCGGCTGCCAGAATAAGCTGCTCAATCAGTTTGTCGCAGACTCCATCGACCGGCCCGTCATCACCGGCCCCATCGAGGGCGCAGCCATCGGCAATCTGCTCGCGCAGGCCATGGCGCTGGGCGATATTCAGACCATGGACGAGCTGCGCACCGTTGTGCGCCGTTCCGAGGCCGTCAGCACCTATGAGCCGCATCACACGCCGGAATGGGAAGCCGCATATCAGAAGCTGCTTTCCTTCAGCAAGTAACATGATTCAAAAACGCCGGAAGCGATTGCTTCCGGCGTTTTGAAAAGGAGAATCCATATGGATATTCAAGAACTCGTCCGCGCGCAGCGGGCATATTTTCTCTCCAGCGCAACGCGGCCCTACGCGTTCCGGATGGAGCAGCTGAAAAAATTACAGTGCGCGTTGCAGACAAACGAGAAGCCGCTGGAGCAGGCCATGTATCAGGACTTCCGCAAGTCTCCGATGGAGGTTTATATGTGCGAAACGGGCATGGTGCTCGAGGAGGCGCAACGCGGCCCTACGCATTCCGGATGGAGCAGCTGAAAAAATTACAGCGCGCGTTGCAGACAAACGAGAAGCTGCTGGAGCAGGCCATGTATCAGGACTTCCGCAAGGCCCCGATGGAGGTTTATATGTGCGAAACGGGCATGGTGCTCGAGGAGGTGCGCTTCCATCTGAAGCACCTGAAGGGCTGGATGCGTGAGCGCACCGTCCCGACGCCGCTGGCGCAGTTCCACGCGAAAAGCTTTGTCTCGCCGGAGCCGTATGGCGTTGCGCTGATCATCTCGCCGTGGAATTATCCCGTTCAACTCTGCCTGTCGCCGCTGGTGGGCGCGATCTCCGGCGGCAACGCGCTGATCATCTCGCCGTGGAACTACCCCGTCCAGCTCTGCCTGTCGCCGCTGGTGGGCGCGATCTCCGGCGGCAACTGCGCCATCGTAAAGCCGTCGGCTTATGCCCCCGCGACCAGCGCGGCCATCGCGAAGCTCATCGCCGAGACGTTTGACCCACGCTATATCGCCGCTGTCGAGGGCGGACGCGCGGAAAACAGCGCGCTGCTGTCGCAGCGCTTCGACACCATTTTCTTCACCGGCAGCGTCGCCGTCGGCAAGGTCGTGATGGAGGCTGCGGCCAAAAATCTCACGCCCGTCACACTGGAGCTTGGCGGCAAAAGCCCCGTCATCGTGGATAAAACCGCCGATGTGAAGCTTGCCGCGCGGCGCATCGCGTTCGGTAAGGTCCTGAACGCCGGGCAGACCTGCGTGGAGCCGGACTATCTGCTGATCGAGAAATCGGTCAAGCCCGCGTTCATCGAGGCATACCGGCAGGCGCTGCATGAATTCTTCCCAGACGGCAGCATGGACGAAATGCCCGTGATCGTGTCGGAAAAGCACTTTGCCCGCATGACGGCGCTGTTGGAGGGACAGACAGCTGTGGTCGGCGGAGAATTTGACGAAAAAACGCGCTTCGTTGCGCCCACGCTGCTGGACGGAGTTTCCCCGGACAGCCCCGTCATGCAGGAGGAGATCTTCGGGCC
>HF990531.1 GCA_000432135.1 Firmicutes bacterium CAG:124
CCGGTCACATTGGGAGTTTTCAGATACACCCTAGAAAAAGCTTAAACAGCCGAACCCTCCGGTGCGCGGTCGTCTCCAAAGAAGAATACCGCGACGGTGCCAGGGCCGGAATGCGACGCGACAATCGTGCCGATATCGCAGATGCGCACCTCGCCGTTCAGATGCGGAAACGCGGCTTCGACGGCGGCCTTCGTCGCCTCGGCATCCGCAAGGCAGTTGGAGTGGCAGATAAACGCCTTGCCTGTGTAATTCTCTCCGTTTTCGGCGTGGCGCTTCATCGTCTCGACGGTGCGCGCGACGGCGTTTTTCTTGCCGCGGACCTTGTCATAGGCAATGATGCGGCCCTTGTCGTCCAGACGCATGATGGGGCAGATGCCGAGCACCGTGCCGATCGCTGCGGCAGCGCCGGACATACGCCCGCTGCGGCGGTAGAATTTCAGCTCCGTGGAATAAAACTGGTGGTGGACCTTCTGACGCTTTTCGAGTACCCAGTCCGCGATCTCATCCATGGATCTTCCTTCGTCGCGCAGATCGGCTGCGCCGTCGACCAGCAGACCGTAGCCGGAGGACGAGCAGAGCGAATCGATCACGGTCAGCTTCCGCTCCGGGTATTTCTCCCGCAGCGTCTCCGCTGCAAGCATCGCATTCTGTACGGACGCCGTCATACCGGAGCCGAACGCGATATGCAGCACGTCGCCCTGCTGCAAAAGTGCGTCAAAAAACGTCTCGTACTGAAATTCGTTCAGCTGCGCTGTGCTCGGCAGCTTTCCGGCGTCCAGAAAGCCGTAAAACTGCGGCAGCGCCTCCGGATCACGCCCCATGTCGTCCTCATAGCTGACGCCGTCGACCTGATAGGAATAGAACAAAACGGGAATGTCACGCTGTTCGCAGTAGGAATAGGGGAGATCAATGGTAGACTCACAGGAAAGAATAAAGCCGGAACGCATATCAGGAACCTCCGTGAAAGCATGATGTATTACATGATATCATAGCAGATGCGGGGAAAAAGGGGAACGGGCAATCAGCACGGAATGCCTGTATCGGCGTCCTGCCGCGCCATTGCCTCAAATCCGCCGCGGTAAAACGTGCAGAGCCTGCTGAACTGCGCCTGAATGTCGTACTTCATATCGTTGGACAGCCACTCAACGATCTGCCCATAGCATTCGCACTGCCAGAAGCGGATCAGGATCTCCCGGTCCTCTTTGCTGAGCGGCAGATCGCCATAGGCTGCCGCCGCGTAGGCCTCGACCGTGTGGCGGCAGATCTGCATGAGATAAAACGCGACGGTATCGTGGCTGATCGAACGGTACATATGCATGACCGCGCGCCGGTTTTCCGTCATGAACTGCACGGCGGCATTCAAACACGCCTCCGGCGAATCCGGGTTGGCGTACTGCCGGATGATCTGGTCAGCCCGTTCGGTGATGATCTCCGTCGCAAGCGAGGGAATGTCGGTAAAATGATAATAAAACGTGTTGCGGTTGATGCCGCAGTCCTCCACGATTGCCTTGACCGTGACCTGATTGAGCGGCCGGTCATTGAGCAGCTTCAAAAATGAATTTTTAATGGCTTGCTTGGTGTAAGCGGACATAGCTTGACCTCCTGCGCCGCAGCATAAATACACCATAAGAATACCAGACAAGCGCAGCAAAGTCAATCTGTGCACAGACGGGTTTTTGCCTGAAACGGCACAGCGCACGGCCTGATTTCTACTCTTGCGGTCACGGGCTTCCGGTGATATAATACTATTATTTAGAAAGAAATAAAGAAATTGAGGAGTTGCTTATGAATCGGCGTTTTGTACGCAGTCTGCTGCTGGCTGCGCTGCTGGTCCTGCTCTGCACACAGGTATTTGCCGCGCAGGAGACGCTGGCTGCGCTGCGGCTCGACCCGGAGCCGGGCTTTACGACCCGCATGAAGGACACAGACGGAAATACCCTTACGCAGAGCGGCGTTCTGAATCCGGACGGGCTTGCGAATTCCGTCCGCTCCGCAAAAATCGCCTCTTATTCGATCTATTATAATGGACGGCTGCTGATGACCGTCACGCCCGTCGGCTTCTCCGAGCCGGATGCCGCCGTGATGAGCGGCGGCGCGCCCACCTGCACCGGTTTTTACAAGACCACGTTTTCCATCGACGATACGCGGGAAATTTTCCTGACCGGCCTGACAGAATCGACGCTGGAGCAGGTGCAGACAGAGCTGACGGCCAGTGCGCTGGAGGACCGCTATTTCAGCCTCACCAACGTGGACTTCATTGACGCGGAAAAGGAATTCACGGATGTTGCGGAAGGGGAGATCGCCTCAGACGCCAACCTCTGCTGGGCTGCCGCTTCGTCCAATATGCTCCGGTTCAGCGGCTGGGGGAGCGAAGCGGGCTTCCGGACAGAGGACGATCTGTTTGAGTCGTTCATTTCAGCGTTTACAGACGCGGGCGGCTCGTATACATACGGTCTGGACTGGTTTTTCAACGGCTATTACGCGATGCAGGGCAATGACGGCTGGGCGCAGCTGCGCGCGCCGGGCGAATCCGGAAAGTATCTTTCCGAGTATCCCGCCGACAGTCTGTACCAGACCTATGAAATTTCCAACCACATCGACAATCTGCGGCCGGTGCTTGACGCGCTGGAGCGCGACTGCGCCGTCGGCATTTCCATCGGCAACTATCTCTCCTCGTTCCGCATCGGCGGCCACGCTATCACGCTCTGGGGCTATCTGCACGACACGTCCGCCAGCCCCTACAGCAAGGAAGCCTATCCCGCCATTTTCATTTCCGATTCTGATTCCGATAAATACGACGGCGCACTGCGCCGCCAGGCGCCGAACCGGCTGCGCGTCATGATGATGGACGGGATGTTCGACGGCTTCGGCGCCGACAGCTGGGAGCTGGACTATCCCTCGACGTTCCCGTGGCGGCTCGAAAGCTTTACCGTTCTGGAACCCTACCGCGCAGAGCTGGAGCAGGACGCCTCCGGTACCCACAACAAAAACACCTCGGCGGATTTTTCCGTTCAGGATCTGTACGTCCGCGCTTCCATGTTTGATGATCTGGAGCTTGGCATTGATACGATCCCTGCCAACCAATCCTTCAAAATCGGCGGGATCGCGCTGAACAACAGCGCAGTGAACCTGAGCAGCGCAAGACTGCAAATCGTCACAACGATCACGCAGAACGGCCAGACCGTCTGGGAAAAAACCAGCCAGCGCCCCGTCAGCAGATTCTCGGCCAATGCCTATGTCAAGCTTTCGGAAACCTGTAATTCCCTTGCTGCCGGCAGCTATGAAGCCACGATCCGCGTAACGGCCAGCGGCATATCGGAAGCCTATCTTCTGAACAACACGCGTTCCATTTCCTTTACCGTCAGCGCTGCCGCGCCGGACGCCTCGAACGCGTCCGTGTCCGTATCCATTCCCGAGTTCGATGGAAGAACGGGCGGCTATGGCACGCTGCGCTTCGGCGGCGTCGATTCCTTGTATCCTGCCGGGACGGAGCTGACGTGGTCCGTCTACGAAAAATACGACTCGGTTCTGTATGACGACTGGGTGCTGGCGTATCAGGGCTATCAGCAGCCGGAATCCGTCCGGTACGAGGGCATGACAACGGCTGTTCGGACCCTTGTGGTGCTGCGGCCGGTCGACCCGTCGCTTGCGTGCGTGACGCTTGATGCGGGAAGCCAGAAGCTGCTGTACCATAGGGTGTATACATTGGCTGCCGATGACAATACCGGCATCTGCTCGGCGATTGCTTACGGACAGAACACGCTGGCAGCAGGGGAGCAATTCAGCTTTTATATTTCCAATTTCACGACCTGCACGCCTTCCATTACGGTGACGCCGGCTGTTTATGCGATCCGAAGCTCCGATAATCTGCGGATCGACCTCTGGCGCGGCGAGGCTATGCGCATGGCGTATGGAGAATCTACAGAGAATGCGCCCTGCCGTGTTGCAAGCTGGAGCGCGGAGCTTCTGCCCGGCCAGTATGCGATCTATGGCGAAGCCGTATATGAATACGGCAGCAAAACCGTGAAGCTCAGTACGCTTCAGGTCAATGCGGACAAGCCGTTCGTTTCCGCTGGAACGACGTTCCGCGGCAGCAATCGCTGCGCAGTCGTTCTGGAATGTGCTGCCGCAGAAGGAAGCGCAGAATTTGGCATCGAGTACCGCAAAGCGGGACAGGAACAGACGGAACGCGTTTCATTTTCTGCGAATTTTGACAGCGTCAAGTCCAGACAGCTCTGCCTGTCGTTTAAGGCCGATGCGGGAGCAGACTATTCCTTCCGCACATTTATCGTATCTGAAGACGATACGACCTATGGCGCGTGGAACGACTGCCCGGCTCCTACGGCGGCTCGCATTTTGACGGATGCGCCGCAGAACGGAGGCGCAGATGCGTCTGTCTGGGAATTCACGGCCCCGTCCGACGGCGTTTACACCCTGACGGTTCAGGGAGCCGAAACGGGCGCGCTATACGATACGACCGACGTATTGCCCAAAGCCGGAAGAGAGGGCACGATGCTCCAGCGCGGCTTCTATCTGGAAGCAGGAGAAACCGCTCTGTTCTGCGTTCAGGCTGAGGCTTCGTATACGGTCGAGGTCACGCGGGCACAGGAGATCGGGCTTTGCAGTCCGGTTCGCTTCAACGCTGCGTTCACCGGTTATGAGCGCTTTTTCAGCTTCACCGCGCCTGCTGCCGGAAGCTATGTATTCCATGCAGCCGGTGAAAGCGGCTGGCTGTACAAATTGGGCGAAAACGCCATGTGGGAGCTGTATCGCCATTTCAGCGCCTCCCGGCCCGACAGCG
The DNA here is from genome assembly GCA_000432135.1 of Firmicutes bacterium CAG:124. Lineage (GTDB taxonomy): Bacteria > Bacillota > Clostridia > Oscillospirales > Oscillospiraceae > CAG-170. The sequence goes on from HF990531.1 coordinate 4,802, forward strand.
GCGTTTCTCTCACGCTGGAAAAGGGGCAGCGCGTTTATTTCAGAATCGCCAATACGGCGATCGGCAGCTATTCGTTCGCTGTTTCTCGTCCCGCGCCGGAGGTTTCCGTCTCAGACGAGGGCGTGAACGTCAGTTATGACCCGGAGTTCACCGGCCTGCACCTGATCGCGCTTTATGACGCGGACGGGCGGATGGTCGATGTCCAATACGTACCCGTGCAAAGTCTGGATACGCGTATTTCCGCCGTTCTGCGAGGTACGAAGACCGGCTTTGTCCGCGTGTTCCAGTTGGACGCAGAGAAAAACACGCCGCTCACCGCTGCAAAGCAGATCGAGCTGGTGTGAACCCATGATCGACAGACAGGAGATTTGATTTGGACGGATTTGTAGCATGGCTGAAGCAGCTCCAGTTTGACGGCGTATGGCAGACGGCGGTGCTCGTCGCCGCGTCGCTGCTGTGCATCACGTTTCATGAGACGTGCCACGGACTCGTGGCCTATTGGCTCGGCGACCCGACGGCAAAGCGTGCAGGACGGCTGACACTCAATCCGCTGCGGCATATTGATATCGGCGGTCTGCTTATGATGGCGCTGTTCCGCTTCGGCTGGGCGAAGCCCGTCCCGGTCGATATGCGGTATTTCAAGCATCCCAAGCGCGACATGGCGCTCACCGCTGCAGCAGGCCCGCTGTCCAACGTTCTGCTGGCCTATCTGGCTGTGCTGCTCTACGGTGTGCTTGCCTACTGGTACTACTTCTCCGGCTCGACAGCCGTCTATGTCTTCGCACTCTTTTTCTACTATGTCGAGATCATTTCGGCGGGCCTTGCCGTGTTCAACGTCTTTCCCATCCCGCCGCTCGATGGGTCGAAGGTGCTCTTTTCCTGCCTGTCCGACAAGGCCTATCTCTGGCTCATGCGCTATGAGCGCTACGGCATGGCGCTTCTGATGCTCCTGCTCCTGACCGGCGTACTCGATGTGCCGCTGGAATTCTTGCGTGACGGGCTGCTGAATGGGCTGGAAGCCATCGGCACATGGCCGGTGCGGCTGCTGCTTGCGCTGCGCTGAACTTATTTTTTGGAGTTATATCTGCATGGATGAACCGCGATACCATCTCGGCAGCGTCGTGCACGCGAAGGGCGAGACGCTCGAGGACTTCGACGGCCCGCTGGACGTGATCCTGCTGCTGCTGAGCAAGAATAAAATTGAAATACAGGATATCCAGATCTCCGCTATTCTGGAGCAGTATCTGGCGTATCTGGACGAAATGAAGCGCATGGATATGGAAATTGCCAGCGAGTTTATCGCCATGGCGTCCTATCTCATGTATATCAAAACGCGGATGCTCCTGTCCAAGGCGGAGCAGGAGGAAGCGCAGAGCGAGATGGACAAGCTCGTCGAATCCCTCCAGAAGCGCCAGCGGCAGGACGCGTATCAGCAGATCCAGAAGGCTGCAAAGCAGCTGGCCGCGCGCAACGAGCTTGGCCTCGGCCTGTTCACCAAGGGGCCGGAGCCGTACCAGCCGGACAGAACCTACCGCTACCGGCACGACAAGTCCGATCTGACCGCCGCGCTTGCTGCCATGCAGGACCGGACGGAGCGCCGTCTGCCGCCGCCCGCGTCCAACTTCGCCGGGATCGTCGGCACAGAGCCGTACCCGGTCACGCAGAAGGCCAAACAGGTCATCAGCCGCCTGCTTGCCCACGGTGTCATGCGCTTTCTGTCCCTGTTCAAGGGCAGCCGCAGCCGGTCGGAGATCGTGGCGACGTTCCTCGCCGTGCTGGAGCTGTGCCGCCTTCGCTCCGTTTCCATCGGAGAGGATGAACGCGGCGATATGGCGGTTACCTTTCTAAAAGCGCCGGATGCCGACGTGCAGACGGACATTTCCTGATCAGGAGGCTAATCTTGGAGCAGAATGATTTACAGCGGGCATTGATGGCCGTGTTGTTTGCCGCCGGAGAGCCGGTGGACGCCAAACGCCTGAGCCAGACGCTCGAACACGATGAAGCAGAAATCCACGAAGCGTGCAAGACGCTGATGGACGAGCTGAGCTTCAACCGCAGCGGCATCCGCATTGTGCGGCTGGAAAACGCCTATCAGATGTGCTCGTCGCCGGAAATGGCGGAATATGTGACCAAAACACTTGAAACGCGCAAGCCGCCGAAGCTTTCGCCGTCGCAGCTGGAAACGCTGACGGTCATCGCGTATTACCAGCCCGCGACAAAGGCGCTTGTCGAACAGATCCGCGGCGTTGACAGCGCCTACTGCGTCAGCGCCCTTGTGACAAAAAAGCTCATCCGCGAATGCGGACGGCTGAACGTGCCGGGCCGCCCCATCGTCTATGAGACGACGCCGGACTTCCTGCGCGTGTTCGGCCTGGAATCGCTGGCCGAGCTGCCGGAGATTGAAAAGGTCGACCTGCACGTCGATCCCTCGCAGGTCGAGCCACTGGAGCAGAAGCAGGAGGAGTCCACGCAGCCGGATGCATCAGCGCCTGTGCAGCAGGAGATCCCGCTATGACTTGGACATGGTGGATGACGCTTCTTGCGATTTTTGCTGCCCTTGTGCTGATCGGCTGCATTCCCGTCGGCGTTGATGCGCGCTATAATGCGGAGGGCGTATTTCTTGCGGCGAAGCTCGGCCCCATCCGCCTTCAGCTTCTGCCGCAGAAGCCAAAAAAGAAAAAGAAACAGCAAAAGAAACCGGAAAAGGCACCGGAAAAAGCCGCTTCGCAGGAAAAAAAGCCAAATCCGATCCTTTCCGGCGGCGTGGACGAAATTTTGCAGCTGCTGGATATTGTGCTTGATACGCTCGGCGATCTGCGCCGCAAGCTCCGCGTGAACGAACTGACGCTGTATGTCCGTATCGGCGGCAGCGACGATCCGGCAAAGGCCGCTATGGGCTATGGCCGGGCCTGGGCCGCCATCGGCGCGATCACGCCGTCTTTAGAGCGGCTTTTCGTCATAAAAAAGCGTGACATTCAGCCCGCGCTCGATTATACTATAAGCAACACACAGGTCGACGCGCATCTTGTGACCACGATCACCATCGGTCGGTCGCTGGCCCTTGCGCTGCGCGCTGGCATCCGGTTCCTAAAAATTCTGAACGAACGAAAAAAGGCGGTGTAAAGTATGGAACATCCTCTGTCTGATATGATGACCAATACCATGAGCAAGATTAAAGATATGATCGATGTCAACACGGTCGTCGGCAGTCCCATCACCACGCCCGGCGGCGTGACGATCATCCCCGTAACCAAGGTTTCCATCGGCTATGGCGGGGGCGGCAGCGATTTCGCAACGAAAAATATGCCCGCGAACCGCGATAATTCCTTCGGCGGCGGAGCAGGCGCGGGAATCAAGATCACGCCGGTCGCATTTCTTGTGATCCGCGGCGAGAACGTGCGTATGCTCCCGGTCGCGGAGCCAGCCTCCACGTCGGTCGACCGCCTGATCGAGCTGCTGCCCGATCTGCTGGAAAAGGGCGAGGCATATTTTGCGGAAAAGAAAGCCGCAAAAGAGGCCGAAAAGGCAGCGGAAGAAGCATAAAACCCGCGCATTCTGCACAAACTCCCGGCAGGGTGATGCAGAATGAGACGCAGCGGTCAAAAAACGATCCGGCAAGCGGCGGCGGCACTCTGCGCCGCCGCCTTTTTCCTCGGCGCGGCGGGTATATCCAGCGCCGCACAGCTCGCGCCGCCTCCGCAGGTGTCGGCCAAAAGCGCCGCACTGCTCGACGGGACGACAGGGGAGTGCCTTTACGTGAAAAACGGCGAGCAGCGCGCGCTGATCGCCAGCACGACAAAGATCATGACCGGTCTTCTCGTCTGCGAAGCGGGAGAACTGGACAGAACTGTGACCGTGCCGGACGCCGCCGTAGGGCTGGAAGGCTCCAGTATGTACCTGAAAAAGGATGAGACGCTGACGCGCCGCGATCTGCTCTACGGCATGATGCTCCATTCCGGCAATGATGCCGCCCTGACGCTGGCAATCTCCGTTTCCGGCAGCGAAGGAGCGTTTGTCCGCCAGATGAATCTGCGCGCCCGTGCGCTGGGCCTGACGCAGACGCACTTTGCCAACCCGCACGGGCTGGACAGCGGCGAAAATTATTCCACTGCGCTCGATCTGGCCCACCTTGCGCAGGCAGCGCTGCAAAACGCACAGCTCCGCGCGGTCGTCTCGACCAAAACTGCGGTCTGCGCGGGCCGGACGCTTACCAATCACAACAAGCTGCTTTGGCGCTATGACGGCTGTATCGGCGTCAAGACCGGTTATACCCGCCATGCGGGCCGCATTCTCGTCAGCGCTGCCGAGCGTGACGGCAGGATGCTCATCGCCGTCACTATCTCGGACCCGGACGACTGGCGCGACCACACTGCGCTTCTGGACTACGGCTTTGCCGTTCTTGGGCGCGACACGCCCGTCTATCCGCAGAACAGGAGGATCGTATGGAAGAACGACTGCAAAAAATTCTGGCGCGCTGCGCAGGTGTCTCACGCCGCAGGGCGGAGGAGCTGATTGCGGCGGGCCGCGTCCGCGTCAACGGCAACACCGCGCAGCTTGGCGAGCAGGCCGACGCAGAGGAGGACGTGATCGAGCTGGATGGCACACGCGTCAAAACGCGGCAGGAGCCGCAGCCGGTCTATCTCATGCTCTGCAAGCCGCGCGGCTTCGTGACCACCATGCACGATGAAAAGGGCAGGCGTTCCGTCGCGGAGCTCGTCGCGGATGTACCGGAGCGCGTGTATCCGGTCGGGCGGCTGGATTATAACTCCGAGGGCCTTCTGCTTATGACGAACGACGGCGTGCTGGCAAACGCCCTCATGCACCCGAAAAAGAGCATCGACAAGACCTATCTCGTCTGGGTCAGCGGGTACATAGCAGGGAAGGAGCAGTCTCTTTCGCAGTCCATCGAAATCGACGGCCGCAAGACTTCTCCCGCTGCTGTGCAGCTTCTGCACAAAGCCGGCACGACCGCGCTTTTCCGCGTCACGATCCACGAGGGCCGCAACCGGCAGATCCGCAGGCTCTGCGAGCGTGCAGAGCTGACCGTCACGCGCCTGCGGCGCGTGCAGGAGGGGCAGCTCACGCTCGGTGATCTGAAGCCGGGTCAGCACCGTCCCCTGACCGAAACGGAGCTTCGCGCAATATTTGAAGAAATTCAAAAGTAACCCTTGACAAACGGACAGCTTTTGTGTATGATATTAGGGCTGTCCGGGGTTTGACACGGCCAGCCGATATCATGGAGTGGTATCGAAGCGGTCATAACGAGCACGACTGGAAATCGTGTGACGGTCAAAAGCCGTCCGAGGGTTCGAATCCCTCCCACTCCGCCATAAGTCCACCGTAATTTTGATAGAATTACGGTGGATTTTTCTATGCCCGAAAAACGCCGAGAATCGCTTAGAATAGGGCTTTTCGGCTGTTTTTGCACATAAGTGAACCCCGCCGCAGAGCAATTCTGCGG
>HF990532.1 GCA_000432135.1 Firmicutes bacterium CAG:124
TCCGTACACAGTTTCCTGCTGTATCAAATATCTGCACGGAATCAAGTTCTCCATCTTCTCTGTAGGCTACCACTTGGTAGCCGCTTAGATTCCCGTTTTCATAAAGTTTTTCCAGCGTACCGGCTTCTTCATATTCCCGCAGTGCCTCCGGAATTGTCTGCGGCACGAATATATTGTGGATAGCAGCAGGAATCGGAATTGCCCCAATCACGCATAGCACCACCGGCACAAGCAGAGCCGCCGCGACTATCCCAATGATCAAACGTCCTATTTTCTTTCGTTTCTTTTTTGTGCCTGCGTTTTTCGGCTCTTCCGAACCAAAGGCGGACTGTGTTCGTTCTTCACTGGTTGCCTCGGCCTTTGTGTGGTAATCGCCGGTAAAGACGCCCTGCGTTGCACTCGCTGATTTGGACGTGCTAGTGCCGAATGCCGCCGCATATCGCGCGGAAGCATACGACTCACGATCCATCGTCAGCTCGTCGCCGTCGGGGTAGATGACGGCTGCGTCTGTCTGGGTGTACAGGATGGCTTCCAGCTCCTGCCGCAGCTGCTGGGGGCTGGAATAGCGGTCCTTCGGGTCAAACGCGCAGGCCTTCAGGACGATCTCGCCGAGGCGGCCTTCGCCGTAGAACGGGCGCGGCAGCGGTTCGCCGGACATCCGTCTGGCCAGCGCCTGCTCACGGTTGTCATAGGTAATTGCCTCCGGCGGCTGCGGGAGGAACGGGCCGCGATTCTTGTTCAGCATCCGGTACAGCACCAGTCCGAGCGAATACGTGTCGACGCTGAAGCCATATTTCTTTCCAATGTAGACCTCCGGGGCCATGTAACTATACGTGCCCTTCTTGGACAGGCCGGAGGTCGTGCGTTCGATCGTCCGCGCGATGCCGAAATCGCCGAGCTTATAATCCCCGTTGTCGGAAATAAAAATGTTTTCCGGCTTGATGTCGCGGTGGATGATGTTGTACCGCTGGCAAAGCTCCAGCGCCTTGCAGATATCGATACCGAGCCTGATAATGTCCCGCCGCGCCATCGGGTGCTGATAGACATACGGCAGCAGCGGGTGCAGCAGCTCCATGCGGATGAGAATGTCCCAGCCGATACCATCCGGATGTTCAAGCACCCGCAAATCTTCGCAGCTTACAATGTTCGCCGTACCCTTGAGCTTGAACATGATGGAAAACTCATGCATAAGCTCCTCGACGATGCCGTGAAAATATGCCTCGGCCTGCGACACGCTCATGCCCTCGGAGATCACGCTCCGAACCTCCGCGCTGCTCTGCGGGACCGTGATCACCTTCAGCGCCGCCCGGTACGTCTGCCCGAACTCGCTGCGCTCGATTTCAAATACTTTTCCATAGCTGCCTTCGCCAAGCAGCCGCGTTATATTCCAGCCATCCAAAACAGCCGCATCAACTGAATATTCCATATTTCTCCTCTGTTTTTCCACACTTATCTTATTGGTCTTTTGCTCTGCCGTCACGCACTTTCAAAAAAAGCCAATCGAAAATCAGTCTCTTATGCAGGACTATCTTCCACTTTCAGCCCCACATAATGCACAACTCCACCTTCAACGTAAACCGTTGCTGTCTGCTCATTGAGTTGATAAGTAAACGTAAAGTCGTCATCACTATACCAATTATACTCCAGCTGTGCACCATTCTTCAGAATCCATTGGAGGGGTACATGGAGCGGCATTTCAGGAAAGCCGAATAATTCCAGTGCCATTTCCGCCGCATCCCCGACCTGCAATGCGCCAAGCGCGACGAAACCAGGTTGGTTTATACAGATGTCGCAGACAGCTCCACCCACGGGTGCAGCAAATAGAAACCCGAATTCATTCTCTTCGTAACCGGCAGGAATTGGCATATCCATACCAAAGCAATTGTACACCGTGTCTTGTGTAGCATCGTTCATCAGGTTGGATTTGGCGTAGGGATATGACGCATAAATGCTCTTGGCTGTTTCAATGCTCGTCTCTCCCAGCACCACGGAATCCACTGTCATTGGGAGCACCAGATCGCGAACCATCGGCCAAAGCTCGTCCTGCAGTTGCGCTGACAACAGTTCCGCTTCCCATTTTTTCAATTTTATCTCCGCATCTGCGTTGGGTTCAAGTTCCAAAGCAACTCGATAGTCTGCCGCAGCCCGCTCCAAATCAACAAGCTTTTCATAGGTGTCGCCACGGCCCAGGAAGGCTTCCGCCCGCTTGGGATCAATCTCAATCGCCGCCGTAAAGGCCAGAATGGCCTCTTCATACTTCCCCTCGGACAGGTAGCGCACGCCGAGGTCATACTTTGCCTGCCAGCCGGGGGCTTCGTCCGCCGGTTCGGCGGCTTCCGGGGCTTTCTGGCACGCGGCAAGCGACAGCAGCAACAGCGCTGCCAGAAGGATATAAAAGAAGCGTTTCATATCGATTCTCCTATTGCATACCGTTTTCCCGTCCGCGCAGGATCACGCGTACCGGATCTCCACGGATTCTATCATGTAATAAAACGGGATCTCGCCGTCGAGATTTACATTCGGGTTGACCCGCAGCTTTGCCAGCGCGGTCATGTATAGGCCATCCATGGGGAAAGAATAGGACAGCTTGAGCACGGCGCTGCCATCCTCCGAGCGTTCGAAGCCGTCCAGCGCCACCTGTACCGCGCCACGGTCGCCTATGCCGAAATAATAGCATGTATCACTGTCCTTCGGACAATAGCTAGGCACATAATCACGCGGCGGCAGCTCTACGATATGTCCATACATCGCATTTGCAACATCCTGCACATTTTGACGGCTATCCATCCGGTAACCTTTGTACATCCAATAATTGACGTCATCGGCATCAAGGTATCCCCTCTGATTGATTTCGTAGTTATAAATTGCCGTCCAGAAGCGGTTGGCATCTGTTTCGTCCGGATAGAAAATTCCCTCGCCCGAATCGGTGCTGTTCAGCATATCCGCGTATGCGTCTACAAGCTTCCGCGCACTGTCGGCAATGGTGTCATATGGCAGCGTATCGATATAGGCCAGTATTCTCGATTTGGAAGCTACCTCTGACGCGAAGTAGATCGTCATTTAAGTTTGCACCATTTGTGCCGTAACTGTGATTTTCCGCCCCATTCTCCAGCCGTCACCACAACATCGCTCCGCTTTACTCCCGGAGCAGCCATGCTGTCTCGGCAGCCTCAAGCTGCTGCAGCGTGTCGGCATCGACAACGCCCGTTTGGGTAAGTGAATGGTTCTTTTGCCAGCGCATCAGCGCCGCTTCCGTAGCCTGGCCAAAATCGCCGTCGACAACCACGCCATCATAGTTCATGACAACCAACATAGCCTGTACATATTTGACGTCCTCTCCCTGGCTGCCCTGCTGCAGCGTGCGCTCCGGGCGGGGATAGAGGCTGCGGTCCGCTCTGGTTTCTGCGGTGATGGTATAGGGGTCTGCGCCGCCATTGGCTTTTTCTATATGCGTGATGATCCACCGGCCGCTGCGTTTCTCAAATGAAATGGTCTGAACGGAATCAAAGTAATCTCCAAAACGCATCAGATCACATTCCGCCTCGCAGGTCGTTTCATCGAAGCTGACGATTTTCAGCGTCTGCGGGTCATAGTTAAATACGCCGTATCCGCGCCCGCCGCGAACCAGATACAACCCGCCGTTTAATTCCCAAACGTTATCATTCAGTACGTCTGAAACGGTTGCGTAAGCGTTCTGCATAATGCCCAGACTGTCTACGTCCATATATTCTCTCAGGTTATCCAGAATCTGCTCCTTGCTGGAATAGTTCGAAATCGGATAATAGGAGCTGAACGTCGGGTCGATGGCTTCGTCTTCTGCGAGTGTACTCTCAAGCTCCGAGGTGGTCGCCGGAGACGGCACAAGGCGCTTGATTCTTCCGTACTGGCCGTTTTCATAGGAAACGATCGCCATATACGATCCCTGGCCCTCAACAAAAAACGTCTCACCCTCGACCGCGTTCAGCCATGCCAGATTCTCCTGCAAAAGCGCCAGAAGCTCCTGCTCGTTCAGCTGCGGCTGTTCCGGCTGCCGGCTGGCCTGTATGGAATCGCGCAGGTACTTTCTGCAATTGTCCGGCGTGTTGGCAAGGAAGCGCAGCACGTATCCGTCGTCGCCTTCTGTGCAGTCGGCAAGGCGCTCGTAAAAAACAGCCTCGGAAACCTCCACGTCGTCGAGATAATATGCCCGTTCGCCGGACATATCCTCGGTTTTGGCGTAGCTCCAGAAATCATGATGCTCGATCTGCACGCCGTCCCAATGGACATATTGCAGCTCATATGCGCCAGACGTGCCGTGCCCATTGTTGACAACGGCCCCCGCCGTGGTGACGCGGACATCGGGGTTGATCCAGGTATCGACAAAGCCGTGGTACAGCTCCGTCACCTGATCGTTTTTCCATGTATAGAGCGTATAATCGGTCAGCGCGATCTGCTCAGACTGCCCCTTCGTATCAATTTCGCCGCAGATCAGCTCCGGCGTGCCGTCTTCGTCCAGATCGACAAGCGCAAAGCCCATTGTGCCGTCTGTGCCAAGCAGCGCGGCATAGGCGCGCAGCGCCTCCTGCGGCCACAGCTCGCAGAGCGCCTGTAAATATCGTTCTTCACCCGTCTCGAGATAACGCGCCTGCAGCCGCTTCGCAAGCTCCTTCCCGGTTCCAAGCGCCCGGCTGCATTCGATCAGACGCGCAAGCACATCCTCGTCCTTTTCGAGCAGCTTTTCATAATAGGACTCCGCCTTTTCATAGTCCTGCGCACCGTAGTACGCATCCGCCGCGCGGCGGTACAGCTCGTCCGTCTCGCTCCCCCACTGCATTGCCGATTCATAATCCTCCGCAGCGCTGCGGTATGCATCCGTCTGTTCGCTGCCCTGCGCGCTCTGCGCCAGCTCCCAGTACGCGTCGCCTCGCTGCTCATACGCCTGCGCGTTCTTCGGGTCGATCTCGATGGCTGCGGTAAAGGCCAGAATCGCCTCTTCATACCTTCCGTCCGACAGATAGCGCACGCCCAGATCGTACCGGGACTGCCACGTCGGCGTGGACTGCTCCTCAGCGTCAACGGAATGCGCGGAACAGGCGCTCAGCAAGCCGAGCAGCGCCAGCAGGAAACACATCATCTTTATTCTTTTCATACTTTTCTCCATTTTTTCCAAATATCTATAACGCAGACAAAAGGGGCAGCGTGGAAGCACTGCCCCTTTGTAATTCTGTCTTAGTTGAAGCTGCTCTGCATGGTCGCCTTCAGGCCCTGATCCGTGTTCTGCAGCTCGCGGGCCGCCGTATCCATCAGCGTTGCGTAGCCCTCCAGCATTTCAGAGAAGCTTGTGAAGCTGCTCTGCATACTCTCAAACTTTGCGACGAACGCAGCCTGTGCCTCGCCCTTCCAGGTCTCGTTCAGCGCAAGGATCAGCGAGCGCAGCCGCGCCATCGTGTCAACGGTATTACCTTTTTCCCACAAGAGCCGCCTTACCTCTTGTCCATCACGATATATCGGAAAATTAAACTCTATCGACTTCAAAGGCATCTCTGACTCTCCATTAGGATATATCTGAATTTCCTTTATTAGATAAGTTATAAGGCTTTTCTTTTCCTCGTCACTTATTATATCATAGAGCTTTCCGAAATTCAGCATAAGCTTGTAAATATTGTCCAGAGTGATTGTTTCCATTTCGATAGAACTTTTTCTCAGCTTTGCATCTTCAATCCGTTCTTCCAACTCTACAATCGTATCATACAAGGCATCAAGTCTTAAAGTCATGTCGTGGATTTTCCTTTCTCTGAAACGAGCATCAATAGGCAGATTATCAATCTCTCGTTCCAGACGGGCTTTATTCAAATCTACTTCTTTCAGCTTACTCTCGTAATTGGCAAGTTCCTTATCAATAGCTGTTGTATCGGTCTGTACGCCAATACGCTTTTCAATCTCTTTTGCAAAATACTTATCGCTTACCAATTCCTTAACAGCTTCAATTACAAGTGGCTCAATATCTATTTTTCTTAGCGATGCTTTATAATCACAATGATGTCCTCGCTCCTGCTTATTTCTACCACAAATATAATAGTAAACCTCTTTGTATGTGCCGTCTTTATTTGTCCAAGCGTGTTTGTTCGTATACATTGAACTTCCACAAAGGGGACACTTTAATATCCCCGTCAAAAGGTGTGACCTATCCTTACCGATTTTGGATGGCTGTTTAATTCCTGTTGCCATACGCTTTGCGTGAACCTTTTGCCACAATTCCTCGCTGATAATTCCTTCATGTTGTCCATCTTCCAGAATGTAATCCTCTGCATGAACCTGCTTATATTCATTTTTTGTACCTTTTACCTTTTCTCGTGTTCTTCTGCCATAAGCAATCTTTCCACAATAAACAGGATTGTCTAATATCAACCGTATAAAATGACTGCTCCAAGTTTCCAATGTGCCGTTCTGACGAGGTATCTTCTTTATACCTTGAAGATTAAGATATTTTGCTACTCCGCCAAGTCCTATATCAGAATTAGCAAATTTATCAAATATAATTCTGATTGCTTCAGCTTCCGTTTCTTCTATCAAGAGCTGATTGTCTTTCAGATAATATCCGTATGGTGCAAATCCACCATTCCACCCACCTTGTCGTGCTTTTTCTCTCCGTCCATTCATTGTCTGTTCAATGATATTTTCTCTTTCTATTTCTGCAACCGCAGACAAAACAGAGATTAAAAGTTTTCCACTTGTCTGTGACGAGTCAATTCCTTCTTCAATACAAATAAGATTTATTCCATAAGATTGCACAAACTCTAATGAATTTAGAATATCCGCTGCATTTCTTCCGAAACGGGAAAGTTTATAAACCAGAATATAATCTATCTCCAATCCGTTTTTTATATCGGAAAGCATTTTCTTAAATGCAGGTCGTCCCTCAATAGATTTTCCTGATTTACCTGCATCCTCATAGATACCGACAATCTCCATTTCTTCTCGGTCAGCAAATCGCTTTAATCCGTTTTTTTGTCCTTCAAGACTGTATCCATCTACCTGCATCTCGGTACTTACTCTCGGATACAGGACACATTTCTTTCCTTCTCTGTTCATCGTACCACCTCCATAATTTTATAGGGAAATGTGATATGTAAGGCTGCGTAGCTTACGCAGCACAATCCAATTCTTGCAAAACTGTCTTTCCGTATTTTTCAACTATCTGCACCATAACATTGATAAATGAATTAAATACTTCATTTTCATCTTTCATCTGTTCATTTTGCAATTCTGGATTTTGGATATAGTTTTCATTTCCCATAATGAGTACCTCCGCTATAAAACAAGCGGCTGTACTCTAAATTATAGAAATACAGCCGCATTTTTACCAATGTGCAAATTTATCGTTCTCGTCCCTTTTACACATCTGTTGCCTTCGTTTTCTCCAATGCAACACTAATGGCAAGAGCCTTATCAACCCTTGCCACTATATTGTCTGGTATCATTCCCAAATACTGCTTTAGTCGCTGCTTATCAATCGTTCTTACCTGTTCAAGCAAAATGATTGAGTTCTTATCCAAACCTTCAAAATCATTGATTAAAGTGTGTGTCGGCAATTTTGCTTTAGTGTGTATTCGGCTTGTGATGGGTGCGACAATGACCGTAGGGCTATGCTTATTGCCGACATCGTTTGAAATGATAAGTACAGGTCTTGTTCCGCCTTGCTCCGAGCCGATAACGGGATTTAGATTTGCGTAGTAAATATCTCCACGCTTGATTTTTCTTTCCATTATGTTTGACCTCCCAGATTTATTTAGGCAGGTATGTTCTGCCTATGTAGGCAGCCAAACAAAAGGAAGTATTTAAGGTCGGGAGAGTATAAACAAAATCTCTGTTCTTATGACCGCCTTTCGTTTGGCTGAATATGATAGGAGCATTTCAATTTGTCCTCGACACCCCGAAATGCTATGGGAAGTCGCCAAACGGTCAGCAGCGAACTGACACCACGGGAGTTCCACCCCAACTGTCGGTCTGACAGAGCCGCCCTCATTGCCTGCGACGGTTTTATCACGCTCGGACTGTGACTGGACGGGAGTATCATTATCCTCTTTGTGGGTTATGGCGAAATCGGGAGCTACCCGATTTTTTGAGTCGGTAAGATTGGCTCACCACCTTTCAATCGCTCGCTGCCTGTCGGCAGGTCTTGGCGTACCGCTGCACACGCTTATGCTCATCACAATCACAAAGAGAAAGTATTTGGCGAATGGGTATTCACTTGTCAAGGAACGCCCCCCGTTTTCGCCACACAAAGGAAAACAGGGTAAGAGGTTTTTGTCCTCTCACCCTGTAGCCCGTGGGAATATTCGATTTTCCCCTCTACTCAAAAAACTTTTTTAATTTTTCTTTGAGCCTGTCCATTCGTCTGTAAACAGCTTTTTCAGTAATATTCAGACACACCGCAATTTCACGGGTTGAATATCCTTGTATCTTCATCAAAGCAATCTGCAATGTAAACCTGTCTACCTTAATCAAGATTTGATATAGGCATTGATTTTCAATGCTGTCCAGAAAATCCTCAACCGTTTTCACTTCGGGTTGCGTAGTATCTTCGGCAAGTTCATCAAGATATGTACCTGTTTCCTGCACTCGCTGATAATACCGTCTGTCGGAATTAAAAATCGCCCAATCGTGAATACGGAGTTTTTCTATATCGTCCTCATTAACCCCCAAGCTCCGTAACTGCTTTTCCTCGGCTTCTTTCCAGAGCCGCCATTTCTTTTCTTCTTTGGCTTTGTTGTATGCCATATTGTTTCCTCCAATCTGAATTTTTTTGAAAATCCAGATTGGCAGGCGGTGAACGGCAACCAACGCAAGAAATAGCCTTGTTTTGTGTTAAGACATTTTTCGACAAACAAAAAGCCGCAAAGGTACTAAGACCTCTACGGCAATGAGCGTAAACATATCTATAATCAAGAGATGTAATCTCTGCTTGTAAAATGTAAGAGTGCCACGAGTAAGTGATGATTTTTTCTAAAAGATAATCTTCACTCCACTGTGACACTCCGTAAATAGTAGCTGCTTCTGATGAGCAGCATTGCGGTCATATGCGACCATCGCATAAAAAATCCCTCCAAACTCGAAAACGGGTTCAGAGGGAAGTTAAATTTTCATCTGGGCATGTTTATACTGCCCACCAAAGCACCGTTTTTTTATTTGATGGGCTTGCTTCATATTGATTTTAAAGCTTATCTTACTTGATGTTTTGAAAATGCCTTATGGGAAATGATTGAACCTATTACTACTAAAGCAATCGCAACAGGAATAGACCATACTGCATAAAGCATACCATTGTGCATTTGTTCAACAGACATTATGGAAATATACTGTGAATAGAAAAGGGGCATCAGCACAATAATTCGATATAATGCACTTGTTTCAGAGATAGGAAGCATTATCGGTATCACATAAATAGCTGCTGAAATTACAAACGCTATCATTTGACTTTTACAAACAGCAGACAGAATTAAAACTATTCCTGTTACACTGATTGCACTCATAAACGCCAACAGGATTTGATACTTTAATACTGTTCCGCAAGTAATATTAAATGGAATATACCCTTCTAAAAAATCTATTGGAGCAAAAAGGATAGAGCAGTCCAGCCCCTCTGTTCCATAAATAGCAACCGCAATAAGCAAATTGAAAATAACAACCAAAGTCGTTATGAAAACGGCTGAAAGTAAACTTGCTAATACTTTTGCCGTGGCACATTTTGTCTTTCCGTATTTACTTGTCAAAATAATGTTATCCACTCCACCATACTCGCCAGAGAAAACAGGAGCAATTAGCAAAATAATTACTAATGAAAGGACAATAAAAATCTTCGCCATATTTTGGCTTGTACTAAGCCAACCGTTTACATACCCAACTTTTATTTCTTTATCGCCAAATACATCAGCTACGCTTAACCCGTTCCAACTACCATCTATATCAGCAAAATGGGAGAATACAGAAGACTGCAAAGCATTTTGATAAATGTATTTTGCGTTCATTCCATGTAAATCTTGAGTAGGCTTAAACTCAGACATCATCTGCTGTACTTTATTGTCAGTTAACTTTCCCTCATACTTCAATGCAATTTGCTTATCAATTTCAACCGCAGCTTTTCCAGTTTCCTCTGTACCGTTTCCGTCAAATGCGTACATACTGTGAAGCGTGGAAAAAGACAGTATCAAGGACAATAGTAATATGGCAGCAATAGAAATAACCGCAAAGCGTTTTGTCAATATTTTTCGTAATTCAAACTTGATTAGATTTTTCATTATTCGTTCACTCCTTTAAAATAGAATAGATACAAATCCTCTAATGTAGGTTCTACCTTTATCGCATTTTCCATAGGCGACTGTTCAGAAATCACACGCAGAACCGTACAATTATTTTCAATGTTTCGCAAATTGCTTATATTCAGAGTTTCAGAATATTGCTCCGCACGACTGGTCGGAACTGTACATTCCCATACCTGTCCGTCAATTTCTGTGGTAATTTCCTGCGTTTTTCCAAAATGGAGAATCTGACCGTCTTTCATCATAATAATGTCCTCAGCAATAAACTCGACATCAGAAACAATGTGCGTAGAGAGAATAACTATTCTATCTTTAGAAAATGCACTAATCAGATTACGAAAACGGACACGCTCTTTTGGATCAAGACCTGCTGTCGGCTCATCTAAAATTAAGATGCGTGGATTATTCAACATCGCCTGTGCAATACCTAAACGTTGTTTCATACCACCAGAGAAAGTTTTGATTTTGAGGTTTCTTTTCTCTGCTAAGTCAACAGCTTCCAACAATTCTGTTGCTTTCTTATGAGCTTGTTTTTCACTCAGTCCTTTTAATGCCGCAACATACATAAGGAAATCCCAAGCTGTAAAGTCTGGATAATATCCAAACTGTTGCGGTAAATATCCCAATAAATTACGGTACTTCTCCCCGAGTACAGATATGTTTTTCCCGTCCAAAGTAATTTTCCCAGAGGTCGGTGTCTGAATATCGCAGAGTAACCGCATAAGGGTAGTTTTTCCCGCACCATTTGCACCAAGCAAACCGTAAACGCCATTTGATAATGAGAGGTTCAAATGGTTTACGGCTGTTTTTGAGCCATATTGCTTTGTTAGTTGAATTGCTTTAAGTTCCATATCAAAAACTCCTTTCGTCTTAGGGAGCAAAAAAATACTCTCCATGTGTTTACATAGAGAGTATAGAATGCAATTTTCTACTTTTTATCTACTAATCGAGAGATTTGAAAAAAGCAGTCACTTTTGCTCCGATTGAGCAATTTTCAATTTTCAGATAACCACCGTGATGTTCGCATAAAATTTTACAGATATACAGCCCAAGTCCGAAATGCTCAGAGTGATTTTCTTCTTCCGTAAAATATGGATTGGTTGCTTTGCTTAAAATATTTTTTGAAAAGCCACATCCATTGTCTGAAACAGAGAGATAAAAGCCATCATTATTACTTGTGTAAGTGATGTTTACCTTTGATGTTGCGTATCGGATTGCGTTTGAAATCAAATTATTATTCATACCAAAACCTAATTAAACGCTTTAA
>HF990533.1 GCA_000432135.1 Firmicutes bacterium CAG:124
CCCTGCCGGAAACAGCAGGCACTGTAATATCCGTTTCCCTTGTGCCATACCATTGCTCCCTGCTTCATAGTGAGGATAGCATACAAGCGCTGCGTTTCACGATTGTTTGCGTTTTGTTTGAGAATTGTTAATTTTGAAAAACACGGATCGAAATGATGTCAACCGGCGCAACTACGCTGAAAGATAAGCCGGGCAGAGGACGGCGCAAAAGTTGCGCCGCAGGGAACAGAGAAATACGCAGGGGCGAACGGGCCGCGCGGCAATGGTCTTGGCTGCTGAAAACAGGACCATTGGATCAGGTGAAAACAAGAAGAGCGGCGGGGAGGATAAGATAACGATCCTCTCCGCCGTTCGCGCATCCATTCCGAAAAACCATCCGGACAAACCGGAAGGATCCAAACTTTTCCGCGGCGTATAGCTGCCGCTGTTCTGCAGCATTGCGGTAAAAACACACTGCGTCGGGTCATATCGCTGGAACTGATTTTCTGCGTGAAATTCAGCGCAGCAGCTGAAAGACGCGGGTCGGCCGGCCTCGACCATTGAGAACGCTGCGGCCGACCTCGACGATATAGCCGTTCTGCTCCAGCTTTTCCACGATGCGCGCGGCTGTGCGGAAGCTGATGTGCAGCTCCTCGGCCAGCTCTGCGGTAAAGAACGTGCCGTTATTTTTACGCTGCACGAAGGTGCTGATCTTCAGAACCGTATTGTTCGACAGCGCGCAGTCCTGCGCGACCTTGAGCAGCTGTGGGTCAAACTGGCTCCGCTTTACATGCATCAGCTCGTTCGGCTGGATGGGGCCGACGAAGCGATCCTCCGCGTAGACCAGATACGCCCGGTTGGAGCCCTCCTCCCATGCACGCTGCGTGCCGAGCTCCGCGTTTACCAGCGCCTGCTGGAAGTGCAGCCCTGTTCCGATCCCGACCGCCAGCCGGTAGGGCGTTCCGCCGTAGACCTGCGCCAGAAGATCAAAGTGGGAAAACCGATCCGTTGTGTCAGAAAGCACCTCGTAGCTGCAGATCACGGCGAAATCCTGCTCGCCCATGCGCAGATACGCGCCGCTCACCAGCTGCGCAAACAGAACGATCTGCTCCGCGAGCTTGGCCAGATCCAGTACGCTCTGCACCATCGTTTTCCGATTCAGATAGTAATCACCGCTGAGCTCTGCGTGGATCCGGATGATCACACTGCCTTCCTTTGCCTTTTCCTTCACGTGCCAGGACAGGATCAGACGGCGCACCTCGCTGATATAATTATCCGGGCTCGGCGCCATCAGCACGCAGGGGATGCCCTCGGCTGCGAGCGTGTCCTGCACGTTGCGGATATTTGTAATGCAGACGCTGCACAGGCCACTGCGGTAGCTCTCGCGGTGCGTCTTTGTCGTTGCGTCGACAAAATGCGCCGCATTGGTATCCACGCTGATGCTGACCGGCTGCACGTGATCCATGTCCAGCTCCAGCGAACGATACGTCTTCATAACGGTGACATAGTCCAGCGTGTCTACGCTGACTCTGTAAATATCCGCGTGGTATTTGCTCTGCGCGATCAAAAGCGCGTGGACGAAGCTGGCTGCGTCGACGTTGACATACCGCGCCAGCACCGCCCCATGATCCACGCGGCTCACCATCAGCTTATACGGCTCGCTTCTTGTGTAGAGGACGCCGTCCAGCTCCGGCAGACAGCGCCTCAGCGCCTGTGCCGCCTCATCGACCCGCTCATCACTGGGCATCTCAATTCCGACAGTTTCGATATTCTCAAATGTTTCGGCTACGATCTCCTGGATTTCTCTGATTGACGAGCCGTGTCCGACCAGCGCAAGCCTGAAGCTCATGACGCTGCGCCTCCTCTGTGTTTTT
>HF990534.1 GCA_000432135.1 Firmicutes bacterium CAG:124
GGACTGCCCGCGCGACCCACCGGAGCCGCTGGTGTGCAGCGACTACGAACGCTGTCAGCACTGCAATTACATGGCGCATGGTTTTCAGTGCAACCATGGAGATGGGCGGTGCGTGCTGACAGACATGGAAGAAATCAGTGAAAGGAGGAAAACCGTTGTTTGATGCGGTGCTGAAAAAGGATAACGATCCAATATCGGATGCTGAGATAGTCGAGTTTCCTATTCCGGAAGATCGATACAAGAAAACGATTCGTGCGTTGAATAAAATTCAGATCGGCTCGGTGCTGGAGCAGGACTGCTGCGTCGCAGACCTTCGTTCGGCTGACTGCCCTGCTCTGCGCCGGATGATCGGCCGGATGGTGAGTGTGGACGAGTTGGACTGGCTTGGAAAGCAGTTGGAGAGCTTCGACCGGTATGAATTGCTGCAATTCAATGCGGCAGCGGAACGCTTCGACATATCCTCGGCGGGTGAAATGATTGATCTCGCCCTCCGTTCCAGAGAGGTGACGGTCATTTCGGATTTCAATGATCTGGATAAGGTCGGCAAGCGGCATTACCTGACCGTTCATGGTGCCAGTAATCCGGAAGAACTGGACAATCTGGATGGCACGGAAACAGCGCGGCTGCTGATGTCCGAACAGCAGGGGCATATAACGCCGTATGGTGTTGTGTATGACAACACCATGAAGCTGGAACGAACCTATGACGGCAAGCATCTGCCGCAGAGCTGGATGAACGAAAACTGCGTCATGGAATTGGAGATCGTGCCGGAAAACGATAAAGATGTAAGGCATCATGATTGGATACAGTTTCCGACAGATCCGCTCAAGGCAGAACGTGCGCTGCTCCGCGTCGGAATTCCTGCCCTCGGTAAAGTGGAAGTTCAGTTTTCTGACAGCCGGTTTCCGGACGAGGTCGTGCGCGCATTGGATATCAGGATCGGCTGCTACTACCAGTTGAATGAACTGTCACAGGTGTGCACCGGTTTTCAGGAACATGACTTCGCCAAGCTCGGCGCGGTCTGCCATCTGGCGAAGCCGGAGGGCATCGAAAGCGTCCGCCAGCTGGCCGAAAATCTGGATCAGTTTGATTTTGCGCCGGACGTCCATACCCCGGAGGAATACGGCCAATACATGATCCAGCAGTCCGGTCGTTATGAATATGACGAGAATCTGGCCGAGTTTTATAACTACGAAGAATACGGCATCAAGCGGATCTTGCAGGAGGACGGCGTATTCACCGATTACGGCTATGTTTCCTACCACGGTACATTGACGCTGGAAGAATTGATGCAGGGAAACACGGCAGAGAGCCACCAGCAGGAACAGGAAGCAAAAATGGAGGGCATGGCATGGTGACGCTGTTTTTAAGGCAGGGCGAAACTGGAAAGCAGGTGCTGCTCTCTTTCCCTGTGACGACCCCGGCAGAAAAAGAAGACGTGACTGCAACGATGGAAAAGCTGAGATCCATATCCAGAACGGTCACGATTCAGGGCGCGGCAAGCGAGGTCATGAATTTGGGGCAACATTTGCGCGGCATAGATCTTGCCGCGGAGGGTGAGCTGGAGCGCATCAATCAGCTTGCCGAACGGCTGGAGCATATGTCGGAAGTCGACTGCGACAAATTTGCAGGGATGCTGGATGCAAACAAGATCTCCGGCACAAAGGACATTTTGCAGTTGACGGAGCATCTGGACGATTACGTTATTCTGCCGGGATGCAGCAGCGCGCAGTCCATCGGAAAGTATCTGATGGACTGCGGTGTTGCGCCGACATTAAAACAGCTCTGCAAAAACATTGACTATGAAGCAGTCGGACAGATATTTCTGGATGCACACAGCGGCGCGGCGTGCAGCCGCGGATTTGTTGTACGAAATGAGCACTTGCCGCGTGCTGTCCTCAAAGGCCTGCACATTGAACCGCAGCAGGAGGCGCATATGAATACACAGATCCGCTATCTCTACCGCGACGCATCCAATTACAAGGTGGAAAATGAATGCGTCGTCACCGGAACGTTCACGCCAGAGCAGATCGCGCAGATCATGGATTGCTGCGATTTGGGCGAATACTTCATCCCGACGCAGGTTGGTCTGCCGGAGCAGAGATTCGACAGGTATGACCCAGAAGAAGACCACTGCTGGTTCGAACTCTCCGAAGACGGCTTCGAGGAAACCGCAAAACCGGCGACGGTCGGGATCAGCGCACAGCAGCTTGTAGAAAACTTTGCTGCTGCGAAAGAACACTGGAATGATACTGCGTTTCAGACGCAAATGAATGAAATGACATTACGAAGAAATTCCTGCGGGCAGCAGCACACGACGAATTGGACGATTACATCGATGAGTTGAATCCCTATGGCTATCAGCCGTTTACGATGGAAGAACTGCTGGACGAGCTGATGAAGTCCAGCTACCTGTTCGATTCCGTGCCGTACTTCTTCGCATGGGCAAGCAAAGTCCTTACCACGAAGTCCGCTTCAAAAAAGAGCACCGGAAAGCCGCATCTGCTGAATTAAGCAAATACAAAAACATATAGCGAAGGCACGACCAAGCGTCGTGCCTTTTGCATTATCCACGATTACCGTGAGCCGTTCAGAAGCGCCGTTGTCCTTGCATTGACACCCA
>HF990535.1:0-5458 GCA_000432135.1 Firmicutes bacterium CAG:124
CCGGCAAGCGGCAGACCCACATCCGTAGCGCTCCTTCGCCGCGAACGGCTGTGACCGGCATCAACCCCTACAACGGCTTTAAGAACAGCGTCGGAAGTATTGAGCCGCTTCAAATTTCGCGGAAAAGAGCCAAGAAAACCGAAAAGTGTTCTTGCATTGATGGGCATTTAATTTATTATAGCACACCCCGCCACAAAAGAACAGCCTTTCTCTCAGCACCACAGGATGGTCGGGCAGCGGCCGGAGAGGCAGGACATTGCGGCGCAGATGCCGCAGCAGGCGCGGCTCAGGTCGATGTTGTCGAAGCCGAAGCCGGACTGACGGCTGTGATAGACCGTGCCGCTTCGGCCGATCTGGTCGCGGGCGGCGGCGTATTCCGCGTTCGCCGGGTCCATGGCGCAGGCTCTGGTGATCTGCTCATAGCCGAGCACGCGGTTGCCGAGGTTCGTATTCGCGACGGCGGCGAGATAATGCCACTGCGCCGTGCGCTGCGATTCGGGCACGGCGTTCAGCGTCCGCAGCGCCCGCTCGTATTCCTGCACAAAGATGTACCGCCGCGCGGACTCCATCGGGTCGGCCTCCGACCACGCGCCCTGATAGCTCTGCCGGTACCAGCCCGCAAAGGGGTCTGCCTGATAGCTTCGCTGCTGCGTACTTATGCGCGGCTGCGGGTTTTTGATCTGGTCATAGGCGGCGTTAATGCGGTTCATCATCTCCGCCGCGTGCTGGTCGCCCGGATTCATGTCCGGGTGGTATTTCTTCGCCAGCGCGCGGTAAGCGCGCTTGACCTCCTCGTCGCTCGCGTCCGGCGTCAGGCCGAGCACGCTGTAGGGATCGTCGATCATGTTGGTTCCTCCTGCTTCGTCCGGAACGCCGCCTCAAAGCGCGTCCAGACGCCGGAATATAGAATGTTCTGTAATATCGCTGCATCCTGCACGATGGGCAGGCGCTCAAACGCCTCCGCCGCGTCGCCCGCCAGAAGCGTCAGCTGCGGGCGGAAGTCCGCGCCGCTCTGTACGCCCAGCAGCGCCAGCGGGTTATACTGGCCCTTTTTCCGATCCTCTTCCAGATCGCAGGCCGCGTCCATAAAATAGATCAGCTTGCCGAGACTCCGGCCAAACTGCCGCAGAACCGGCGTCCAGTGATCTGCTTTCACTGTAAACAGCTCCGCCATCAGTTCTCCAAACGCGTTGGCGGGCGCTTCGGAATAAGCCGTGCGGTCTTCCTCTGCCTGCGTGATGGTCTGAAGCGCGGCACGGATGGCGGCGGCCTTTTCCGGATACTGCGCGGCGGCCCGCTTCGCGCCGGGGCCGAGAAGCCCTGCGGCGGCTGCCGCGGAAAGCTTTTGATCGTCGTGCCAGTCATCCCGGCGGTTCTCATAGGCCAGCAGGCAGTTCATTGCCGCCGCGTAGCCGGTGAATGCCGTCTGCGTCCAGCTCTGCGCCTGCGCCGGATGGCGCAGGCAGCGCGACGCGCCAGACTGCTCTGCCGGTTCGTAGAGCGCGGACAGAAACAGCGTCAGAAACGCCATATCATAGGTTAACGCCAGCGCCGGGACCGGCCCGTAGCCGCGGTACAGCGCGCGGCACAGCCCGCAGTAGAAGCTCTTGTAGCGCGTCTGCTGCCCTTCGTCCAGCCGCGCAAGGTCGGCGATCACGTATCCGAACATTCCGGCTTCTCCTTCTCTTCCTTCCAGTCGAACAGCGCGTGATTGAGCAGCGCGCCGTAAAACAGAATGGAAATACACGCGTACAGCCACAAAAGCATCAGAAGCAGCACGGACAGGCTCCCATAGAGCGCTGAGGCTTTGGCGATGTGGTTGACGTACCACGAATAGATCTCCGAATAGATCACCCACGCGCAGGCGGCGCCCGCCGCGCCGGGCAGAACGTGAACGAACCGCTGCCGCTTGTCCGGCAGAGCCAGAAACACGCCCGTAAACAGCGCCGTCAGCAGCACGAATGAATACAGATGCAAATTCCGCAGGATCGGCTCAAGCACGGCGGCAAAGGAAAAGCCCCGTGCCAGCAGAAACGCCAGCAGCGCCTGTCCGCCGACATAAAGCCCCAGCGTCAGCAAAAGCGCCAGCAGCATCCCGACCGTATATAAAACGCACAGCAGCCGCCGGTGCAGGTACCTGCGCGTCTCGCGCACCTCCAGCACGGCGTCAAGCCCGTAAAGAAGACTCAGCATCCCCTTTGAGGCCGACCAGAGCGTCAGCACGGCGCTGGCCGAGATGATCGCCGCCGAGCTGGACCCGTAGAGCGTCCGGATGAAATATTCCAGCAGCCGCAGCAGCCACTCCGGCGCAAGCTGCGCGCAGAGGCCGAGCAAATGCTCGATCGTCAGTGGTGTATACGGGAGCAGCGACAAAAGCAGACTCACGATCGGAAACACCGACAGCAGCAGGAAAAACGAGGCATTGCCGGCGTAAATGGGGATCTGCATGGCCGCGACGCGCGCAAGCAGCTGTTCGAGCTGTTTTTTCAGTTTCATCCGCCGCCTCCTATACCCGAAAGTTTTCGACAAAAATCTGTCCCGGCCTGCACAGGTTCCCCAAAACGCGGATGATCTTTCTGTAAAGATCATCAAAAATCACAATGCTTTTGTCGAATCATGCGAAATTTTTTGGTTTTCGAATCGCAGAAGTTATGGTTCAATATTCCCGGGAGGGAGAACACCATGAGAAATAAGAGTCTGATTCACACAAAGGACGTCAAGACACAGGAGGGCACGCCGCTGCATCTGGAATATTATCTGCTCAATGACAGCGTGCTTGGCGGCTGTGCCGAGTGTTATGGCGTGGAGATCCTCGCGCAGACCGGCGAGGCGCAGTGCTACGCCGGCATCCCGCGCATCACCATGCGCGGGACCAGCATCTTCACGCTCATCGACCAGCTGGCCTACTTCGCCGTCACGCCGGATTCGCTGAATGATGTGATCCAGGACTGGCTGTAGAAAGAAGTAGACAAGGCCTCTCTTTTTTGCTACAATCATAACAGAAAATGGGCAGAAGCGCAAGATGCGCGTCCGCCGGATGAAGAGAGGAGTTTTTGCCATGAAGTGCCCGTACTGCGGCTATCAGGAGAGTAAGGTCGTCGATTCCCGTCACTCGGACGACGGGGTGAGCATTCGCCGCCGCCGCGAATGCCTGCAATGCCAGAAGCGGTTTACCACCTATGAGACGGTCGAAAGCCTGCCCATCGTCGTCATCAAGCGCGACAGCAGCCGGCAGCAGTTCGACCGCAACAAGATTTTGAATGGTATGCTCCGCGCGTGCGAAAAGCGCCCCGTGCCGCTGGCTGAGCTGGAAAAGGCCACCGATGAGATCGAGCAGGCCATCCAGAACTCGCTTGACCGGGAAATTTCCACCGAAAAGATCGGAGAACTGGTCATGGAACGCCTCAAGCCGCTTGACGAGGTCGCCTATGTCCGCTTTGCGTCGGTCTACCGCCAATTCAAGGACATCGACAGCTTCATGCGCGAGCTGAACAAAATTCTCGAAGAGCGATAAAACGCTTCGCCCCGCTGAACAGCGGGGCGTTTTTTTCAGGAAAGCACCGGCGCGGGAGCGTGCCTACATCACATTCTCCACCGTCGGCAGCTCCATGCGGCGGACGTGCTCCAGACGGGCGGTGAGTTCGCCGCAGGCGGCGAGGTAATCGTCCAGATCTTCCAGCTTGATAAACGCCTCGAGCTGCGCGAACAGGGCCAGAATTTCGTCGACCTCCTCGTGGTGCAGGAAAATGCCGAGGACTGTCTCGCGGCCCTCCCAGAGCTGCTTTGCCTGCCGCAGAGACTCCGCTGCCGCGGTATATTGTTCTTCCTCCGCCTGCCGGATGGAGCGCTCCAGAAGCGTGACCGTTTCCTCGCCGGACGCACGCACATAAAAAAGCGAAAACAGCCCCACGGCCAGACACAGCGCAAACACGAGACACGCGATCAGAATATGCTTCATGCCTCATCCTCCCGCATGGCGGCAAAATACAGCTTGCCGTCCGGTTCGCTCGTGAGCAGATACACGTCCTGCACGCGGCAGTTGTAATTTTTCAAGATCTCCTGTACCCACGCTTCGTCCCGGCCCAGAAGCGGCAGATTCTGCCGCATGAGCCGCCCGGAGGCAATGACGGTAATGGGCAGCTTCCGCCCGCTTACCTGCACGCCGGCGTCCTTTGCGGGCGCTGGTTCGTATTTCGGATACAGGAACGTCGAAATTGCGCCGCTCGTCTCCAGAATGGCGTACTGCACCTGCGAAAGGTCCGTCACGCCCTGAATGCGCAGATATTCTGCCAGCTCGTCGGTGTTCACGCGCGTCTTTTTAAGATTCTGCTGCAAAAGCCGCCCGTTTTCGATCAGAATGACCGGCTTGCCGCAAAGAAACCGCCGCATGCCCACGCTCCGGTATGTCAGCACGGACAGAACCAGCTCCACGCTCAAAACGACAAGGATCGGCAGCAGGCCCGCCAAAAGCGGCGTGCCCGTCTCCTGCATCGGCACAGCGGCCAGATTCGCGATCAGCATCGTCACAACGAACTCCATCGGCTCCATCTCGCCCAGCTGCCGCTTGCCCATGAGCCGCACGACCAAAATCAGCGCCAGATATAAGACCACGGCGCGAATGAGTGAAATCAGCATAAAAACGCCTCCCTGCCGTAGCATTTGCACACGGCAGGGAGGATATACCGCTTTCCTTCTATTTTTCCAGATACTCCGTGCATTTTGCCTGCGCGTCGCGGGCGAGTTTTTCCTCGTCGACGCTGGCAAGACGGCCCTCGCGGACGGTGATTTTGCCGTTTACGACCGTGTAATCGACCGGGCCGCGCACACCGACGGTGGCAAGGACGGATTTCGGGTCATAGCAGGCCCCGACGAGCTCCATCCGGCGGCTGTCGATCAAAAACAGGTCGCAGCACTTGCCGGCGGCAAGACTGCCGATGTCACTGCGGCCGAGCAGCCGCGCACTGCCGCGCGTGGCGATCTTCAGAACATCGTAGCCCGAGGGCGCTTCGCGGCTGGAATTGAGCCGGTGCAGCAAAAACGCCGTGCGCAGCTCCTCCATAAGGCTCGAGCCGTCGTTGGACGCCGAGCCGTCGACGCCGAGGCCGATCGGCACGCCAAGCTTCAGCATATCCGGGATGCGCGCGATGCCGGAGGAGAGCTTCATGTTGCTTGCCGGGCAGTGGCACACGCCGGTGCCGGTTTCGGCCAGAAGCTTCAGCTCCTCGTCATTAAAATGAATGCCGTGCGCGTACCACACATCCGGGCCGACCCAGCCGAGCGTCTGCATGAACGCCAGCGGGCGCATCCCCTCGCGTTCGAGCATATAGGCTTCCTCGTCCTTTGTCTCACACAGGTGCGTGTGCAGGCGGACATGGTACTGCCGCGCGAGGATGGCGCTCTGCCGCAGAAGCTCCGCCGAGACGGAGAAAGGCGTACACGGTGCAAGCGCGGTCTGCCG
>HF990535.1:5495-10885 GCA_000432135.1 Firmicutes bacterium CAG:124
GAACGAGGCGTCATGGTATGTTTCAAGGGGGGGGGGGGAGTCGGCCATGATCTCGTCGACCGTCTGCACAACGGAGTCGGGCGGCAGACCGCCGTCCTTGACGGACAGATCCATGGAGCCGCGTGAGCAGTGCATCCGCATACCAAGCTCCGACGCGGCCTCGAACTGCGTCCCGATCAGATCGCCCGCGCCGACCGGGAAGACATAGTGGTGGTCGAAGCAGGTCGTGCAGCCGTGCTTCATCAGCTCGCCCATACCGGTCAGGCTCGACAGGCGGATGACCTCCGCGTCGAGATTTTTCCAGATCTCATAGAGCGTTTTCAGCCAGTCGAACAGCTCCATGTTCTGCACCTGCGGCAGATTGCGGGAAAACTGCTGGTACAGATGATGGTGCGTGTTGACAAGGCCCGGATAGCACAGCATATGGCCGGCGTCCAGCACCTCGTCGGCCTGCCGGTCAAGCTTCGGGCCGATGGCGCGGATGATGCCGTTCTCAGCGTAGAGGTCGACATTTTCATATACGGTATCCTGCTCGTCGCAGGAGACGAGGGTTTTGATATTGCGGATCAGAAGTCGCTGCATGGCAAAGCCCATCCTTTTCGTTCAGATGCCTCTATTTTACCATGCGGGCGCGGAAAATCAATCGTTTATGCGATGCCGCTTGCGGGCAGATGCGCAATATGATAGAATGTATGCAGAGTAAATGACATTTACGCAGGAGGCAGTACTATGACGCTCGGACAGAAGCTCAAGCAGACGCGGCTTGCACGCGGCATGACGCAGTCGCAGGTCGTGGGGGACCGCATCACGCGCAATATGCTCTCGCAGATCGAAAATGATCTGGCTTCGCCGTCGGTCGGGACGCTGGAATATCTGGCGTCGGTGCTGAACGTCCGGCTCTCGTGGCTGCTGGCGGACGAGCAGGAGGAGGCGGAGGCCGGGCGCACGCAGCGGCTGCGGGAACTTCTGAAAAGCGGCGAGTATGCCGCCTGTCTTGAGCTTGCACCGGAGCACGCGCCGGACGACGAGCAGGCGCTGGCGCTGGCCATGGCCGCGGCGCAGTGTGCGCAGCGGGCGCTGGAGTCCGAGCGGTTCGACACGGCGCGCCATCTGGCCCAGCGGGGGCTTGCATGGAACAACGGCAGCCTCTATGCAAGTGCAGCGCTTATGCTGCACCTGTGGGACATTCTGGCCCGGTGTGCACAAAGCGCGGGGCTGGGACAGGAGGAGGCCGCTTTTGCGGACTACCGGCAGGCCTATGCCGCGCAGCCCGTCCGCGCCCGGTACCATCTGGCCATGGCCCGCTATCAGCTTGAACGCGGGAAGACGGCAGCCGCAGAGGCGGAGCTTCGCGCAGTCCCCATGCCGCCGGAGGAAAGCCGGGCGGAATACCGCGTTTTGCAGGCACGCCTCGCGTCGGCCTCCGGCCGGTACGCGGAGGCTATGACCGCGCTGCGGCAGGCCGAACGGACAGGCCCGCTGCCAAAGCTGCTCGAACGGGAGCTGCTGCAGGCGATGGAGCTTGCCGCCCGCGAACTCCAGGACTACAAAACGGCCTACGAATGCGCCGCCCGCCAGCTCAAACTGTGATGCGCGGCAGCACTTTTTCTTGCGCTTTTTTGGCAGCTGTTGTATACTGAAAACAGGAGAAACAGACAGAAGGGGAGTGGCTGGATGAAACGGGCGGGCACGCTTCTGATCGCCGCCGTGCTGCTCCTGACGCTCTGCGCCTGTAAGCGTGAAACGCGGCCCGCCGTGGGCCTCGGAACCTTCCATGGCGAGCAGGTCAGCGTCTATGGCGGAGACTGGCAGCCGATCGGCGAGGTCTACAACGGCCAGACCTATCTCACGCTGAACGCAGGCGGCGAGGGCGTTTTCTGCGTGGACGGTGAAGCCGCCGCGGTCGAATGGGAAACATCAGGCGAACGGCTCACGCTGACAATGGGCAGTGCGCGCTGCGAAGGGACGATCGACGCAAACACGGTCACCATCGGCTTTTTTGACGCTGATATCCGTATGAGCTTTTCCAGAACGGCCTCCGCCGCGCTTCCGCTGCTGGACAGTCTGCCGGAGCAGGCACAGGAGCCGGACGCGGATGCAGAGCCGGATCACGCGGCCTATTGGGCCGGGGATTGGTACGGCTGGCACATTGTTACCGATGCGAGCGAGGAGCTGCAATACCTGAAGGACACCGCATGGGATGCCTGCGCGCACATCAGCGTGCGCGGGGATGCAGGAATGCTCACCGTTTGGGATACGGAGAATGAACCCGGCGAGCTTCTGCTCCGGGCAAGCGTCACGTTTTCGGCGGGGACGACCGACGCCGGGCACATGACGGCGGACTCCGGCACGTATCTGGACTGCGATCTGACGAATGGGCTTTCCTGCGATCCTGGCGTGTCGGAGGTGCATACGTTTGACCATATGATCTGCATTTCCGGCCGTGCGGAGGATGAAAACGGCGGCTGGGTGCGCTTCCGTCTCTATCTGCGCCCGTGGGGCACGGACTGGGAGGATGTGCGCACCGGTGACACGAGCGGCTGTCTGTACCGCAATATGCTCCCGCCAGATTACGACAGCTGGTACGCGCCGTTGCTTGCGCGGGGCGTTGCCGATATGCCGGACTCATTCGGGACGGCGAAATAAGAAAGGAGAACCGACCATGGCGTTTTGTCCCTATTGCGGAAGCAAAATCGAGGAAACAGCGAAATTCTGTACGGAATGCGGCGCAAAGCTGACACAGCCCGAACCCACACAGCCGCAGACCACACGCGCAGACGGCTTCCCTCCCCCGCCGGAGCGGCCTGCGGCGCAGAGTGCGCCCCCGCAGAAGCCGAAGAAAAAATCCAAAGCGCCGCTGGTGATCGGGATCATCGCAGGCGTTCTGGTGCTGTCCGCCGTGCTCTGGGGGCTGGTGGGAAGGAGACTTTTCGCGCCCTATCAGCCGGCAGAGCCGGTCGATCCCTCAATGAATGCTGTCTCGCAGACGGCCTTCTGGAACGGCAGCTGGTACGGCTGGTGGATGATCGAATCCGGGACCGGCGCCTATGAAGACAACGCAGGCAGCTGGTGGGATGCCTGCGCACAGATCGAGCTTGACGCGGACGGAAGCGGAACGCTTACCCTGTGGGACGATTCCTGCGAGGCCGGACAGATCATCGCCGATGCACAGGTGCAGGCGAGCACCGATCTGACGACGAGCGGACGGCTCGTTTCGACGGGCGGCAGCTTCTTTGACTGCTCGCTGGACGGCGCGGACGCGTGGTACATTGACGCGGCCCCATCCGAGTCCATGCCGTATTCCGAGATGATCTGCATCTCCGGCGTCTATACAGACCCGGAAAACAGCGAAGATTCCTTCGTCTATACGGTCTATCTGCGCCCCTGGGGCATGGATTGGGAGGATGTGCGCACGGACGACGAGACGCGCCTGCCGTATTTCTACGACGACTGGTACCTGCCGCTGATCGAAGCCGGCGCATCCATGCCGAACGCCATCGGCGGCACGCTGGCTTAAGCATATAAACGATCACACTGAAAAACGGAGGTTTACAGATATGGAACTGGCAGAAAAGCGATATGCGCAGTGGCTTGCGCAGCAGGGATTGGAGCCGGAGCTGCGGCAGGAGCTGGACGCGATGCACTCCGACGCGGAGAAGGTCACCGACGCGTTCTACCGCGATCTGGAATTCGGCACGGCGGGTCTGCGCGGCGTGCTCGGCGCAGGCACGAATCGGATGAATATTTACGTGATCCGCCGCGCGACGCAGGCGGTTGCACAGTATCTCAACGAGACGGAGCTGCCGAAGACCGTCGCCATTGGCCATGACAGCCGCATCAAGAGCGACGTCTTCGCCCGCGAGGCAGCCGCGGTCTTCGCCGCCAACGGCATCACGGCGTACCTCTATCCCCGGCTCGAGCCTGTCCCGGCGCTGAGCTTCGCCGTGCGTCACCTGCACTGCGGGCTCGGCGTCTGCGTCACGGCCAGCCACAACCCGGCGGAATACAACGGCTACAAGGTCTACGGCTCCGACGGCTGTCAGATGACGCCGGAGGCGGCAAAGCGCGTGGTCGCGCTGCTGGAGCACATGGACTATTTCACCAGCGCGAAGACCACGGACTTTGACGCGGCGCTGGCCGCCGGAAGCATCCGGTACATCCCCGACGAGGTGCTGGACGCGTTTGTCGACGCCGTCTATGCGCAGCGCGTGGGCAGCGGCGAGGGAATTGAAAACCTGAAGCTCGTCTACACGCCGCTCAACGGCGCGGGACTTGAATGCGTCAAAAAGCTGACGCAGAAGCTCGGCATCCGGAACATGACCATCGTAAAGGAGCAGGAGCAGCCGGACGGTCATTTCCCGACCTGCCCGTATCCGAATCCGGAGATCCGGCAGGCCATGGAGCTGGGCCTTCAGTACTGCGACCGCGTCCACCCCGATATTCTCATCGGTACCGACCCCGACTGCGACCGCTGCGGCACCGCCGTGCCGGACGGAAAGGGCGGCTACCGGCTCATTTCCGGCAACGAAATGGGCGTCATTCTGCTGGACTTCATCTGCCGCAGCCGCATCGCGAATGGCACGATGCCGGAAAATCCCGTCGCTGTCACCACCATTGTCTCGACCGATATGGTCACAGCCGTCGCCAAAAAATACGGCGTCGAGCTGCGCCGCGTGCTTACGGGTTTCAAATATATCGGCGAGCAGATCGCGCTGCTGGAGCAGGGCGGCCATCCGGAACGCTATATCTTCGGCTTTGAGGAGAGCTACGGGTACCTGTCCGGTACGCACGCACGCGACAAGGACGCGGTCAACGCTGTGCTCCTCATCTGCGAGGCTGCCGCGTGGTACGCCAAAAAGGGCATGACGCTAGGCGACGCCATCGACGCGCTCTATGCCGAGTTCGGCTGCTACTGCAACGCCCAGAAGAGCTTTGCCTTTGCGGGCGAGACGGGCATGGAGAAGATGGCCAGTCTCATGCAGGGCCTGCGCACGCAGCCGCTGCGCGAGATCGCCGGACTTCCGGTCGAGGGCTATACGGATTACGAGGCCGAGGGCACCGGCCTGCCGAAAGCGAACGTGCTGGAATACCGCCTGCCCGGCGGCAGCAAGGTCATCATCCGCCCGTCCGGCACCGAGCCGAAGATCAAGGCCTACCTGTCCGCCGTCAAGCCGACCGTGGAGCAGGCAAACGCCCAACTCGCCCGCCTGGCCGAAGCCGCCGCAAAGCTGCTGGCGTAAAAAATAAAAATACCTCTTGCAAAACCCACCCGGATATGCTATGATACATAAGCTAATTCAATAGCTATCCGGGTGTGGCGAAGTTTGGTATCGCGCTTGAATGGGGTTCAAGAGGCCGCTGGTTCGAATCCAGTCACTCGGACCATGATT
>HF990536.1:0-1252 GCA_000432135.1 Firmicutes bacterium CAG:124
TCCGCTGCCATTGCTTCCGGCGGGAAGTACGGCGTCGAGGCCATGCGCAGAAGCAGGCGCAGACAGTCCTCAAAGTGTTCCGTGCAGGTGAAATAATAGCCGGTCATGGCATAGTCGGTAAAGGCGTTCGCCTCCGCGCCGAGGCGGGAAAATTCCGTCTCCGGGTCGCAGTCCGGGAGGCAGAACATCCGGTGCTCGAGAAAATGCGCCGTGCCGTCCGGCACGGTCTGCCAGCCGCCGCTTTGCGGAAGCTGTGTGTCGCATGAGCCAAAATTCACGCCCAGAAACGCGAATTTCCCGGCGAAGCCCGGCTTCGGCACGACGCGCAGACGCAGGCCGTTCGGCAGCGTTTCCAGATAACAGCGCTCACTGAGCGCGGGATAGTCCTTCCAGCTCATGCTTCCTCCAGCGTATAGACCGCATCGGGCCGCACGCGCCGCGCAGCGGCGCAGACGTCCTCCGCCGTGACGGCGCAGAGCGCTGCGGCCAGTTCGGCGGGGCTTTGCGAAATGCCCTCCGCTGCCCGGCCTGTGTAAAATTCATCGAGCCTGCCGGGGCTGTCGCACAGCAGCCGCAGATCGGAAAGCAGCCCCGTGCGGGCCGTTTCCAGCTCAGACTGTGAAAAGCGGCCCGCGGCCAGCTCCGCAAGCTGATGCAGAATTTCCTGCTCGACAGCGGGCAGATCCGTGCGTCCGCAGCCTGCGGACGCGGTGAGAATGCCCTTGTGTCCGTCGTACCAGCTCCCGGCCTCGTAGCACAATGCCATCCGCCCGCGCACGACGGTATAGAGCCGGTTCTGT
This sequence comes from Firmicutes bacterium CAG:124, assembly GCA_000432135.1. Taxonomy (GTDB): domain Bacteria; phylum Bacillota; class Clostridia; order Oscillospirales; family Oscillospiraceae; genus CAG-170. The sequence continues at coordinate 801 of HF990536.1, forward strand.
TCACCTCCGCCGAGCATCGCGTTCAGAAGCAGCATCACGGGATACTGCGCGCTTCGCAGCGTCACATCCGTGCGGAAGCCCAGCGAGATCCGGCTCTGCGCAAGCGGCATAACTTCAGAAAACCGCCGCAGCGCCTGCGGCTGCGGGCCGGGGTTTGTCCCGACCGGGACGCAGGCCGTGCGCGGCAGATGCGCCAGAAGCGGCTGCAGCAGCGCCTCCGCTTCTCCGACGGATTTGCTGCCGAGATAGAAAAGCTCCACGCGCGACGAGGCCAGCACCGACTTATCGTGCGCCCAGAGCGTGCGCACGTCGATTTTATCAAGCTCTTCCGGCTCTCCGAGACGGCCGCAGGCGTAGCGTTCGCCCCGGCACATGGCCCGGAGCAGCTGCCGCTCACAGTACGCGCTCTTGTCGTCCCGTACGCTCTGCATGGCGTTTTGCAGATTCCGGCA
>HF990536.1:1270-8557 GCA_000432135.1 Firmicutes bacterium CAG:124
TGCAGATTCCGGCATTCCAGCGAGACAAGCTCCGGCACGAACGCGCCGTGTTCCGTTCGCGGGCAGAACAGCAGCTCGGAGACAAAGTCCAGCAGGTGCGAAAAAACGGCCTCGCCCGCATATTGGTCTTCCAGACAGTCGGCAAACAGGCCCGTGAGCTGAATTTCTCCCTTTTTGCGCACCAGCGCACCAATGGACGCGCCGTGCAGTTCGTCCAGCCGGTCGGCGATGGCGCGGATGGAGGGCGTTTTTTCGCTGCCGCGCAGGAGTACGCTCGGCAGCAGCGCGTTCATGGCCGCCTCGCCTGCGCGAAGCGGCCTGAGGAAGCTGAGGCTGAAGCAGGCGGTCTTGAACCGCCCGTCCTGGATCGACGTGAGGAACACGCCCGGCAGGAGCTCTTTTCTTGTCGTCATGTTATTTCTTGTCTGCCTCCGTGCGCAGGCGGATGATCTCGTCGCGCAGCACAGCGGCATATTCGTATTCCATCATGTGCGCGGCCTTGCGCATCTGCGCTTCGAGCTTTTCAATCTCACGCGCAAGCTCCTGCCGCGTCATCTTTACGCCGCCCTTGCCCTTGTGTTCCGGCGTGGGGGAGGCGGAAATTTCGATGAGGTCGCGGATGGATTTTACAATGGTTTTCGGCACGATGCCGTGCGCCTTGTTATACGCATCCTGAATCTGGCGGCGTCTTGCCGTCTCGTCCATGGCGGCCCGCATGGCGGGCGTGATCTTATCCGCGTAGAGCAGCACGCGGCCCTGCGCGTTTCTGGCCGCGCGTCCAATCGTCTGGATAAGACTCGTTTCCGAGCGCAGGAAGCCTTCTTTATCGGCGTCCAGAATTGCGATCAGCGACACCTCCGGCAAATCAAGTCCTTCGCGCAGCAGGTTGATGCCGACCAGCACGTCAAATTTCGCCATGCGCAGGTCGCGGATGATCTCCATGCGCTCCATAGCCCCGATGTCCGAGTGCATATAGCGCACGCGGATGCCGTTTTCAGTCAGGTATTTCGTCAAGTCCTCTGCCATTTTCTTCGTCAGCGTCGTGACGAGCGTGCGCTCGCCCTTGTCCGTCGTGGCGTTGATCTCGCCGATCAGATCATCGATCTGCCCCTCGATGGGGCGCACGAAGACCTCCGGGTCAAGAAGGCCCGTGGGCCGGATGACCTGCTCGGCGATCTGTCCGGCACGGCTGCGCTCATACTCGGCAGGCGTGGCGGAGACGTAGATGGCCTGATGGATGCGGTCTGTAAACTCGTCGAAGGTCAGGGGGCGGTTATCATACGCCGACGGCAGGCGGAAGCCGTAGTCAACAAGACTTTTCTTGCGCGCGTGATCGCCGTTATACATGGCGCGCACCTGCGGCAGCGTGACGTGGCTCTCGTCGACGAAGAGGATGAAATCGTCGGGGAAATAGTCCAGCAGCGTCGTCGGCGGGGTGCCGGGGGCGCGGCCGGCAATAACGCGGGAATAATTTTCAATGCCGGAGCAGAAACCGATCTCCTGCAGCATTTCCAGATCGTACTGCGTCCGCTGGCGGATGCGCTGCGCCTCAAGCAGCTTGTCGTGCTCCTCGAAAAAGCGCACCTGCTCCCACATTTCGGCCTCGATGTCCTTCATGGCGCGGGCCATTTTCTCTCTCGATGCGACGTAATGTGACGCGGGGTAGATGGCAACGTGGTTCAGAATGCGTTCCGGTACGCCGGTGACGGCGTTGACCTCGGAAATGCGGTCAATTTCATCGCCGAAGAACTCAATGCGGATGGCCCGGCCAGACCAGTAGGCGGGATAGACCTCCAGCGTATCGCCGCGCACGCGGTAGGCGTTGCGGACGAAGTTGAGGTCGTTGCGCTCATAGCGGATCTCGGTCAGCTTGCGCATAAGCTCGTCCCGGTCGTATTCCATGCCGGGGCGAAGCGAAATAACCATGTTTTTATAGTCGATCGGATCGCCCAGACCGTAGATGCACGACACGGACGAGACGACAATCACGTCCCGGCGCTCGGACAGCGCACTCGTCGCGCTGTGGCGCAGACGCTCGATCTCGTCGTTGATGGCGGAGTCCTTTTCAATGTAGGTGTCCGTTTGGGCGATATACGCCTCAGGCTGGTAATAGTCGTAGTAGGAAATGAAGTATTCCACGGCGTTTTCCGGGAAAAACTCGCGGAATTCCGAGCACAGCTGCGCAGCCAGCGTCTTGTTGTGCGCGAGGACCAGCGTAGGCCTATTCACGTTGGCGATGATATTCGCCATGGTGAACGTCTTGCCGGAGCCGGTCACGCCGAGCAGGACCTGATCGCTCAGGCCCATATTGAGACCCTGCGTCAGCTTCTCGATGGCCTGCGGCTGGTCGCCGGTGGGCTTGAATTGGGAGTGCAGCTTAAAGTTCATACGGGTCCTCCAGAATGCCGTCGTCGCGCAGGGAGACAAAATCGTCGTCCGCGACAATGATATGGTCGGCCAGCACGATCCCGACTGCCTCCAGCGCCGCCTTTAATACCAGCGTGGTCTGCCGGTCCTCGGGACTGGGCAGCGCAAGGCCGCTGGGGTGGTTGTGCGCAAGCACGACGGAGGTCGCGTTCGCGTCCAGCGCAGCCTTGACGACCTTGCGCGCGGCGATGGACGCGACGTTCACGCCGCCGCGGTGGATGAGCACGCAGTCGAGCGCCTTGCACTTTGCGTCGAGGCACAGAAGGTACACGACCTCCTCGCTTTCGCCGTGGAAGTACGGCAGCAGGTATTGACCGCATTTGGACGTAGTGTCCAGAATCTCGATCTGTGCGCTGCGGCTCATGAGGCAGCGCCGCGCCACCTGCGGCACGAGCCGGATCAGCTGCGCGGCGGCGTCTCCGACGCCGTTTACTTTTTTCAGCTCGGATTCCGGCGCGGAAAACACGCTGTCGAGCGTCCCGAAGCGGCTTAAAAGCGCGTGCGCTGTCGGGTTCGTATCGCCGCGCGGCGCGGCGTAATACAGCAGCACCTCCAGCACCTGCACGTCCGAAAGGGAGTCCATGCCACTGGTTTTGAGCTGCCTGCGCATCCGGTCGCGGTGGCCGTCGTGAATGGACATGGGCGTCTCCTTTCCGCTTCCGCTCACATCAGCGGCGCGAGCAGCCGCAGCAGCGCCCGCAGCACACGCTGCGTCAGGTGCGTATGGCGGCACTGCTCGGCTGTGATCTCTCTGCACTGGGGAAGCGTCTGTTCAAAATCCGCCTGCACCTGTGCGTTCACAGTGGTGTCATAGAGATACACGGCGTCTTCAAAATGCAGATACAGGCTGCGGAAGTCCAGATTGACCGTGCCGACAACAGCCTGCTTCGTGTCGGCCAGATAGACCTTGGAGTGGATGAAGCCCGGCGTATATTCGAAGATACGCACGCCTGCGCGCGTCAGCTCCTCATAGTTTGCGCGCGTGACCGCGTGGACATACCATTTGTCCGGGATGCCGGGCGTGATGATGCGCACGTCGACGCCTGTTTTTGCCGCGACGCACAGCGCCGTGGTCATTTTATCGTCCAGGATCAGATACGGCGTCATGATCCACATCCGCTCCTGCGCAGAGGAAATGACGGACTGCAAAATCGTCGCGCCGACGTCCTCGTTGTCGAGCGGACTGTCGGCAAACGGCTGGAGAAAGCCCGTGCCGCCCCGCTTTTCCGGATAGTCTGCGCGGAAGCGGCTCACATCCTCCTCCGACCGGTCAACGTAGCCCCAGAGGGACAAAAACATGACCGTCATTGACCACACGGCCTTGCCGCGCACGAGAATACCGCAGTCCTTCCAGTGACCGAAGCGCTTGTATTCGTTGATATATTCGTCGGCCAGATTGACGCCGCCGGTAAACGCGGCCTTGCCGTCGATGATCAGAAGCTTGCGGTGGTCGCGGTTATTGAGGCGGGCGGAAAGGATCGGGATATAGGGGTTGAACGCGTGGGCGCGGATGCCCATCTCGCGCAGCTTTTTCGCGTAGCCCATGGGAAGCCGCGTGATGCAGCCGAAATCATCGTATACGACGCGCACGTCGACGCCTGCCGCCGCCTTTTGGCGCAGAAGCTCCAGCATGGGGTCCCACATCTTGCCGGTGGCGATGATGAAAAACTCGATGAAAATATAGCGCTCCGCCTTTTTGATCTCCTCCAGCATCGCAGCGTAGCAGCTTTCGCCGCTCGGGAAATACTCCGCGTCCGCGTCGTCGTAGATGGGGTAGCCGGAGGCCGAGAGCAGATAGCGCGCGTGGTTGAACGCGGGCGTTTCAGCGGCGGCCAGCTCCCATAAGGGCGCTTCGTCCTGCCGCAGCTGCTGCATGGTGACGGCCTCGATCGACTGCATCTTCCGGTGCTCGTAGCTGGAAATTTTGTTGCCGCCGAAGAGCAGATAGATCGTCAGTCCCGCCACGGGGAAGGCCAGAATCAGCACGATCCACGCGATCTTATAGCTGGGATTGACACCGCACGAGATGATATAAATAACGACTGCCCAGCTCAGCACGTTCATGGCGATCCGGATCCAGAAAAAGTCGGTCCGCAGATACGTCGCCATCACGATCAGAAATATGATCTGCAGCGCAATGCCGAACGACACCGCCACGACCCGCTGAAACACCAACTTTAACAGGTTTCGCATACGCTTGCCTCCCCGCTGCTTGAATTTTCTATACTATAGCATGTTCCATCAGAAGCTGCAAGTCTCTGCTTTTGAGATTTAAAAACTTTTGTTTGAAAATCCTGTTGTAGTTTTCAAAAGAATCTGGTATAATAAGCAGACTGAATTTTTCGATTTCTCATTACAGGAGCGAACCATGGAAAACTGTATCCGCGTGCAGGGTGCGCGCGTCAATAATCTGAAGAATATCTCCGTTGAAATTCCGCGCGACAAGCTGGTCGTCCTGACCGGTCTGTCCGGTTCCGGCAAGTCGTCTCTGGCCTTTGACACGATCTTTGCCGAGGGCCAGCGGCGGTATGTCGAGTCGCTGTCGAGCTACGCGCGGATGTTCCTCGGCCAGATGGACAAGCCGGATGTTGACTCCATCGACGGCCTTTCTCCCGCCATCTCCATCGACCAGAAGACCACCAGCCGGAATCCCCGCTCGACGGTCGGCACGGTCACGGAAATTTATGACTATCTGCGCCTTTTGTGGGCGCGCTGCGGCACGCCGCACTGCCCGAAGTGCGGCAAGGAGATCCGCCGCCAGACGGTTGACCAGATCGTTGATCAGATCATGGGCTTGCCTGAACGGACAAAATTTCAAATTCTCTCCCCTGTCGTGCGCGGCAAAAAGGGCGAGCACCAGAAGGTCTTCGAGGATGCCCGGCGCAGCGGCTACGCCCGCGTGCGCGTCGACGGGAGTTTGTACGAGCTGACGGAGGATATTGCGCTCGACAAGAATAAAAAGCACCACATTGAGGTCGTCGTCGACCGGCTCATCATGAAGCCCGATCTTGCCCGGAGACTGACGGATTCCGTGGAGACAGCCTCCAATCTTTCCGGCGGCCTCGTCATTCTCAACGAGCTGGACGGGGACAAAGACACGCTCTTCTCCCAGAACTACGCCTGCGAGGACTGCGGCATCTCCATGCCGGAGCTGTCCCCGCGTATGTTCTCGTTCAACAACCCCTACGGCGCGTGCCCGGTCTGCGCGGGACTCGGTACGCAGCAGGTCGCGGACCCGCTGCTCATCATCCCCGACCGCTCCAAGTCGATCCTGCAGGGTGCGATTCAGGCCAGCGGCTGGAACAACGTCCGCGACGACTCCATCTCCCGGATGTATTTTGAAGCGCTGGCGAAAAAATATCACTTTTCTCTGAGCGATCCCATCGATGCGCTGCCGCAGAAGGCGCTCGACGTTATTCTCTACGGCACGGGCACGGAAAAGCTCACGATCTATTATGAGCGCGCCAACGGGCGCGGCACGCTGGAGCGGCCGTTTGAGGGCGTTGTCAATAACGTCTCCCGGCGCCTCACCGAGACGCAGTCCGACGCCATGCGCAAGGAGCTTGAGGAGTGTATGTCCGAGCGCCCGTGCCCCAAGTGTCACGGAAAGCGCCTGTCTGACATCAGCCTTGCCGTCACGGTCGGCGGCATGAACATCATGGATTTCTGCGCCATGCCCATCTCAGAGGAGCTGAAATTCGTCGACAATCTGAAGCTGACCGGCTCCATGGCCGTGATCGCGGAGCAGATCGTGCGCGAAATTCGCTCCCGGCTGTCGTTTTTGCAGGCGGTGGGCCTGAGCTATCTGACGCTTTCGCGCTCTGCCGCCACGCTTTCCGGCGGCGAAAGCCAGCGTATCCGGCTGGCCACGCAGATCGGCTCGAGCCTCATCGGCGTTCTGTATATCCTCGACGAGCCGTCCATCGGCCTGCACCAGCGGGATAACGACAAGCTGCTCGACACCCTCCGCCGTCTGCGCGACATCGGCAACTCCGTTCTTGTCGTCGAGCACGACGAGGACACCATGCGCGCCGCCGATTTCCTCGTCGACGTCGGCCCCGGCGCAGGCGTGCACGGCGGCGAGATCATCGCCGCGGGCACAGTCGACGATATCATTGCCGCCCCGCGCTCCATCACGGGCCAGTATCTGTCCGGCGCAAAGAAGATCCCCCTGCCTGAAAAGCGGCGGGAGGGCAATGGGAAAAGCCTGAAGATCTTCGGCGCGGCAGAAAACAATCTGCGCCACATCGACGTGGAATTCCCGCTCGGCACGTTTACGTGCGTGACCGGCGTGTCCGGCTCCGGCAAGTCGAGCCTCGTCAATGAAATTCTCTATAAAAAGCTTGCAGGCAGCCTCAACCGTGCCCGCACCCGTCCGGGGAAATTTGACCGCATCGAGGGGCTGGAGCATCTGGACAAGGTCGTCGGCATCGACCAGAGCCCCATCGGGCGTATGCCAAGCTCCAATCCGGCGACGTATACGGGCGTATTTAACGACATCCGCGACCTGTTCGCGTCGACGGCCGACGCGCGCACGCGGGGCTACGGCCCGGGCCGGTTCTCGTTCAACACGAAGGGCGGCCGCTGCGAGGCGTGCAGCGGCAACGGCCTTGTGAAGATCGAGATGCACTTTCTGGCCGACGTTTTCGTCCCCTGCGAGGTCTGCCGCGGCAAGCGCTATAACCGCGAGACGCTCGAGGTTCTGTACAAGGGCAAGAACATCGCGGATATCCTTGACATGACGGCGGAGGAGGCGCTGGCCTTCTTCGACAATCTGCCGCGCATCCGCAATAAGATCGCCACGCTCGTCGACGTGGGCCTCGGCTATATCAAGCTCGGCCAGAGCGCCACGACGCTCTC
>HF990536.1:8608-9317 GCA_000432135.1 Firmicutes bacterium CAG:124
TCGCAACGGAGCTTTCCCGAAGAGCGACGGGCCGCACGTTCTATATCCTCGACGAGCCGACGACGGGCCTGCACATGGCGGACGTGCACAAGCTGATCGAGGTATTGCAGCGGCTGGTCGACGCGGGCAATACCGTGCTCGTCATCGAGCACAATCTTGATGTCATCAAGGTCGCGGACTATATCGTCGATCTCGGGCCGGAGGGCGGCTCCGGCGGCGGGCAGATCGTCGCCTGCGGCACGCCGGAGCAGATCGCCGCTTGCCCGGAGAGCTTCACGGGGCAGTATCTGAAAAAGCTGCTGAAATAACCCGCCGCAACCGCTTTTTGCGCGATAGTTGGTGGCGGAAACCGGGGATTTCTGCAATACTGAAGCCATCCAAAATACAGAAAGGATGGATGATCTATGGGATTCAACCATTACTCCCTGCTTCTGCTCGCGCTGGTGCTTCTGTTCGCACTTGCAGCCGGATATCTGTTCCGGCTTGTGATTCTGGCGCTGCTCAAATACCTGCGTTCCGGCGAGGTGCGGAAGGAAAAGGCCGAGACGAAGAAAACGCTCGGCGAAGCGCTGAAAGCGCACCGCACGCGCTGCAAGATGACGCAGGAGTTCGTTGCAGAATCGCTCGGCGTCAGCCGGCAGGCCGTCAGCAAGTGGGAGTCCGGAGTTTCCCATAGTTAAAGATACCACACCAAATATGATGAACCCAC
>HF990537.1 GCA_000432135.1 Firmicutes bacterium CAG:124
ATGCTCGGTCATTTCGACGCAGGTTTCACGCTGAGAACCTACACCCACGTCACACGTCAGATGCAGGAAAGCGCAGCCGAAAAGATGGGCAATTTCATGGCGCAGGTTATGTAAAAACAAAAGAGCGGCGGAAAGGATGAGATACATATCCTCTCCGCCGCTCTCTGGACATTTCGCCGTGTGGGTCACAGTGTGGGTCAGGCGGTTTTAGCGCCCGAAAATCCGAACAAATAAAAGAGAAAACCGGCGAAAATCTTACGATTTTCACCGGTTTCTGGAGCTAGTGGCCGGACTTGAACCGGCGACCTGCTGATTACGAAGAGTAGAAAAACTATAAAAATAACGATTTTTAGACGTTTTCAGCACTTTCTGCTCTGAAATCAATGCTATTTGCGTCTCTTATTTCCTCTGTTTCCATCCGCTCGTTTCGCCGTGTGGGTCAGTGTGTGGGTCAAACCAGAAAACCCAGCGCAAAAACTGCGCCGCAGTAATCAAAGATGAAATCCATTTGTCGGATGAACATAAACCCTCTGAGTTGGAAGTATAAGGCGATATCGAAAAAATATCTTCCGTAAGTGCAGAGAGTGTGGTATACTAGCAATGAAAGTACATGAAAATGGGTGATACGATGCTGAATCTCTATGTTTTGGATGCTGTGTCCAGCAAAAAGGTTCCTGCGGAAATAGATCCTGCGTCAAAAGAGGATTTTGCTGCAACACATGACTGGCAGACAAACTGGGAGTCAACATATGCGAGGCAACTGCCCAATAAAGTCGCGCTTCATCGAGAAGACAATTATGAACTGCTTGGTCTGATGTCCTATGAACTGGATGAACGCGGGCTTGCAGTTGAGGTTCTCTACATGGAGAGCGCACGGCACAGCAACGCAAATCTTCTTCATGCGACAGGCGAGGCCAAGCGATATATCGGTATCGCAAAGGCAATGTTTGCATATACCGTCCGGATTTCCAAGGAAGCTGGATTTGACGGCGTACTCATTTTTAAGGCGAAAACGAGCGAATTATTGGAATACTATATGCGCGAATTTGGCGCGCGGCAGGTCGGGGCCTATGATCCGTTCCGTCTTGTTCTTTGGGAAGACGCCGCAGAAGCGCTCATTTCTGAATATAGGAGGGATGAATATGAATCGATCTGAATTGCTCCACGCGGAAGAATCCGGAGCTGCCAGCGGATGGGTTTCGCGGCTGAGTCAGGAGGACAGGGAGTATTTCGCCTATCTGCGCAAGGTCTTCAAGCGCTACAATATCACCCCGTCTAAGGCAACACGCCTGGAATATGATTTCGTTATCCGCGTGGCGGAAAGCGAGTTTTATCTGCAAAAAGCAAACGCCTGACACTGTCAGAGAAGGAGCGGGCCATGGATACACTGCAAGCCCGGATCGTGCAGCTTGAACAGGAAAACGCGGCGCTGCGGGCGCTGCTCAAAAAGCACGGGATTGTGTATCCGGAGACGGCTGAAAATCAAATATCCGCGATTGCCAATCAGGGCAGCCGTATGCTTCAAAACGAGGTCACACCGCAGATGGTCTCGTTTTTCTATACCTATTTCAGAGGCCGCAAAGATGTATACAGCGTCCGCAGCCGCCCAAAGGACGGAAAAGCGGGTTATTTTCCGGCCTGTACGCATTTTTGGGATCACAAACTCTGCCCGAAAACGACAGGGCAGAAAATTGCCTGCAGGGACTGCCCGAACCGGTCCTATAAGCCGCTGAACATCCGCGCTCTGCTCGCCCATCTGAAAGGCGAGCGGGAGGACAGCAGCGATGTCGTCGGCATCTATCCGCTGCTCCCGGACGATACCTGCTATTTCCTTGTGTTCGATTTCGATGACCATGAGGGCACGTTTCAGGGCAGCGAAAAAACGGTCTCATGGCGGGACGAAGTCGACGCGCTCCGCAAAATATGCGAACTGGAACAGATCGACGCACTGGTCGAGCGCTCCCGTTCCGGGCAGGGCGCGCATGTCTGGATCTTCTTTTCTGAGCCCGTTTCCGCACAGAAGGCACGGCAGTTCGGCACGGCTCTGCTAACAAAGGGCGCGGAATCGGTCAGCCTGAAAAACTTCCGCGCATATGATCGAATGCTGCCATTGCAGGAGCATCTGCCGGAGGGAAAGCTCGGCAATCTGATTGCGCTGCCGCTGCAGGGCCGGGCGCTGCGGAATGGAAACAGCGCGTTTGTCGACGAAAACTGGAATGCATACCCGGATCAATGGGGTGCACTGAAAAGCGCAAGAAAGCTGAGCGTAAAGGAAATCGAGGATAAAATCGCGGCATGGACACCGGAAGCAGGGCTTCTTGGACAACTGGCCGAGGAACCGCAGGAGGCGGAGGAAAACACGCAGAAAAGCTTCCTGCCGGAGAAGCCGTGGAGAAAAACAGAGCTCACGCTGCGTCCGGAGGACGCGGAGGGCTCGGTCGAACTTGTATACGCCAACGGCGTTTTTATCAAAAGCACAAATCTCCGGCCAAGGCTTCAAAACCAGCTCCGCAGACTTGCCGCCTACAAAAACCCGGAATTCCATAAAAAGCTGGCGATGGGCTTTTCAACGCTTGGAATACCGCGCATCGTGTACTGCGGATACGACGACGGCGATTTTATCTGCCTCCCGCGCGGCTGCGCGGAGAAGCTGAAGGAATTGCTGGAGGAAGCGGCAATTCCATATCACATCACAGA
>HF990538.1 GCA_000432135.1 Firmicutes bacterium CAG:124
CCCCCCCCGCCGTGACTGGATGGCGCGGCTGTGCCGAAAATGGCGTCTTTCATGCTCATGCCGAATGCACCTCCCCGCGGTAAAAGATCATGCGCCGGTGCTTGCGCCAGTTTATCCACGCCTTGAGCCATCTGGTAAGGCTGTCACCGCCGATGCCAATGAGCGCAAAGCCGCCCACGGGAACGAGGATCGTCATTGTGACAATGATCTTCGGCATGAGCGTCAGCGGCAGAAGCGCGAGACAGAGAAAGAGAATCGGAATGCACAGGAGCACGGTTTCAACTGCGTTGCGGATCTCAAACACGCCGAACAGCTTACCCGCGTCCGTAAAATTTACGGGGATATGATAGGTTTCATAGCTCATATTCATCTTCTCCTACGCGCTGCATCAGAGCGTTCCGACATCTTTGATATTCCAGATGCAGACGCTCCGCATCTTCCATACGCTCTGTGAGGATACGTTCAAAGCCATTTTGAATTTTCTGAATGGTTTCCTGTTCCGGCACACCCTCGCTCAGTTCCAACTCGCTGATCCGCTGCGCAGACAGGCCGCAGGCCCGGCCAAGTTCCACCATGCTGACATGGTGCCGCAGGCGGAGAATGCGGAATTTTCTGACCTTCATAGGCCCTCCTTTATTCGTCATATTGTATGTACGGGATTTTGCACCAGCCCTGCCAGCCGCGCCCCTCGACCTTCGTGCGGACAACACCGTACTGTGTGCCCATCGCTTCAATGGCATAGCCGTTCCCGACGTAGACGCCCCAGTGTCCCTGCTTCCAAAGACCAAGTCCAACGATATCGGGCATCGTGTCCATACCGCCGTACTCGGCGCCGTTTTCCTTGGCAGAAGCATACATCTGATCCGCAGTATAGTCCGGCATTCCGTTTGTGTTGTAGTCAATGGTCAGCGTGTCGGGATTCAGCCAGCCGTAGCCTTTGAGAAGGCCCACACAGTCCGTCGTGCGGCGGCCAAGCCAGTGTTCGCGGATAAATGTTTCCGACGCGCCGATATCCGGGTATTGCTCCAGCTTGTATTGGAGCATGGATTCCGTCAGGACATTTCCGAACGTGCCCCACACATATCCCCAGCCATGCTCCCACGCCTGCATCGCATAGGCAGCGAGATCATGGTTGTTTTTTGTGCGCGGATTCGTAAAACCGGAGATATCAATGGTGTTGTCGGCACTGCCGCCGCTTTCCGCGCCGCCTCCGCCGCCGGGCGAGGGCTCGGTCGGGCCGGTGTAGCCGGTATCGCCTGCATAGCTGGGCTTATAGGGTTCAAATTTATCTTTGTATTTATTGACTGCGTCGCTCTCGTAGATCGTCTCAAACAACGCACCCGCCCACGTTCTGGCGTCCTCATCGAACCCCAGATCATCCATGAGCTTGTCTTTATCGAGCGGTTGAAAGATAATGCGGAGGACAGTCTGCGCACCGGAGGATTCCAGCCGTGTCGTGTGCTTGAGATTGGAGATCAGAAGTGACTGAACCTCCTCCGGCTTCATTTCGGACAAATCCTGTTTGTGGGCGACGGAGTTGATGGCGATATACCAGCAGAGATCTTCTTCATCAAACTTGCTGGACACACGGATCTCATCAATCGTAACGCCCTGATTCTCATACGCGGCAGCTTCGCCGGTGATGATGGCGTCCTGCTGCGTCTTTTCAAAGTCCTCCAACGATAGATATGCGCCGCCGATGGAAAGTGCCTGCTCCCGCATGGTGATCTGCGGGTTCTTTTCGGACGTTTCATAGCCGAAAAACATATTCGGCATGGCGGAGATCACGAACATCGGGATCACGACGACGGCAATGACGAAGCCGACAGCAAATTTCACGATGGTCGGCAGCGCTTCTTTCGCGGCGGCGATGGCCGCGCCATGCAGCCCTCCGGCAAGCGCTGCCCGCACGATGCGGGCGGCCGCCTTGATCTTCCGGGCCGCGTCTGCCACGACTTGCAGCGCGGAGCGCCGGTTCTGGTCATTCATCGTTTGTTACCTCCTGCTTCTCTTGCGGGCGCCTCGTCGTCTTCTGCGAGGCTTCATGCAAATCGAGATGCGACGGAATGGATTCCGGTGTTCGGCCGGTCAGCGGAACGAACGGCTTCTTTGCCGTCTTTTCCGAGGTGGGCTTCTGCGCCGCCGATGCTGCTTCCGTGTTGATCCCAACTGCTGTGGGCGCGATTCCTGCGGTACCGGGGCGATGGTAGAGCGTCTGCTCCTTCTTCTGCGGCTCCGACTGTGTGCCAGCCTTGCGTTCCTGCGGTGCCGGACGCTTGGCGGATGCTTCCGCTGCTGGGCTTCTTTGCGGCCCGCGCGATTCCTGCGATACCGGAGTCGGTGCGGTCATGCTGCCCGTTGAAACCGGAGCTGCCGGTTTTCTGCGCTGTCGGTCGGAAAGAACACCAGAGGGAGCGTGTGTGACAGTCTGCGGCGTCGGCTTTTCTGCGCTGCCGTTCTGTGCGGGGAGTGGGCGCTGCGAAGCACGCTGCTCCGCTGAACGCGCCGCATCCGGCCGCGTGGTCGAGTGCGGGGATGCACCAGCTTCGCGGTTGGGGAATGGCGCTGCCGGGGATATCGGCTTTTCTGCGCCGCCGTTCTGCGCAGGGATTGGGCGCTGCGAAGCGCGCTGTTCTGCCGGACGCGCTGCATCAGGCCGTGTGGTCGAGCGCGGAGGCATACCAACTTCGCGGTTGGAAGACGGCGCTGCGGGAGCCGGATGCTCCCGAGTTGTGGAGCGACCATCCATGCGGGTTCCGCTGGTCGGCTGCGCCGCGCCGCTGGACTGCTGCGCAGAAACATGATTCTGCTGCGTGATCTGGGTGGTGCCATTCGCAGAAACGCGCGTCGTTTGCTGCACCGGCTGGGTATAGCGTCCGCCGATGGACGTGCGCTGCGTTCCTGCCGTACCGGGCGCTGGCGTATTCTGCGGGCTGCCCGGTTGCTGCGGCCGCGCACCAGTTCCTGCGGTATCGCGGATCAGTGCAGAACGGGAGACATCTGCCGAATGGGAAGCTGGCTGTTTTCCTGCCGTACCGTTTGGTGCAGATGTTGGCTGCACACCGATATGCGGCGCAGACGGGTTTCCTGCCATACCGGATCGCGGAGAGGTAGGAGAAGACGGATGTTCTGCTGCTGGCTGCGCACCTGCCGTGTTCGGAGTCTGCACAAAGGTATTGCGCTGCTGCGTGGTTTCTGTATGCGCAGACTGCATCTGACCTTTTCCTGCGCCGCCGACAGGCTGTGCCGGGCTGCGCGGAGTGGCAGACGGCGATGCCGGAGTGTTTGGCGCTGCATTGGGCGCGGCTGTATTCGGTGCGCTCCGCTGTGTGTCAGGCGGCTGCACAAAGGTGCTGCGCTGCTGTGCGGATTCGGTCTGTACCGTCTGTCCCTGTGCGCTGCTGCTGTGATACGACTTTCCTGCACCCCCGGCCGGCTGATTGGTACTGCGCGGCGGATTTTGGCCTGCCGCTTTTCCTGCCGTGCCGGGCAAAACAGTCCCGCCGCGATTCTGCACTGTTGTGCTGCTGCGCGGATGGGATTCCGACTGAGAATGTGCGGTCTGCTCCTGCTGCGTATTCTGTGTGACCGCGCCGCCCATGGCGGGCTGCGAAGTATCCGCACGATGATACGGCGCATTGGGCGCTGTTTTTCCTGCCGCGGGTGCTGCATTGTTCTTTGGCGTCGCCACATGACCCGGCGCACGTCTTGTGCCGGGCGGCACAGCTGTTTTCCGCGTGGAGTTAGGCTGCTTGCCATTTCCGGCAGGCGCGGCTTGAGGGAATGCGCCCGCCATCTTTTCTGCGGCAGACTGTACAGTATCCGTCTGTGCCGCAGAAGTCTGCGCGGAAACAGATTCCTGACTGGATGCAGGACTTGTGCTGCTTTGCTGCGCAGACGCGCTATGATGATAGCCGTTTGCATACGAGGGCGCGTTGACATTGGACGTATTGCCGCCGCCAGTGCGTGGGCCAGTCGGTGCGCTTGGCTTGGGTTTCCCGCTGCCGCCGCGCGGCTGATGGCCATTTTTGCCGATGGTATGCGCTGCATTGGACAGCAGTGAGCGCACGACCATCATCGTCATTGCGCCGGGGAAGCCGCGGCCTAATGGATCGCCTGTCATGGCCGGATTCAGGCCGATTCGCGCAAGGATGCTGTCTGCCTTTTTCGCCACCTTGACGATGGTAATGACCAGCACCATCCACGGCAGCACGTCAAGGCCGCTCGGATAGTAGGACAGCACAGATAAAAGCATCTTGACGAACATCACGTTCGTCGCCATCAGCAGACACATGGAGCCGAACATCCGGCACCAGCCATTAAAAATGTCCGACGTGTTATAGGACAGCACGGATAAAAGCATCTTGACGAACATCACGTTTGTCGCCATCAGCAGACACATCGAGCCGAACATCCGGCACCAGCCATTAAAAATGTCCGACGTGTTCCGGCTGCCGCCCATGCCAAAGGCCAGCGGCGAGGTGATCGTCAGCACGGCGAGGATGAAATACCGCTCCGCCATTTCCATAATGAGTTTGAACGTCTGGAACATGACGATAATGCCGCAGATCACGACGAGCAGCCACGATCCGGTCAGCCCGCCGAAGGACGCTTCATCTGCGAATGTAATATTCACAGCGTCCGGCATTTCCAGAAGTGCAATGACAGTCGAGGTCATATTTAACCCCAATTCGCAGATCTGCGGACTTGCGACCAGCAGAAACGAAAAGGCAAACGTCCGGGTAAAAAGCAGCTTCGGGTCTTCAGCATCAAAGCCAAGGCCCGCTGCCATGCCGCGCGTGGCCTGAAAGACAAGATTGCCGATGAGCAGTGCCCAGCCGACGCCCAGCATGATCTGGCGGATGGTGTCGATGATGGGAATGTGCTCTCGCAGGTACGCGAAATCCAGACTCATGAGGTCAAACAGCACAGACGCGAAATACTCCCAGCATTCCAGAATCAGGCCGTAGATCCATTCGATAAAGCCCTGAAAGAGCAGCTCCAGCAAGCACCGTCACCTCCGTTCCGCGCCGGATGATTCTGTCCTGACTTTTTAACTCTGGATCGTTGCAAGGCCCTGAAACAGCGGCGCAACGTAGGCGATGAACGCACCGATGCCGTTGATGACCGCCCACGCGATCCAGATGCGGCGCAGCCAGTCCCACGCCTGATCGACCTTGTGCTGGTTGTTGGAGAGCTTCGCGCCGACGACCGCGACAGCGGACATCAGGCCGGCCAGCACCGTGCTGACGCCTGCGATCTTGTTATAAACGTCCACAATGATGCGGTTTGCCGCCGTCCACATATCCTCATTATTGGAGAGCTTCGCGCCGACGACCGCGACGGCGGACATTAGGCCGGCCAGCACCGTGCTGATGCCTGCGATCTTGTTGTAAACGTCCACAATGATGCGGTTTGCCGCCGTCCACATATCCTCGACGGCAAACGCCTGCACACAAAACAGACTGACGCACAGCAAAAGCAGCAGGCAGAGTGTATAAAAACGATATAGCTTTTTCATTGATTCCTCCAAAAATGGATGTACCGAAGACTGATCAGCCCCCGGCGTTGAAATGTTCACATTTGAGCGATAAACTAAAAATATAAAGGAGTGAACGCCATGCTCTACGCATGTAATACCTGTGAGCAAACCTTTTCTTCATGCCGCAGCAGTGCCCGGAGTGCGGGTGTATGACGGTGCGCAAAGCGACCGAGGAAGAACAGACCGCCTATGAATTGGAGCAAGCCCTATCCTGGCAGGCTGCGCACAACAGAAAAGAAGCATAAACCTGAGAACGGAAACCCGTTCTCAGGTTTTTTGATCATTCACCGCCCCATTCCAGAACAAAGACAATGGAGAGAACTTCCTGCTCAGTGACTGCTTTGGATACGGCGCTGACAACGGCATCGTAGGAGATAGGGAGTTTACCGTTCTCTGCAATATCCCACGGCCCACGCAAAACGAGTGTTTCTGTATCACCGGTTTTCGCCGTCACAGAATCGTTGATCTTGAAACCAAGCTGTTTTGCATCAACCTTGACATGCGCCATATCCGTATTAAACGGAACAAGCTGCCAGCCGTTCTTAGTTGAAATGCTGACAGAGGACACGATGACTTCACCGGTAGAACCGTTGATAATTTCTGCTGCGCCGGTGTGAACTTCACCGTTTTCATCTACGGTCAAAGGGAGCACAACCGGAACCGTAACGGAGAAGACCTCGGTGATCTCCCAGTGGGCGTAATACGTTTTATCTGCGGTTTCCGTGAAAACGTCATTTTCTGTTACCTGCGTACCGCCGGTTGCTTCGGTAAACCAGCCTAAAAACTCGGCGTTTTTGCGCGTCGGTTCAGTCGGCAGCACCAGCTTTTCGCCGTAGATCTGATTTGTGGTTTCCGTCTTGCCAGTGCCAAGATCCCATGTCACGACGTATTGGTTCGCTTCAAACTGCGCGTAAAACGTTGTGCTGGCCGTGATCGACGTGACGGTGTTGTAGAGCTTGCCGCCTGTTTTGGCCGTGTACCAGCCCTTGAAGCTGTGTCCCTTTTTGACCGGGAGCGATGCGGGGATCGTCGGCTTGCTGTTCGGCTGGACGGTTTCGCTGTACGCTACTTTTCCGTCAATCGTGCCGCCGTTGCTGCCTGCATCCCATGTAACAGTCAAGGAGACGGTTGCGCCGCAATCGTCGCATTTGCCATCGCCGTTCGCGTCGATGTGGTCGGCATACTCATAACCGGAGTCTCCACAGGCCGAGCACGTCTTGGTGCGCTTATGCCGCACCTCATTGTCCGAAACCCACGAACCGTAGCTATACGAATGGTCGGCATAATCGTAGGTAGACGCGCCGCAGCCGGAGCAGGTTTTGCTTCTGCGATGCTGCGTATCCGAATACTTGCTCCATGCACCAGTGGAATAGCTGTGACTGCTATACTCCGTTGTGGAGTATCCGCAGGTGCGGCAGGATGCCGTTCGGCTGTGCTGACTGGAGGAAGAATTGCTCCACGCCCCATAGCTCATGCTGTGGCTGGCATAGTCGTAGTCCGTCGCGCCGCAGTTTCGGCAAGAACCGGTGCGCCGGTGCTGGCTGGACGAATACTGCTCCCAGCTTCCATAACTGTAACTATGACCGCTGGAGTAGATGGTTTCGCTTTTGGTTTGACCGCAAGCGCATGAATACGAACGGTATCCGTTGCTGGTGCAGGTGGCTGCCTGCTGACTCTGCAATACCCATGTATGGCTGCCGCAGTCCGGGCAAGTGCCGGAACCATACGCGCCAGAACCGTGGCTCTTAGTCGTGTATGTTCCTAAATATTGAACGTAATGGCAGCTATTGCATTCATTATAGTTGGCATGACCGCGCGAGGAATGGGCGACCTCGACGTATGTGCCCTGGAAGGCGTACTTGCCGCAGCTTGGACAATTGCCGATAATCGAGCCGGTCGAAGTGACGGAAACGCCCGGCGTACTCATGGTACCACCGGCTGTGGGAGTATCGGAATACACGCCGTACAAATCGTAGAAGTATCTGTTGTTCCGATTGGAGCCGGCCCAATCATAATCGTAGAACGGCACCGACGATTTGGGATACCCGATGATATAGCCGATATAGAGCGTATCGCCGGAATCCGTTTTCCTCCAGAAAGCGTCCTCACCGATGCTCTCCAAGATGTCCTCTCCGTAATAGATCGTGAGCGTAGACAGCTTCGGGCAGTTGTAAAAGGCGTGCTTGCCAATGACCGGCGTGGTGCTGGGGATCTCAGCCGTGGTCAGGCTGATGCAGTCTTCAAACCAGTACGCAAGATCAGTGATATGCAATGCGTCCATATCATCAAACCAGACCTGCGTGATCTGGTCACGATAAGCCGCCCACGGCTGGTCGGCCTTGCTGGCGAACGGCTCACAGTCGCCGGAGCCAGAGATCATCAACCAGTTGTGCTCATTCAATTCCCACTTGATCTTACTGCCGGGAATTGTGCCGGAGGTGACTGTTTCGGCAGAAGCAGCCGCTTCTTCGGGTGCGCTGTCATAGACCGTATGCGCGTCCGCTTCTGCCGCGAATGCGGCCACGGATAGCGAGAAGATCATACAGAGGACCAGAAGCAGGGCTGACAGTTTTCTAATCTTCATGCGTTATCCCTCCTCCATGACGGCAGCAATCGTGAAGATCACGGTCGCTGCGTTAATGTTTGTAACGGCCTCGCTTGCAGACACCTTGGCTTTGTAGCGAATCGCCAGCGACTTCTCAGCATTGATAGACGGAAATGCACCATCCACAAGGGTCAGGCTGCCTGCGCCTTTTGTGCTGCAACCGTTGATGTTCAAAGCAATGCTGTTTTTGTTGGCACTGAAATCGTCGTAATTGCCGATTTCAAAGCTGCCCGGCTGAACATCGACTTTTGTGACGCGAATTGCGCCGTTTTTGCCGGTGTTGGTGATTGCGGCGTTATTGGCGCAAACCACATAGCCATCAACAAGAGAAACCGGCAGCGCGGCGGGAACCGTACACGAAATCGGGGAAACCGTGTTCACGACGGTCAGCGTGACAGGAACCTTTGCTTCGGTCGTTTCAGCCGCTGACGCTGTGACAGGAAATGCAAAAATGAGCGCCAGCGCCAGAAGAAGCGCTGCTGCCTTTTTTATATTGTTCATCACTGCACCTCCTTCGGCCAGAGATACGCGGTGTGCAAGGTAAGTTCTGTGTTCAGCGTACCGATCTGCTTACCATCGCGGAATGCCGTGATCGTTACGGTGCAATCCACATTGCCGAAATCCGGTGCTTCCAGCAACGTTAAACTGGAAATGCTCTTGCCCGCAGCCAATTCAAATGTGTCGGCAATGAGCGTATCGTCCTTATTGCGTCGAATCTCGATTTTGTAGGTATCGTTCTTGCTATTATTCGTGAACTCAGCCTTCACGTCGGTTTCCCCGACAAGCGCGTAAAGATGAGCAGGAGCAGTAATATCAATCTGATTGTCCGCGACGATGGCGTTGAGCTGCTTTTGGGCTTCACGCAGTCCTGAAACATCGTAAAAGATGATTTCAGTTTCTTTGTTCTGCTTCGCACGCTCGGTGATTCTAGCCTTGATCGAGTCAATCACTGCCAAGGTACTGTCGCGGTCAAAGATAATTTTTACTGCATCGTCTACTCTCGCGGCAATCACTTCGGGCGTGCTTGTGCCGTTGTTGCAATAAACAGCTTTTGTGCCGCCGCCCCATGTGAGCAAGCGTCCTTTGATGGTTACATTGTCCAGCACGATTTTGCCATCTGCCGCGCCGCAACCGATGATAAGGTCGCCATCTACGGTCATATCCTTGAGAATCACATCATCGGTGCGAACGAGAACGCTGCCTTTGATATCCTTGTCGTAGGTTCCTTTTACCGTGATATAGCTGCCAATAATGTTCGCAAAGATCTGCGCAAATTCCGCGCGGGTGATATCGTCCTGCGGTGCAAGGACTTTTCCTCTGCCGTGGATATAGTCAGCGCCGACCATTGCGCGCACATAGGGCAGCGCCCAATCGGAGATTTTGCCGCGGTCGGAGAATGCGGTCAGGTCTGTTTTTGCATATGCGTCATAGTCCAGTTCCAGCGCTCTCGCCACAACGGTCATTGCTTCCTGTCGCGAGATTGGCGCATCTGGAGCCATGGACGAAGCAGACCGACCGTTGTAAGTACCCATCTGGACGGCGAGCGCGACATCCTTGTAATACCACTTGTCCTTGGACACGTCCTTGTACTGCGAAATATCTGCCGTTTTATAGCAGCCAAACGAACGGTTGATGATCGCAGCCATCTCCGCACGGGTCATCGCGCCATTCGGGTCGATGACGGTACTGGATTTGCCGTAAAGCAGTCCGTTATCCACGGCTGCGCTCACGGCTTCAGCATACCATGCGGTACGGTCGTAGTCCCTGAAATCCGTGGCTTTCCGCGTCGTGGTGCTTGCCGCGGATGCGGAAACTGCCAGTGACAGGCACGATGCGACGGCGAGGATCATTGCGAGGATTCTTTTCCGTTTCATTTTGAAGTCCTCCTTATAGAACCAGGTAAGGGGAACGCTTGCGCGTTCCCCTTGGATGAATTGCGATTAGACTGCATCCCACGCGATAATGAAGAGTACAGATGCGATGGCCGTGTTCGTGACGGCTTCGGAAACCGGGGTAACGATTGCATCATAGGCGATGCCGATAGAGTTGGCAGAGGTATCACCCACACCGGACATGAAGCATCCTTCAACAGCGGCGTCCAGAAGCGTCTGCTTGGAAGCGTTCTTGTTATCGGTGACCTGCGCAGCGCCGTTGCCGAGGGAGATGGAGAAGCCAAACTTATTGGAATCCACTTTTTCCTTGGCAAGCGTAGCCTTGTCGCCGAACGCGGTCAGGTTCCAACCCTGTGCCGCTTCAATGCTTACGGAGTTGACCTTGACAGCGCCGAAAGAATTGTTGACGATCTTCGCGTCGGAAGCGGTAGCGACGGAGCCATCCGTACCAACGGCAATCGGCAACACGGTCGGGACAGTCACAGACATCTTCGTAGCCGCCGGATCACCGCCCAAGCTGCCATCGGCAGTGCTGGACAGAGTAACGGAGGACGTGCCGGTGCCGCCAGAGGTATCGACCGTGTTGGCCGCAGAAGCACCGATTGCGAGGCTTGCCATCATGCAGATGGCGAGAACGAGGGAAATGATCTTCTTAGTGTTCTTCATGGTAAAATCTCCTTTGTCGTTTTGAAAAGTTAGTTTTTAATGGTGATTGTGATGATGGCCCCGGCTGTGCCAATAACATTGCCAGTTTCGGGGTCAAGATTGTGGAACATCGCTGTGCATTCGTATGTGCCAGCCGGAAGCTCCACGTCCAGTTTGGCTCGTTCAATTTTCGAGCCAATCGGAATTGCTTTGGACTGATAAATGATCTCCTGCGTGTCATTGCGGATGAACTCGACCTGCTGGGGGTAATTGTTGATGCTCTCATTTACGATCATGACGTTGCCCTCAGCCTTGCCGTTTTCAAAGTACGGCGCGGTGTTCATGCTGATATTGATCATGCCTTCAGCCACTTTCTCATTCAGCTTCTCCGCAATTTCTTCCGGACTGAGATTATCCCAGCCGCCTTCGACGGCAGAAGAATCATATACGATGCCGGTTTGAGCGCGGGCGTCTTCCTTGGCCAGTGGCTTGCTGGCCAGACGGGTGATAAGAAAGATGCCCGCGCCGATGGCACAGGCGAGAAATGCGACGGCAAGCACAACACGAATGCTGCCCTTTGCCTGCTTGGGATGATCCTGATATGTTTCGTACATAGAAACAGCTCCTTTGTGTTTTGATTTGCATACTAGGGTGGGATACGGTAGCGACACAGCAGGCAATACAGGTCGTCTGCCGTGCA
>HF990539.1:0-11395 GCA_000432135.1 Firmicutes bacterium CAG:124
GTGCGTTGGGAGTTTTCAGATACACCCTAGTATAATCTTTTCACGAAAAACCGTCAACCGGAAGAAGCGCCTTTCTTGAAAGAAGGGCGGAAATGTGGTAAACTAACCAAAGAAATGCAAAGGAGTTTACGCCCATGAAGCTGATGGTTCTCGACGGAAACAGCGTCATCAACCGCGCCTATTATGGCGTCCGTGCACTGACGACCAGAGACGGGTTCTTTACAAATGCCATTTATGGCTTTCTGAATATTCTGGAAAAGCTGCGCGCGGACGAAAAGCCGGACGCGCTCTGCGTCGCGTTTGACCTTAAAGCGCCAACATTCCGCCATTTGAAATATGACGGCTATAAGGCCACGCGCCATCCCATGCCGGACGAGCTTGCCATGCAGATGCCCGTTATGAAGGATGTGCTGCGGGCCATGCGCATCCCGATTTTTGAATGCGAGGGCTGGGAAGCCGACGATGTGATCGGCACGATCGGAAAACGCTGTGGCCATGCGGGCTGGGACTGCGTGATCGTCACCGGCGACCGGGATTCTTTGCAGCTGATCGATGAACACGTGACGGTCAAGCTCGTCTCGTCCAAGCTGTCCCAGACCGTCGCAGTTAACTATGATCCCGCAAAATTCCGTGAGGAATATGGCTTTGAGCCCATTCATCTGATCGACCTGAAGGCGCTCATGGGCGACAGCTCAGATAATATCCCTGGCGTTGCGGGCGTCGGCCCGAAGACGGCGACGCAGCTGCTGCTGGACTACGGCACGTTGGACGGCGTGTACGCACATCTGGATGCGGTCAAGGAAAAGCTGCGTGCCAAGCTCGAACAGGGGAGGGACAGCGCGTATCTGTCCTACGATCTGGCGACAATCCGCTGCGAAGCGCCGATCGAGTTTTCGCCGGAAGCTTGCCTTGTACAGCCGTATGACGAAGCAGCTCTATACGAGCTGTTTGCCCGTCTGGAGTTCACGCGGCTCATTGCCCGGTACGGCCTGCACGCGCCGCAGGAGACAGCGGAGAACGGCATGATCGATGGCGTCTGCACAAGCGAGGTCGTAAGCGACGCCGCCCGCGCCGAGACGCTTGCGGCATCCTTCCAGAAAGAACATTATGTAAATCTGATTGCAGAACCGGATTTATCTGCAATTGCGGTCAATACGGATGAAAGCGGCTATTATTTCTGCGGGGACGCGCTGGAAAGTACAAAATTTATGTCAACCCTGTTCGGCGTGTCCGTCAAGAAGGTCACGCACGACTGCAAGCCGCTCATGCGCCGCCTGCTGGAGGTTGGATACCCGGCGGAGAGCTTCATTTTCGATACCGCGCTGGCCGCCTACGATCTCGACGCGACACAGGGAAGCTACGACCTTGACCGCGTGGTCACGCATCTGCTCGGCTTTGAGATCGGCCGCGCGGACAAGGACGAGGTCGGCGAAGAGGCTGCACGGGTGTGCAATCGGCTTGCGGAGGCGTCTGCGGTCGCGGCACTGTATGAAGCGCTGCCGGAAAAGCTTGCGCAGAACGGCATGGAAAAGCTTTATTATGAGATCGAGCTGCCGCTCTGCCGGGTACTGGCCGAGATGGAATATGCGGGCGTCAAGGCTGACCAGATGGCCCTGATCTCGTTTGGAAATATGCTGCAAAGCCGCATTGAAGCGGCCCAGCAGACCATTTTCGATTTCGCCGGGCGCGAATTCAATATCAATTCTACGAAGCAGCTTGGTGAGATCCTGTTTGACGAGCTGGGACTGCCCGCAGGCAAGAAGACGAAGAGCGGCTATTCGACAAACGCGGATGTGCTCGAAAAGCTCAAGGGCAAGCACCCGATCATTGAGGCGATTCTCGATTACCGTGCCATGACAAAGCTCAAAAGCACGTATGCCGACGGGCTTGTCAAGCAGATCGCGGACGACGGGCGCATTCACACCACCTTCCAGAACCTTGTCACGGCCACGGGCCGCCTGTCCTCGACAGATCCGAACCTTCAGAATATCCCCGTCCGCACGGAGCTTGGCAGCGAGATCCGCCGGATGTTCGTGCCAAGCGACGGCTGCGTCTTCGTTGACGCGGATTACAGCCAGATCGAGCTGCGCGTGCTGGCGCATATCGCGGACGACAAAACCATGCAGGAGGCGTTCCGCTCCGGCTTTGATATCCACACCGCGACGGCTGCACAGGTCTTCGGCGTGGAGCCTGAGCAGGTCACGCCGCTCATGCGCCGCCACGCAAAGGCCGTCAATTTCGGTATCGTATACGGCATTTCGGAGTTCTCCCTCTCCGAGGACATCGGCGTCACGCGCAAGGAAGCGCGGCAGTATATCGACAATTACCTGGCGCATTATGCAGGCGTCCGGACCTATATGCATGAAATTGTCGAGCAGGCGAAGCGGGATGGCTATGTGACCACGCTCTTTGGCCGCCGCCGTGAGCTGCCGGAGCTCAAAAGCAGCAACTTCAATATCCGCTCGTTCGGTGAGCGCGTTGCGCTCAACACCCCCATTCAGGGTACGGCGGCGGATATCATCAAGCTGGCCATGATTCGCGTCGACGCGGCGCTCCGAAGGCAGAAGCTCAAGGCGCGGCTCGTTTTGCAGGTGCACGACGAGCTGATCGTCGAGTGCCCGGTCAAGGGAGCGGAGCAGGTCAAAAAAATTGTGACCGCCGAGATGGAAAACGTCGTGCAGCTGAAGGTCCCGCTGCTGGCGGAAGCGAAGTCCGGCGCGAGCTGGTATGAGGCAAAGTAAAGAACATGACGGAACTTACCATAACACCGATGGAGCCGGAGCATCTTGCGCAGATCGCCGCGCTGGAAATTGCCTGCTTTTCTGACCCCTGGCCGGAGTCAATTCTTGTACGTGAGCTGCAGAACCCGCTGAGTCTCTGGCTCTGCGCCGTAGACGGCGATACCGTCGCTGGCTATATTGGCAGCCAAACCGTTCTGGGCGAATCCGATATGATGAACATTGCGGTCCATCCGGATTATCGCCGGAGGGGCGTTGGCCGTGCGCTCGTTCTTGCGCTGTGTAAGGCGCTGAGAAGACAGATGCTGGCGTCGGCCCTGACGCTCGAGGTCCGGGATTCCAACGCGCCCGCAATCGCGCTCTATGACTCGCTCGGCTTTGAGCAGATCGGCCTGCGGAAAAACTATTACCAACACCCCAAAGAGGATGCACGCATTCTCAGAAAGGAACTGAAATGAAAATTCTTGCCGTGGAATCCTCCTGTGACGAAACTGCCGTCGCTGTCGTGGAGGACGGAAGAACAGTTTTGACGGACTGTATCGCCTCACAGGTCGCACTGCACCGGCTTTACGGCGGCGTTGTGCCGGAGCTGGCCTCGCGCAAGCATATTGAAGCAATTTACGCGCTGGCAGACGAGGCGCTTTCCCGCGCGTCCATAACGCGGCAGGAGATCGATGCGATTGCCGTGACCTATGCGCCGGGGCTGATCGGCGCGGTGCTGGTGGGTGTGAATTTCGCGAAAGCGGCGGCGTACAGCCTCGGCGTGCCGCTCGTTCCGGTTCACCATATCCGGGGGCATATCGCGGCCAATTATCTGGCGTATCCCGATCTGGAGCCGCCGTTTCTTTGCCTCGTCGTCTCCGGAGGGCATACGCTGATTGTTGACGTGCAGGATTACACAAAATTTCACATCATGGGCACAACGCGCGACGACGCGGCAGGGGAGTGCTTTGACAAGATCGCCCGCGTGATCGGTATGCCGTATCCCGGCGGCGCTGTACTTGACAAAACGGCGCAGACCGGCGACGAAACAAAATATCCCATGCCGCATACGAAGCTCAGCGGAAATCCGCTCGATATGTCCTTTTCGGGTCTTAAAACAGCGGCGCTGAACCTTATTCACACGCATGAGCAGCGCGGTGAGGCTCTGGATATCCCGTCGCTTTGCGCGTCGTTTTCCAAGGCGGTCAGTGATATGCTCGTGCCGCGGACGATGCAGGCATTGAAGGAAACTGGCTACAAAACGCTTGCCATCGCGGGCGGCGTCGCTGCCAATTCCCGCATTCGGGGCGAGTTCACGCGCGAAACACAGCGGCTCGGCGTCCGCCTGTGTATGCCGCCCCTCAGCCTCTGCGGCGACAACGGCGCCATGATCGGCGCGCAGGGCTATTACGAATACATGGCCGGAAAACGCGCCGGTCAGGATCTCAACGCCTACGCGACGATGAGTCTGGAAAACGGATAAAAAAGAACGGAGAAAGGCCCCCTGCCGGTAAGACAGTAAAATTCAAACTTCTCGGAACAGGCATGATTCGATCATGCCTGTTCCGCTTTTAGCAGTTCATCCTAGGTGACCCCAGATAAAGATCGAACTGCAGAACACGCCATTCTACTGACAGCGGAGGGCAAGGCAACGAACTTTATCCCTCACTTTTTCAAAACAACTTGACAGATTCAAATAACAAGAGTATAATACAACATGACAATGATAGTTGTCATTAAGACAAGTAAAATCGTCAGACGGAGGTGCTGCATGATACTGCAAAATCGCTTGAAAGTATTCAGGGCGATCCTGAATGTGAATCAGCAGGCAATGGGGCGCCTATGCGGCGTATCACGGCAAACGATCAGCCTGATCGAGCGCGGCGATTATTCGCCGTCCGTTACACTTGCTCTGACGATCGCAAAGGTATGCGGCGTTACGGTTGAAGAAGTCTTCTATTTACAGGAGGAAACGGAAAATGAAAAATGACGAAATCAAAGAGGCAAATCGAAAAGCTCTGCCTAAGTTTTTGCTTTTTGCGGTCGTATGTGCGATTGTCGGCGGTGTAATCGGCTATTACTCCGGTTATGGTGCGGCAAAAGGAGGGATGGATGAACTGGTCGGCATGATGAAAGAAACGGGAGCGTTTTTCGGAACGCACATTGCTCCGTGGCTGATGGTTGCGATAGCAATCATCGTGCCTGTACTCTGCCTCCCGATTTATCGGAGTGCAAAGAAATTGCTCGCTGCGTGGGATGGCGAGGATGAGGCTATCTCGGATACTATTGACCGAAAGTTGTCTGTCGTAATTTGGATCGCGAGCGCAAGCTTTATCGTCGCCTATTTTCTGATCGCGGCATCCTATTCGGGAGGTTTTGCAATATTTGACGACATGGAGAAAACCATTGTATTTTTCATCGGTATCGTCTCTTTCTTCACTATTATGATTGAAGCGATCCTCTTTCAGCAAAAGTGCGTAGATACAACTAAGCAAATGAATCCCGAAAAGAAAGCGTCCGTCTACGATATGAGATTTCAAAAAAAGTGGATTGACGACTGCGATGAAGCCGAAAAAATTATGATCGGCAAGTGTGCGTTCAAAGCATACTCCGCAACAAATGCGGTGTGTACGGTTTTGGCGATCGTGCTTGCGGTCTGTGCGCTTGTGTTCGACATTGGATTCCTGCCCTCATTTACTGTATGCCTTATTTGGGCTGTAAATATATCGATGTACTGTAAAGAAGCAATGCGATATTCCGAAGCAGGAAATAGAATCTCCTGAATATAAATTGGGAGGGATGCGCAAATGGACAGTCTTTACCTCATTTTGCTTGCCCTGTTCCTTCTTGTGATTATCCCATGGATCATGCGGCAAAGGAGACTGGCAGCAGTCAGGCATATTTTGAATCAAAAAAAGCAGAACAAGGAGAACAGTGAAATGAAAGAACTGGCAAAACGGCTTATCGGCGAAGAGTGCATCATTTATACGATCACTTCAAATGACGGCAGCGTACAGGGAGTGATAAAAAAAATTGACGACGGCGGTATGGTCATAGAGAAGAAGACGGGAGAACTGGAGATTATCAATCTGGATTTTGTCACCCGTATCCGGCAGTATCCGAGAAAGAAGAACGGAAAGAAAAAGGACATCGTATTGGACTAAGTATCCGAGCGGAAAATCGGTGATTTTCTACCCTTATATGTGCAAAACAGGCGGCGCCCAACCGAAGCTGAGTGCCGCCTGTTTTTGTTGTCCAATCCTGCCCGGCAGATGCCAATTTTGCAGTTATCTCAAATTACTGCCTTATCGGCACACGCCAAAACCGCTGCCGGTTTTCTCCGTTTTTTTAATATGCAGTTAGCAATCAGATTCGCAGCAGCCGCTTGGCGTTTCCGCCGAGGATGGCCGCTTTTTCTTCATCCGAGAGGGGAAGTGCGCGGATATGCTGCAGCTCCGCCTGCGGGTCAGCCCATGGGCTGTCTGTGCCGAACAGAATACGCTTCGCGCCGAACGTGCGGACAAGGTTCACAAACGCCTCATCCGAGAGCCATTGGGGATCGCCCTCCTCCGCCTCTGCCGGACGGAGCGAGAAGGCCGTGTCCAGCAGAGCCGTGGTATCTGCAAGCAGCTCCGGAACCGCATCCCAGCAGCGCCAGCCACCCATATGCGCCAGCACCAGCGTTACGGGGCCGACCTCTTGAAGCGCGTTTCTCGCCTTTTCCGGCGTACAGCACCGGCAGCCTGGGAAGCCGATGTCAAAACCCGCGTGCGTCACAACGATCAGCCCAAGCGCGCCTGCACGCTCTAAAATGCGCAGGTACTTCGGATCGTCCAGATCGGTCTGCTGATAGGCCGGGTGAAGCTTGATCCCGCGCATATTCCGTGCCGCAATGCGGTCAAGCTCCTGCTTCCAGTCCTCATAATCGGGGTGGATGCAGGCGAAGGAAAACATATTGGTGACAAACGCGTGCTCATTGTGCGCGGCGGCTGCATCGTTGATATGATGCACTTGCTCCGGCTTCGTGGCGACCGGGAGAATGATCGAACGGTCAACGCCTGCCGCCCGTTCTGCCAGCAGCAGGCCGCCCGCCGTACCGCTGGAATACGCGGGAATATTCGCCCTGTCAGACAGGCGCGCAACGGCCGAGGCCGCGATCTGATCCGGGAATGTGTGCGTGTGGAAGTCGATAATCATGGGAAACCTCTCTGTCTGAAAATCGGTCGATACGTTCAGGGTGCGTCTGTGTGCCAGCGGAACCGAGATTCCGTGCCGTGCAGCAGACGGCTGATATTTTCCCGATGTGCCCAGATCACGAGCGCCGCGATGAGAAGCGACAGCACAAACACCGTCCAATTCCCCGGACAGAAGATCAGTGTTGTGACCGGGAAGCTGACTGCACCCGATACAGATCCGAGCGAGACATACCGCGTTGTGAGCCACAGCAGCGCAAACAGTCCCCAGCCGACCGCCGCAATGCGCCAGTCCAGCAGCAGCAGGAGCGTGCCGCTGCAAAGAATGCCCTTGCCGCCCTTAAAGGAATAGAACGCAGGGAAAATGTGTCCAATTACGCAGAACAGGGCGGAAAAATACTCGCCCTCCAGCCGGAGTCCCAGATACGCGTCGAATACAGCCGAGCCGAGCTTTACTGCGACAAATGCCTTGAGCATATCGACCAGTATGACGCAGATCGCGAATTTTTCGCCGTATACGCGGTAGAAATTGGTCAGCCCCGCGTTGTGGCTGCCGTGCCTGCGAATGTCATCCCTGTAAAACAGGAACGACGTGATGATTGCGCCGTTGCAGCAGCCCGCCAGATAAGCCCCAGCCGCGACACAGATCATCAGTGCGGTGGAAGCAAACGTCAATTCGTGCATAAAACGCCTCCAAAGAACAGATACCGGTATTTTACCGGATTAAAAGCCGCGATGCAAGCGAAAAATGGGCGATTCAGGCAGGATCGGGAAAATGTACGAAAGAGGCCGCTGCCGAAGCAGCGGCCCTATCAGAATTCACGGTCATTTTGCAGCGGTGAAGTTGACGGCAATCGCCGTGCCCTTGCCGGGATCGCTCTTGAGCTCGATCTTCGCGCCGTGGTACTGTGCGGCGTGCTTGACAATGGAGAGGCCAAGACCAGTGCCGCCAACCTCCTTGGAGTGGCTCTTATCGACGCGGTAGAAGCGCTCAAACACGCGGCTCTGGTCAGCGTAGGGAATGCCGATGCCGGTATCCACGACGGAAAGCGTGGTCGTCGGTCCATTCTGCCAGACAGAAACAGCGACATTGCCGCCCGGAACGTTATACTTGATCGCGTTGTCGCAGAGGTTATAGACCATTTCCTGTAAAAGCTGCTCGACACCCTGAATTACGGCGTGCTGCCCGGAGAGACTGAGCGTGATATTCTGCCGCTGCGCGACGGGGCGGAGGCTCTCGATCACGCCGCCCGCCAGCACATACAGGTCGACCGGCGTTTTTGCGAAGTTTGCCGTGCCCTCGTCCAGCCGGGAAAGCTGGATGATGTCGTCGACCAGATCGATCAGACGGCGGGATTCCCGGTAAATGTCGCCGGAGAATTCCTGCATCTTTTCCTTCGGGACCATCCCCTCCTTCATAAGCTCGGCAAAGCCGGTGATGGAGGTCAGCGGCGTTTTCAGCTCATGCGAAACATTGGCCGAGAATTCGCGGCGCAGCGCCTCACGCTGTTCGCGCTCGGTCACGTCCATGAAGATCAAGATCGCGCCCGTCACGCGGCTGCCGGTAATGACCGGATTGGCATACAGCTGCCACGTGCCGCCGCCGAAGGAAAGCTCCTCGTCACCGCGCGTTCCATCCAGCGCAGCATCGACCAGCGTCAGAAGCTCACCGGAGCAGACGGCCTGATGCAGATTTTCAGGCTTCGGCGTCCCGTCAATCCCCAGCAGACGCAGTGCGCTGCGGTTGCTGGAGAGAATGTTGCACTTATCGTCAACGATCAGAAAGCCCTCGCGCATATTCTCCGTGATCGCGTCAAACTCGCGCTGCCGCGTTGACAGCTCACTCAGCTGCGTGCGGATGGTGCGGTTCTGCTCCTGCAGGCGGGAGATCAGCGGCTGAAGCTCCGGATAGGTCGGCGTGGCGTTCGGATTATCGGGATTGATGGCGTTGATGGGCCGGACAATCTGCTTGGCCAGCCGCATGGCAAGCAGTCCGCACAGCACCAGCACCAGCACAACAATCCATAAAGACGGCTGCACCAGCATCAGCGCCATGGCCGCTACGCTCGTCTGCTTTCCGGCCACGCGGAGAACCGTCCCATCCTTCAGCAAACGCGCGTAATAGTTGTTCTTTTCCAGAATCGTGGAGGAATAGCGGTCAGACCGTCCGCTTCCCGTCTCGAAGGCCTCCTGCACCTCCGGGCGCTGAAGGTGATTCTCCATCGTATCGGCGTCCGCCATATTGTCATAGAGCACAGAGCCGTCCGGCGCGATCCACGTGATGCGCTCGTCAGACTGCATCGCGGCGAGATACTCTTCGCCGCCGCAGATCTGCATCCCCTCCGCAATGTGCTCGGCTTCGACCTCCAGAATGTCATATGCCTGCGCCTGATAGTTCGAGTACATAATGAAGAAAAAGAGCAAAATACAGGCAAGCAGAACGGTAAACCCGATCAAAAACGCGTTTCGAAATATCTTGGCCGTCACAGATCCTCACCTCCGATCTTATAGCCGATGCCGCGCACCGTCTCGATATAGCTGCCCGCTTCGCCGAGCTTGACGCGCAGCGTTCGGATATGCACGTCCAGCGTCCGGTTTTCCCGTTCGGACTCAAAGCCCCAGACGCGGTCCATCAGCGTTGCACGCGTCAATACGATGCCCTTGTTGCGCAGCAGCAGGCACAAAAGCTCAAATTCCTTGTTGGTCAGCATCACGTCCTTGCCGCCGACCTTGACCTCGTGGCGGTCAGGGGAGACGAACAGCAGGCCGAGCGAAAAATCGCCGCTCGTCTGCGCAGGCTCTGCTCGGCGCAGGACTGCGCGGATGCGCGCGATCAGCTCCAGCATGGAAAACGGTTTGGAAACAAAGTCGTCCGCGCCGTGGTCAAGTCCGATCACGCGGTCGTATTCCGAATTTTTCGCCGTCAGCATAATGATGGGCAGGCGTTTGGTCGCAGGCCGCGCGCGCAGCTTTTTCAGGATGGACAGGCCATCTTCTTCCGGCAGCATGATATCGAGCAGCGCCAGCTCCGGAAGCTCTGTGTCCATAGCCCGCCAGAATTCCGAAGGAAGCGCAAAGCCCTTTGACTGAAAGCCCTGGCTGTCCAGTCCGTAGAGCACAAGTTTGCGGATGGAATCGTCGTCTTCCAGTAAATAGATCATCTGAACCACTCCTTTTGCGAATACAATAAAGCAGAAATGTAAAATCGTCGTTCCTCTTTATGTTAAGTTTACGTGAAATGTAAAGAAAAAGCAAGATTTAACATGAATTTAAGATAAAAGATACACAACATTTAATCTTCGTAATTTAACATACAATTAACAAACAGAGAGGATGTTATGTGTGGGTATTTCGAATGTGATCTCGCTGCTGAGCGGCATCGCGCTGTTTTTGTTCGGCATGGCCCTGATGGGGGACGGACTGAAGCAGGTCGCGGGCAATAAACTGGAGCTGATCCTGTACCGGCTGACCGGCAATCCCATCAAGGGCTTTCTGCTGGGCGCCGGCGTAACGGCGGTGATCCAGTCCTCGTCCGCCACATCGGTCATGATCGTCGGCTTTGTCAACTCCGGTATGATGAAGGTGCGGCAGGCCATTTCCATCGTGCTGGGCGCGATCCTCGGTACGTCCATCACGGGCTGGATCATCTGTCTTTCCGACATCGGCTCGACCGGAGGCTGGCTCGACCTGTTCTCCACGGCGACGCTCACGGGCGTGATCTCGGTCATCGGCATCGTTCTGCGTATGGCGGCAAAGGACCCGGCCAAAAAGCACATCGGCGATATCCTGATGGGCTTCGCGGTCCTGATGTTCGGTATGTCCACAATGTCCGCCGCCGTTTCGCCGCTGCGCGAGGACCCGACCTTTATCCGCATCCTGACGTCCTTCTCCAATCCGTTCCTCGGCATCCTCTTCGGTACGCTGTTTACCTGCGTGCTGCAGTCCGCGTCTGCCGCAGTCGGCATTTTGCAGGCGCTCGCGTCGACCGGTATCATTGATTTTTCCATAGCGCTTCCCATCATCATGGGCATTGCCATCGGCGCGGCCATGCCGGTGCTGCTGTCCGCCATCGGCGCGTCTGTCGACGGCAAACGGACGGCCATGGTTTATCTGGTCGCCGAGGTCACGGGCGTGATCCTCTTTGCGGCGATTTATTATACGCTTGACGCGCTGATCCGCTTCCCGTTTGCCGACCGTATCATGACCAGCGTATCCATTGCGTTTGTCAATACGGTGTTCCGTTTCATCAAGGTCGTCGCGCTGCTGCCGTTTACAAAGCAGATCGAAAAGACCGTCAACTTCCTGGTGCGCGACAAGCCGCAGCAGAAGGAGGTCGAGCCGGAGGCCATGCGGCTTGAAGAACGCTTCATCCAGCATCCCGCGCTTGCCATTGAGCAAAGTCGCCTGACCATCAACGCCATGGCCGAGGAGGCCAAGCGGAATTTTGTCGAGGCAGTTGCGCTGCTGCATGGCTATTCCGAC
>HF990539.1:11425-34991 GCA_000432135.1 Firmicutes bacterium CAG:124
CGAGCGGTTCAAGCTGGTTGAGGATTTGGAGAACTCTGTAGACCGGTATGAGGACAAACTCGGCACCTATCTCGTCAAGGTCACCGAGCGAGAAATGACAGTCAAGCAGAACGCAGAAGTATCCAAATTCCTGCATACGATCTCTGATTTCGAGCGTATTTCCGACCACGCCCTGAATATTGCCGAGGCTGCGAAGGAGCTGCACGAAAAGAACCTGTCCTTCTCCGAGGCGGCGGCGCACGAGTTGGAGGTCATGGAGGCCGCTCTGACAGAGATTCTGTCCACGGCGATCCGCTCGTTCGTCAATAACGATCTGCAGCTTGCCGCCCGCGTCGAGCCGCTTGAAGAGCTGATCGACAATCTCTGCGACGAGATGAAGCTCCACCATGTCGACCGCCTGCAAAAGGGACTCTGCACACTTGGACAGGGCTTTGTGTTCAACGATCTTCTGACAAACTATGAGCGCGTCGCAGATCACTGCTCCAACATCGCGGTCGCTCTGATCGAGCTGGAGTCGGATTCGTTCGATACGCACGAGTATCTGAACAGCCTCAAGGAGCTCAAATCCGATATGTACGAGCGGTATTATGAAGAATACCGCCGGATCTATCAATTATAATCCAAACGGCAGGGGAGTCCCTGCCGTTTTTTCGGGGGAGGGAATGCCCAATATGCTGACCGGACGATTTGCGCCCAGCCCCAGCGGCAGGATGCACCTTGGGAATGTGTTTTCCGCGCTGCTGGCCTGGCTTTCCGTGCGAAGCCGGAACGGGCGGATGCTGCTGCGCATTGAGGATCTGGACCCGGATCGGTGCAGGCCGGACTATATTGAAACGCTCAAGCGCGATCTGGACTGGCTCGGCCTTGACTGGGACGAGGAACAGACGCCGCAGTCCATGCGGGCAGACGCCTATCATGCGGAATTTGAACGGCTGCGTGCGCTCGGGCTGGTCTATCCGTGCTATTGCTCCCGCGCCGAGCTGCACGCGGCCTCCGCGCCGCACGCGTCAGACGGCAATGTGATCTATGCTGGAACCTGTAGGAGCCTGACAGAGGCAGAGCGCGCGGCGAAAATAAGGAAGCCCGCGTGGCGCGTGATCGTGCCGGATACAGTCATAACCGTACAGGACGGCCTGCAGGGCGCGTATTCCGAGAACCTCGCGCGGGACTGCGGCGACTTTATCATCCGCCGCTCTGACGGCGTATACGCCTATCAGCTTGCGGTCGTGACCGATGACGCGGCAGGCGGCGTCACAGAGGTCGTCCGGGGGCGCGATCTGCTAAGCTCCGTGCCGCGCCAGATGTGGCTGCAAAAGACGCTCGGATTCCCGACGCCTGCGTATTATCATGTCCCGCTGCTGCTTGCGCCGGACGGACGGCGGCTGAGCAAGCGGGAAAAATCGCTGGACCTCGGCGCGCTGCGGGAGCGCTGCACGCCAGAGCAGCTGGTCGGAACGCTTGCGTTCCTTGCAGGCCTTCAGCCCGAACCTGCGCCTGCTGCACCTGCCGCGCTGGTATCTGGATTTGCGTGGAAAAACGTCCGATCCGACAATGTCGTAATTCATTCCGAATTCAGATGTAATATATCATAAATGGCATAAGTCGATTCAGAACATAACATATATCGGTATTTTTTTATCGATTTTCTTGTTTACAACAGAATGGAAGATGTGTTATACTAATAACGTTGGATTATCAGAACGAACAAGAAATTACTGATGATTTGAAGGGATGAACAAGTTATGTACAAAATCGTGCGCAAGAAAGAGCTGAACGCCGCCGTGACGTATATGGAGATCGAAGCTCCGTTCGTTGCCCGCAAGGCAAAGGCCGGTCAGTTTATCATTTTCCGTGTCGACGAGAAATCAGAGCGCGTTCCGCTGACGATCGCGGGCTATGACCGCGAAAAGGGAACGGTTGCGATCATCTTCCAGAAGGTCGGCCTGTCCACCGAGATGCTCGGCAGTCTGAACGAGGGTGACTATATTCAGGACTTCGTCGGCCCGCTTGGCAAGCCGACAGACGTGGAGGGCAAAAAGCGCGTGTGCGTTGTTGGCGGCGGTGTCGGCTGTGCAATCGCGTATCCGTCCGCAAAGGCGTTTAAAGAGGCTGGCGTCGAAACCGATGTGATCGTTGGCTTCCGCAACAAGGACATCGTCATTCTTGAAGACGAGTTCAAGCAGGCCTGCGACCATCTGTACCTCATGACCGACGACGGCTCCTACGGCGAACACGGCTTCGTGACCGTCAAGCTGCAGCAGCTGCTTGAGTCCGGTATCCAGTATGACGAGGTCCTCGCCATCGGCCCGATCCCGATGATGAAGTTTGTCTCCAAGACGACCGAACCGTTCGGCGTCAAGACCGTTGTCTCGCTGAACCCGATCATGGTCGACGGAACCGGTATGTGCGGCGGCTGCCGCGTCACGGTCGGCGGCGAGGTGAAGTTTGCCTGTGTCGACGGCCCGGATTTTGACGGCCACAAGGTCGATTATGACGAGCTCATGAGCCGCAACAGCGTCTACCGCGAGCGAGAAGCAGAAGAGCGCAAGACCCATATCTGCCGCATCCAGAAGATGGGCGAAGAGCTCATCAAGTAAGGGGAGGGAATCATCATGGCTAATATGCAGGCGACCAAGACTCCGATGCCGGAGCAGGACCCGAACGTCCGCAATAAGAATTTCAAGGAAGTCACGCTGGGTTATACCGCTGAGATGGCCATCAACGAGGCCAAGCGCTGCCTGCAGTGCAAGAAGCCGCACTGCGTCGAGGGCTGCCCGGTCAATATTCATATTCCCGAATTTATCCATGAGGTCGCCGAGGGCAACTTCGAAAAGGCCTATGAGATCATCACCGATACCAATGCGCTGCCCGCCCTTTCCGGCCGTGTCTGTCCGCAGGAGACGCAGTGCGAATCCAAGTGCGTCCGCGGCAACAAGGGCGAGCCGGTTGCAATCGGCCGTCTGGAGCGCTTTGTCGCCGACTGGTACCGCGAGAACATCAACGCCATGCCGAAAAAGGCTGAGTCCAACGGCATCAAGGTCGCTGTCGTCGGCTCCGGCCCGTCCGGCCTGACCTGCGCGTCGCTGCTTGCCAAGAAGGGCTATGCGGTGTCCCTGTTTGAGGCGCTGCACACTGCCGGCGGCGTTCTGGTCTACGGCATTCCGGAGTTCCGTCTGCCGAAGGCTATTGTCGCCAATGAGGTCGAAAAACTGAAGGCACAGGGCGTCGAGGTCATGACCGACATGGTCATCGGCAAGGTCCTGTCCATCGACGAGCTGTTTGAGATGGGCTTTAAGGCTGTGTTTATCGGCTCCGGCGCAGGTCTTCCGATGTTCATGCACATCCCCGGCGAATCCCTCAAGGGCGTCTGCTCGGCAAATGAATACCTGACCCGCATCAACCTGATGAAGGCGTATCTCGAAGAGAGCGACACGCCGATCCTGCACTCCAAGGCAGCGGCGATCGTCGGCGGCGGCAACGTCGCGATGGATGCCGCCCGCTGCGCAAAGCGCATGGGCACCGACAAGGTGTACATCGTCTACCGCCGCGGCGAGGCCGAAATGCCCGCCAGACTGGAAGAGCAGCACCACGCGAAGGAAGAGGGCATCGAGTTCCTGACGCTCACCAACCCGACCGAGATCCTCGGCGGTGAGGATGGTCGTGTGTGCGGCATGAAGTGCATCAAGATGGAGCTTGGCGAACCTGACGCGTCCGGCCGCCGCCGCCCGATCCCCATTGAGGGCAGCGAGTTCGTGCTGGATGTCGATATGGTCATCATGTCCCTCGGCACATCTCCGAACCCGCTGATCCGCTCCACCACGCCGGGCCTCGAAACGAACAAAAAGGGCGGCATCATCGTCGACGAGAACGAAATGTCTACCCGTGAAAACGTCTTCGCAGGCGGCGACGCCGTTACCGGCGCTGCGACCGTCATTCTGGCCATGGGCGCAGGCAAAAAGGCTGCGGAAGCCATCGACCGCAAGCTGCAGGGCAAATAAGCTGTTTAACAGCCGGCAGTCCCGGCTACAATCTCCATAAACGCAGAAGCTCCGGCAGCGTTTGCTGCCGGAGCTTTTCAAATGATGGAGGGTCTTATGAAGGTCAAGGATTGTATGTCCAGAAATGTCGTCAGCGTCGGCGCACAGGAGCCGGTTTCCGTCGCCGCGCGGCTCATGAGCCGCTATAATCTCGGCGTTCTGCCGGTTCAGGGGGAAAATGGGCGTCTTTGCGGGGTTCTGACCGACCGCGATGTCGTGCTGCGCTGCGTCGCGGCAGGGAAAGCGGCAGAGCAGATGCGTGTGAGCGAGGTCATGTCCGCGGGCGTTTTATCTGTTGAGGCAGGGGAGGACGCGGCAAAGGCCGCGCGCCTCATGTCCCGCGCGCAGCTGCGCAGACTGCCGGTCACGCAGAATGGAAAGCTGACCGGCATGATCTCCGTTGCGGATTTTGCGCGGCGCGGCAATTTTGGCATGGAAACAGCGCAGTGCATGGAAGCCATTTGCAGCCCGGTCGTGCATCTGGATTAAAAATGCGCGCTGCGTATGCAGCGCGCACCAAAATCAATATTCCACTTCCTGATTGGCCGGTGTTTCCAGCAGCTCCGGGTTTTCCAGCAGCTTCTTGAGCAGTCGGATGGTCTTGGAGTAATAATAGCCGTCTGCCAGACGCTCATCAATGGTGAGGCCCAGATCGAGCATTTCACGCATTTCGATCGTGCCGTCCTCGTGATAGACCGGGCGCTTCGATTTTTCACCGATGATGCAGAACACGGAGCAGGTGCCCCAGTTCGTCAGATGATGATAGCCGCAGTTGAGCTTAATGGAGCCAAGATTGGAGATCACACACGTCGTATAATACGGGTCTGTCTCAATGATGCTGGCGGGTATCCAGCCGTGGATATCCAGACGCGTCAGGATCCAGACCAGGAACTTGCCAAGGAAGCGCGGCATATGGTTGAAGAAATCCATGTTGTCGGTCGAGGAATCGACCTTATGGACATCCTTGCAGTCAAGGATCTGATGGCGCAGATCCTCGTGGATGGACTCGACGTTGGATTCGTCCTTCGCGTGAATAACGGCCAGCGCCTCCGCCGCCTCGTCCGCAAACTGCTTCTTTACAACGAAGGACATGGATACCTCATTGCGCTGATAGAAGTTCTTGTTGGCAA
This sequence comes from Firmicutes bacterium CAG:124, assembly GCA_000432135.1. Classification (GTDB taxonomy): domain Bacteria; phylum Bacillota; class Clostridia; order Oscillospirales; family Oscillospiraceae; genus CAG-170. Next base: position 16,593 of record HF990539.1, read on the forward strand.
TGAACCGGTTCATCTTCGGGCGCAGCGTGATCGTCTTGACGAGTCCTGCCACGATAATATGGAACATGGTGTAGGGGAACTCTGTCTCCGACTCGTTTTTCTTTTTGAGATACGCGTTCATATTGGTGAGGTCGATCGTTTCTCTGATATAGGCCTCGTTGTCGCAGCGGTTCGGGTAGATCAGCGGCGTAATAAAGTGCATACCGTCCAGATCGCGCAGCAGCACACCGTCCTTCCGGTCGCCCCAGCGACGTTTTTTCTTTTCCATTGTAATCACACACCTTAATTAACGGAAATCCGCCAAGAATGTCTATAAGATACCAGACAGCGGCATAAAATGCAAGCCTGAACCACAAAATACAGGTCAAATCACGGAAAATGTACACATCTGTTTTTCTCACATGGGCACTTGTCAGGAATCAAGAATTGAAGTTGTGAAAAATTCACAAAAGAAAACTCGAAATTTGAGGCATTTTTCATATTTCAGCACTTGACATCGCTAAAGTATGTGGGTATAATGAGGCCATCATTTCAAGGAGGTGCGCACCATGATGCAGTTCACGGCAAAGCAGAATACCGCTTGTTCCGATGCGTCCAGCTGCGCACCGGCTACCTGCTGTGCAGCATCCGCCTGCACGGCTGATTCTGCCGCAGTCTGCAAGGACACTGCCATTCTGGCAGTGTCCTTTTCTATTTCCATTCTGGTGCTTGTATCTATTTGCATTCGCGTTTTCCCCATTATCGGCCTGTTGGTACTTCTGGTACTGGCATGGGGCCTTGTAAACGGAATGCTTCTTATTATGATGTACAAGCTTAAAAACGCAAAAAGCGACAGGATTTGGATCCCTGAAGCGGCCTGAGGGCCGGACTTATCCGGGCATTCGAAGCGGTTCTGCTTTTTGCAGAGCCGCTTTTTGAATAGCAAAACAGCAAAAAGAACAAAGTGAGGTAAATGAAAATGAAAAAAGCAATGAAACTCGTAAGCCTCGTTCTGGCAGTCGTGATGCTGCTGGGCTGCCTGACAGCCTGCGGCTCCAAATCCGCCACCACGGATGCAACAGCTTCTACTGACACAGCGTCCAATGACACTGCCGCTGCCTCTGACGGCGGCGAGATCGTCATCGCTCTCATCAGCAACACGACCGGCGACTATGCCCAGTACGGCCAGCCCGTCCGTGACGGCGCAATGCTCTATATCAATCAGCTGAACGCCAATGGCGGCATCAACGGCAAGCAGGTCAAGGTTCTGGAATACGATGACAAGGGCGACGGCGTTGAGGCTGTCAACGCGTACAACCTCGCCTGCGACAACGGCATCACCGCTGTCTTCGGCGCTACGCTGACCGGCACGACCATTGCGCTGGCTGATGCGACCTATGAGGACAATATGCCGCAGGTCACCGCTTCCGCAACCGCTACCGGCGTCACCGTCATCGACCCGGCTGACCCCGAAAGCGAGATCCGTCCCAACGTCTTCCGCGCCTGCTTCATCGACCCGTATCAGGGCGAAAAGATGGCAAACTACGCCGTTGAAAAGCTGAGCGCCAAGACCGCTGCTGTCTTCTATCAGACCGGCAACGACTACTCCGAGGGCCTGATGAACGCGTTCGTGGAAAAGGCTGCCGAGCTTGGCCTGGAGATCGTCGACACCGAGGCATTTGCCGAGGGCGATAAGGACTTCAAGGCCCAGATGACCAACATCGCCGCTGCCGATCCCGACGTTGTCTTCGCTCCCATTTACTACGCTGAGGCTGGTCTTGCCATCACGGCAGCCCGCGCAGCTGGCTGCGACGCAGTCTTCATGGGCGGCGACGGCTTCGGTTCCGTCAAGAACTACGCTTCCGCGGAAGATCTCGAAGGTTCTGTCTACTGCTCTGGCTACGCGCCCGGCACGGATTCCGTCAAGCAGTTCGAAGAGGATTACAAGGCTGCTTATAATGTCGACGAAATCCCCAACATGTTTGCGCCTCTGGCATACGACGCTGCCATGCTGCTCTGCGAGGGTCTGAAGGCTGCCGAAGAGCAGGGCCTGACCGCTGGCACTGACGAATACAAGCAGGCTGTCATCGACGCCATCAAGAACATGAACGGTACCGAGGGCATCACCGGTTCCTATTCCTTCGACGAGTACAACAACCCCATCAAGCCCGTTGCCATCATCGAGCTGACCGGCGGCGACGAGGTCTATCAGGAAATGTACTAAGAGCTGCTGATTTCCATTGCATAAAGCAGAGAAACGCGTTATAATCAGTAAGAATTTGTCGGTTCCTGCCTGATATAGCATGAACCAGCTAGACAGGTACGGAGTGCTTCTCCGTACCTGTCCACGGCGGACATCGGATGGACGGTTCCAAGCGCGCTTGGCGCCGGCCATCGGGTGTCCGCAATAGAGAAGGAAAGTGAGGTATCAACATGAACCTGTCCCTGCTGCTCTCGCAGCTGTTCAATGGCCTCCAGACAGGCTCGATCTACGCGCTGGTGGCACTTGGCTACAGCATGGTCTACGGTATTATCCTGCTTTTGAACTTCGCACACGGCGACATCATCATGGTCGGCGCATATGCTGCCTTTTACGCCATGACGAACTTCCATCTGCACCCCATCGTATCTGTTATCATCGCGGTCATTACCAGCACGCTCCTCGGCGTTGTGATTGAAAAGGTTGCCTATACGCCGTTGCGCAAGGCGCCGAGACTGAGCCTGCTTATCACCGCGATCGGTATCTCGTTCCTTCTGGAAAACGGCGCGCAGCTGCTCTTTGGCTCCGATACGAAGAGCATGGATCCCATTGTTCCGGGCAATATTTCGCTCGGCTCTGTGACCATCAGCAACGCAGCGCTGTTGACCATTATTGTGACCATCATTGCCATGGCTGCCCTGACCGTCGTTGTGCAGAAGACGAAGCTCGGCAAGGCCATGCGCGCCGTGTCTGAGGATATGGGCGCGGCACAGCTGATGGGCATCAGCCTGAACAGAACGATCTCCTTTACGTTCGCCATCGGCTCGGCGCTTGCCGGTATCGGCTCTGTCTTGTATCTGTGCGCCTATCAGCAGGCGTCGCCCACGATGGGCTCTATGCTGGGCCTGAAGGCGTTCGTTGCCGCCGTCCTCGGCGGTATCGGCTCGATCCCCGGCGCGATGATCGGCGGCTTTGCCATTGGTCTTCTCGAAGCGCTCGTTTCGGCAGTCGGTCTTTCCATCTGGAAGGACGGCGTTGTATTTGCGATTCTGATCGTCGTTCTGCTGGTCAAGCCGACCGGTATTCTTGGCCGTCCGCAGACGGAAAAAGTGTAAGGAAGGGGAGACGGACTATGAAGAAAACACGATCTGCCATCCGCATTCCCATGCCGCTGCGGTATCTGATCAATCTTGTGCTGATCCTCGCGCTGTGGTTCGTGCTGTATACGCTCATTCAGAACGGAACCATCACAAACTATTGGAGCGGCATTCTCATCACTGTCGGCATCAATATCATCCTCGCAACCTCGCTGAACGTCGCGACTGGCTATCTGGGCCAGCTCCCGCTTGGACACGCGGGCTTTATGGCGGTCGGCGCATATGCGGGCGGCATTTTCATGAAGGCAGTCCCGGTGCAGGAGCTTCTGAAATCCGGCAACACGGGTGCAGCGATCCCGTATATCCTGTTGGCGCTGCTGATCAGCGCGGTCGTTGCCGGTATCTTCGGCATTCTGATCGGCATCCCGGCGCTGCGTCTGCGCGGCGACTATCTGGCAATTATCACGCTGGGCTTCGGCGAGATCATCCGCGTCATCCTGACGAACATTGACTCCGTGATCGGCAAGGACTTTACATATGGCGCAGCCGGTCTGAAGCGTATTCCAAAATATTCCTCATTTACACTGGTGTTTATCTGCGTGGTCGTGTCCTGCTATATCATCCACACGATCATGAAATCCCGCCATGGCCGTGCAATCCTGTCTATCCGTGAAGATGAGATCGCGTCCGAGAGCGTCGGCGTGCAGACGACGTATTATAAGACGTTCGCCTTCGTCGTCTCCGCTATGCTGGCCGGTATCGCGGGCTGCCTGTACGCGGGCTATATCGGCTCTTTGTATCCCTCGACGTTCAAGTTCATGAAGTCCATTGAAATTCTGGTCATGGTCGTGCTTGGCGGCATGGGCTCCATGCTGGGTTCGATCCTGTCGGCAACTGTGCTCACCATCCTGCCGGAGCTGCTGCGTTCGTTCTCGGATTACCGCATGGTCGTATACTCTCTGGCACTTGTCGTGATGATGATCTTCCGGCCGAAGGGACTGCTCGGCAGCTACGATTTCTCGCTTTCCCGCAGCCTTGAAACCTTCCTGAACCGGCTGCTCGGACGCACAGAAAATCCAAAGAAGGAGGCGGCAGACAATGAGTAACAAATGGGTCAATCCACAGCCCAAGCTTGTTCCGCAGCCGTACACGAACCTGCTGACGGAACGTGACATCGGCAAGCCTCCGATTCTGGAAACGCGCCACCTCGGCATTGACTTCGGCGGTCTGACCGCTGTTGCCGACTTCAACCTCGCCATCGGCCGCACGGAGATCACCGGCCTGATCGGCCCGAACGGCGCAGGCAAGACGACGATTTTCAATTTGCTGACCAACGTGTACAAGCCGACCCGCGGCTCTATTCTTCTGGACGGCGTTTCAACAGAAGGGAAGAGCACGGTCGAGGTCAACCACATGGGCATTGGCCGAACCTTCCAGAACATCCGCCTGTTCCGCAATCTGACCGTTCTGGACAACGTTTTGATCGGCCTGAACAATGAAATGAAATATTCCGCCGCTTCCGCCATTCTCCGCCTGCCGGGGTATTGGAGACGCGAACGCATTGCAAAGGAGCGCGCGCTGGAGCTGCTGAGCATTTTCAACATGGAAAATGTGGCGGATCATTTGGCAGGCAGCCTGCCGTATGGCGCACAGCGCCGGTTGGAGATCGTCCGCGCACTGGCGACGAATCCGTGCCTGCTGCTGCTGGATGAGCCTGCCGCCGGCATGAACCCGTCCGAAACGAGCGAGCTTATGGAGAATATCGTGAAGATCCGAGACACCTTTGGCATCGCAATCATGCTGATCGAGCACGATATGAACCTTGTAATGGGCATCTGTGAGGGCATCTGCGTTCTGAACTTCGGTAAAATCATTGCGAAGGGTACGCCGAATGATATTCAGGCCAATCCGGCTGTTATCGAAGCGTACCTCGGCAAAAAGAAGGAGGGCTGAGACATGCTGCTTTCCGTCAACGATCTTCATGTATATTACGGCGCGATCCATGCGGTCAAGGGCGTATCTCTGGAAGTCAACGAAGGCGAGATCGTCACGCTGATCGGCGCAAACGGCGCAGGCAAGAGCACAGTCCTGAACACCATTTCCGGCCTGCTGCACGCAAAAACCGGCACGATCGAATTTATGGGTTCGCCGATCAACACCATGGCCCCCAACAAGATTGTTCAGCTTGGTCTCGCGCAGTGCCCGGAAGGACGCCGCGTGTTCGCGCATATGACAGTCGAGGAAAACCTTGAAATGGGCGCATATACCCGCCCGAACAGCTCCATTGAGGGCAATCTCGAGCATGTTTACGAGCTTTTCCCGCGTCTGAAGGAGCGCAGCAAGCAGATCAGCGGTACGCTCTCCGGCGGCGAACAGCAGATGCTTGCCATGGGCCGCGCCATGATGTCAGAGCCGAAGCTTCTGATGCTGGACGAACCGTCTATGGGTCTGGCGCCGATCCTAGTCGAGCAGATCTTCGATATTATCCGCGAGCTGCACAAGGCCGGTGCAACCATCCTGCTCGTCGAGCAGAACGCGCAGATGGCGCTGCAGGTTGCAAACCGCGCCTACGTTCTGGAAACCGGAAAGATCACGCTCTCCGGCTCAGGAAAAGAGCTTCTTGAAAGCGATTCCATCAAAAAAGCCTATCTGGGTGGTTGATCGCAGCATAAAAACCAGACAGCACGCAGCTATGGCTGTGTGCTGTCTGGTTTTTGATTCATTATGCTGCGCCGCGTGCGACGAGGCAATGTATCAAGCGCTTGGATTTAATACCAGCCTTGGAACGACCTTCGCAAATATGGGATAACAAACTGAGCAGGCAGTACGCAGCCATGCTGTGCACTGCCTGCGTTTTTTATAGTTTCAGCTTGGAAAGGGGATTGGCCTCTGCGGCAATTTTCTTGTCTGTATTTTCAATGTGCGTGTAGATCTGCGTCGTATTCAGATTTTCGTGACCCAGAACCTCCTGCAGCGTTTTCAGATCCACGCCGTTCGCCAGCATCAGCGTTGCGGCAGTGTGCCGCAGCTTGTGCGCAGAAAACTGTGACGCATCAAGGCCGCATTCCAGCAGATGTTTTTTGACCAGCCGATGGACGGCAGAAACGCTGATACGGTTTTTATCCCGTGACCCAAAGAGCGCCTTATTGTCCGTCAGCACGATCTGGTTCCGTTCCTCCAGATACCGGTCGATGGCTTTCCGGCAGGAAGAGCCCATGTAGACGATCCGTTCCTTATTGCCTTTGCCGACAACGCGAATGCGATCCTCATAGACGTCCGTAAGATTCAGCCCGACCAGTTCCGAACGGCGGATCCCACAATTCAGAAACAGCATCAAAATTGCAAAATCCCGGTTTTTATTCGGCCCATCGACAGCCTTCAAGAGCGCGGTAGATTCTTCCAGTGTCAGGTATTTCGGCAGGCTGCGGCGAATTTTGGGAAATTCGATATCTTTGACCGGATTGTTCTGGATCTGCTTGGTGCTGATGGTCAGATACTTATAGAATGCCTTAATGGCCGACAGCTTCCGCGCGCGGGCAGCGGCCGCGATCCCGACATCAGCCGGGCCTTCACGGTTTTGCCGGTCGTTTGTAAGATAAGATAGAAAATCAAACACCTCAGAAGACGACACCGTATTGAGAACGGACGCGTCGATCCATTTAATGTCGATCTCGTCAAGCGGCGTCTGATACGGAAGCTCCTTGCGCATCAGCGTCAGAAACCGAAGAAACATCCGCAGATCCAGATGATATTCCGAAACCGTGCGCCGTGATTGGCCCTTGATCGATTCATGATACGATAAAAAGTCCCGCAGTACCTGCGGACATTCAGAATACGGCTGCATACATAAAAACTCCCTTAGAACAGCTTTGATAAAGGTATTATAACACACCTGTCCTCTGAACGCAACAAAATCTTTATTTTGTTGCGTTGGGAAAGGGCCAATTAAAAAGGCTAAGGTGTAGCCCTTCCCCAACGGCGGCGTTCAAAGTCGAAATTGAAGCCTCAACAAAAAAACGGTTTTGTAGCGTTCACTCGTCTGAACTTCATAGCTGATTCAGATTTGTGACGTTCATCTTGATTTTTATTATACTCGGCTCAAGCGGAATGTCAAGAACTTTTTTAATGAAATATGAATTTATTTTAAAGTAAAATCGATGAATTCCAAACTAATTTTTGAATATTAAAATTCAAGACAGTGCTGTTATGTTATTGTAATGGAACTGTCATTTTTTATACCCACTTCCCCGGAAACCGGAAGACTGTCATACGGGAGAATATTGTGTCCTGCGGACGGCTGCGACGGGAAATATTCATCTGTCAAGCAGCTTTCGCGGCATAAAACCAGTGTGCGCACTGGATTTATTCCACGGTCAACTTGACAGACGAAAATGTCCCGTCCGCACGGCGGGCAACCGAAATCGCCCCCGCGATTCCGGCAAGCCTGACTTTTTATTATGATAAAGGGAGTGCGTACAATGAAACAGACAGTCAGAACGAGCAGAACGGCAGGATATTTAGAAAAGATTTTCAGGTCCTTGAACGCGGACAGCTTCAACGGGGAATTGGAAGAACCTGTTATTACGATTCAGGACACGCCCACGGCATACGGTCATGTGACCGTTAGCAAGGCATGGAGCGTTAAAGGCGAGCACCAGCGTGAACTTAACATTGCGGCAGGGACGCTGCAAAGGCCGATTGAAGAAGTCGCTGCGACTATGCTGCATGAAATGGTTCATCTTTACAACTTGCAGCACGAAATACAGGATTGCAGCCGAGGCGGAACGTATCACAATAAGAAATTCCGGGATGAAGCACAAAAGCATATGCTGACGATTGAGCATCACGAAAAATACGGCTGGACAGTCACGAAGCCGACCGAGGAACTGATTGATTACATCATCAATAAGGGATGGGAAGATATTATGATGAATCGGGCATCATTCCCCTTCCCGATCAGCGGCGGCAGAAAAGGCAAGTCCACGGGTGAAGACGGAACGGAAACCACGAAGCCAAAGAGCAACAGCAGGAAATATGTATGTCCGAAGTGCAAAACGATCATCAGAGCGACACGAGCGGTCAATGTGGTATGCGGGGATTGCGATATCCCGTTTGAATTGGAAGTATGACAGAGGGGCGAAAGCCCCTCTCCCCTTTTCATTGACAGAATCAAATAAATATTGTAAGATTGAAGCAGCGAAAGGTATAAACAAAATCTTCGATATTGTTTATGAAATTTAGAATTGAAAAGGTATTATTGATATTTTTGAATATCAATAATCAAATCTAATGCAAGAGGTATAAAGAATGAAGAAATGCGAAAATACGTACATTGCGCAACAGTGTATCAGCATGAAAGCGACCATTCAAAATTTCAAGCTTGGGTTAAAAATGGCAAGCATGAAGGATGATGGAATCACCGACAAAAACGAAGAAAAGATGATTAAGGAAATCACGAAAGACCTTGAGCGGTTACAAAAAACACTTGATTCCTATGAATATGTATAAGAAAGCACCCGTGCGCGCATGTGCTGCGCACGGGTGCTTTTTACCATTTTTTCCATTGCTTTTGCGGATATTCTTCGCGTGAAATCGTGTTGAACATCTTCCAAAGCGGCGGCGAGAAAATGATTTTTGTCGACCAAGGGACAAAATAATATTCGTCAATAATTTCCTTCGACATATCGTTAATGCCGACGCGCTTCTTGATCTGCCGCCGATGGATAAACCACGGCAGCAGCCCTTTTTTCACGACATAAAGCTTTTGCGCAAGCGTCCGAATCTTTTTGTCCATATCGTCAAAGCCCTGACTGAAAACGTCGATGGCAAGCTGGTAATGCCGATGGTATTTGTAAAAGTACAGTGATTTTTTGGAAAAGTCCTTGAAATCACGGTTATTGTATTCGATACCGGCTTCATCAATGATAACGCGACCGCCAGTGATCATATATGTACCAATATCGGTTTTCGGGTCAAGCTGATAACAGCCGGTAATGGGAACATTCGACCAGACAGGAATACCGCGCCTGATATCATGACGCGCCAGATATGCGGCGTATGTGGTTTTACCGCTTCCGGGGACACCGAAATAAATACTGACTATCTGAGGCGGCAGACGCTTCCTAGCAGCTTTCTGAGGGCCTTTCTTGAGAAACGATAGAAAAGACTTCTTATGACGCGCCGAGTAACGCGGAGTATGCGACGGAGGCATTTCTTGAACAGGTGCAGGAGCTTCTTCATCATGCGTATCCCCTATCAGGTTTTTAATAAAAGAAAATTCGTTATCATCCATGTTTGTACCTCTTGAATCTTAATTTTCAATATAGAAAAGGTGAGGTGCGAGGGAGAATCGCACCCCACCGGGAAACGGTCAGACGTTCAGCAGCCGCTTGAACAGACCGACGCCAAGACCGACAAGCGGAATTGCGCAGAACAGCAGCAGAATCGGCGTGCTGACGATGGTAGAACCGACCGTACCAGCCCAGCCGATAGCCGAGGTAAAGACCTCACCGATAGACGAAAGCAGCGTTGCAATCGTAACAGTTGCAGCACCTTCCATAATTCATCATCCTTTCATATCATGTTTTTCTGAGATTAGACGTTCAGCAGACGCTTGAACAGGCCGACACCGAGGCCGACAAGGGGGATTGCGCAGAACAGGAGCAAGAGCGGCGTACCGACAACGGTTTCACCGACCTTACCCGCCCAGCCAATAGCAGACGTGAAGATAGAGCCGATGGACGAGAGAATTTCAGTCATTTTTGTTCACTTCCTTTCATTGTTTTTCTTTACAATATCAGTATTCCTACTGCTACGTAACGTTTCAAAGGCGGCAAGAACGTATAAAGTTAAGCACAACGCCAACAACAAAGCACATCAACACCATTCCTACAAAATATACAATCGGTTCAGAAAGCAGCCAGTCGGCAAGCTTCCCAAGCATCTGAACATTGAAGTCAAGCATTTCAGACACGTTTCATCACCCCCGCAACGATCTTGAAGAAGCATAGGACGAGAATTGCGAAAAGCACAACGTCGGCAATCCACGCCCAGTCTACAGACGCAATACCGGAAGCGTTATACGGCGTGTACTCACCGAACAGCTTTTCGGTCAGGGATTCACCAGAGCCGCCCTGAATCCATGCACCGCCTGTTTCATCATCGGTCTGAATGGCGAACACGTTGACCTGTGTGTTGCCGGAGGTATCTTCCTGATGAATGAGAGCGGCATCATCGGGCGCGGGCGTGGGCATTTCATCGGAATCTGTTTTCGGCTCCCCTTCCGTGTCAGCTTCGGCTTCAGTTGTAGTATTTGAAGTATTATCTTCAATTTCAGTTGTGGAGACTTCCGGCGTATAGATCGGATACCCAGAACCGTCATACCACTGACCATTGTACAGGAAGCGGTCATTTTCTGAATCGTATGAAGCGCTTGCAAGTTCCAAATCGGTCAGCGGTTCAACGGCGAGAATAGGCAGCGCAAGCAGCAGCACCACGCATAGAGCAAGTACAATCCGTTTCATTTTGTATCGTCCTTCCTTTTTTCATTTACCTTGATATTTCCATTATTGCCGCCGCGCTGCGAACCGCCGCGAAACGAGCCGAACAGCTTGCCAAGCAGACCGACGCTTGCGACGGCCACGGACGAGCCGAGCAGAAGCACACCGAGGGAAAACGTTGTTCCGGGGATGGTAAAGGATTCTATCACGTTCCATGAATTTGAGAGCCACGCGCCGAGAAGCTGCAATAAATCAGTTGACATAATTTCACCCCTAGATAAATGGTATAAAGGATTTCAAAAGCGCAACAGCGTCAGACACGAACGCAATGATAATGCGTACCAGTTTCACAACAACGATAAAGCCAAAGAAGGAAACGGCGGCAATGACAAGGACTTTTAGCGCGGGAGGCATCCAAGAGAACAGAGCGGCAAACACAACTTCACCCCCTAATCAATCAGCTGAATCACGCCGATAATGACGAACAGCGCTGCAACGGCGAGAATCAGACCGCGCACAATGTCGGGCAGCAGCCCCCAAAGGGAGACCATGAAAGCACCAAAGCCGGCAAGATCATTAAAGTTACTCACTATCGACACCCCCATAGAATGTAGAAGGCCAAATATTAGAGCCGGGGAAACAACTATAAGTCTGAACAAATTTCAGTTGGCTAAAAGTTCCCGAATAATAGCGTGGGTCAATGACAGCAATAGGCTTCGAGCAAACTAGTACACCGTCAGAATCTTTAATATAAGCACAAATCAGATAAGGCTTACCCTCTGAGTTATATTGTCGAACAGGCAAAGAAGCAGTAGATAGAGTATAATTATCAGAAGCAGAAACAGATGTATATGCCCACCATTTACTATCAGAATAATCATACTGACAAATGGTGATAACGGCCATATCTCTGTTCATGCTAAAGTTGATAGAGCTACCGTCAGAATCGGTAACATACACTTCATAGATATTCGACCACTCACGATCCCAGCTAGACGAAGAATGAAGAGATACAAAATATGGGCGAACCAAGTCAACATTATAAGAAAGTCGGCCAAAAGCATAGAAATGAGCTTGCCAGTACGAAGTATCAATAGACGTGTATTGAATTGGGTCTCCACAATGCAGCATTTTCCCGTCACCGGCGTAGATGCCTACATGGGATACAGTATCAGCGCAATCATAAGTACCAGTGAAAAAGACCAGATCACCGGGCTTAGCATCAAAGCGATCAACAGGAGTGCAAGCATCATATAAGCCCTGTGCCGTTGTTCTTCCGATGGAATATACTCCAGAATGGTTAAGAGCATAGCAAACAAAACCAGAGCAATCAAAGCTAGTTTCAGGAGAAGAACCGCCGAATACATACGGATAACCGAGATACTTTTCGGCCTCAGCAAACAATTTCTGTACGGAATCATTGGAATTCTCATAGCTGTTACCACCCTGCCCCGTATAACCGGAAAGCTGATGGGGCGTGTAGATATAGGTTTTCTGGTCACCCCAAAAGGTATTGCAATCGTTATAAGCGGAAATCGTAGACGGAATGGAAGTGAAGATACCGCCGAACAGGTCTGTTACAAAATCCACGATTGACAGAAGATGGTTAATCAGCTTCGAGACAAGAGCGCCCAAGCCTTTCTGATCACCACCCGTTAAAACCTTATCAGCAGCATTTGAAACGTTAATTTCAAAACCGTCGATAGCGTCTTGAATCCCCTTCAAACGGTCATTCGTTTCAGCGTTTTCAGCCTCAACCTTTTTGAGTTCTTCCAAAATATCACCGAGCAGCTTCACAGATTCCGTTGTATTCTGTTTAATTGTAGAAACAAATGATTTGATACCGTCGATAGATGTTCCTTGAGAAACAAGGTTCTTAATGATTTCATCAAGCTGCGCACCGGCTTCATCACCAAGAGAATCATGGAGAGCCCGAATCTCTTCTAAAATGCTCAGAATATTAGTGTTACTTTCTTTCAGATACTGACGCATAGCGGCAGTATCATCAAGAACAAAGTTGGAAAGCGTGTTGTAGATACCCTGCAAATATGAAGAGCAAAGGCCAACGTCTGTATTGATCTTCACCAGATGCCCGGCAAACTGCTCGAACCAACCGTTTGAAATGTCGAGCTTTTCACTGATTGCGTCAACAATATCTGAAATGTGGTTAATTTGATTCAGTGTGTTGGACAGGTATTCTTCAACATTCGAGAGGTCAGCCGCAGAGGGAGAAATTGAAGAACTGATACCGTCAATTAGGGCTTGTATGGTTTCAGAACTCAGGCCGATGGAATCAAGCTTGTCATATATTCGGGGCAGATAGTTGAGTGTTGTAACAATCTGCTGCAAATAGGAAAGAACACTGTCTAAGTCGCTGCCCATGGCATTGATCTCACCGACAAGGGATTCAAGATAGGTGTTGATTTGAACGGTGTTTTGAAATAAATTATTCAATACGCCGATAACATTCGTGATTTGCGCAATGACTTCGGTGTTGTTATTGATAACTGTGTTGTAGATATTATTGACGGTGCTGTTAATCTGGTCTTCTGAGGCGGAAGAAGCACCAGCGAGATACTTAACAAAAATATCAGAACTGCTGACAGTACAAGTGAGCCTTTTTCCGTTAATCGGGTTATTTGTGCGGCCAGTAAGATTAAATACAAAAAATAAAGACGCAGCATAAGTCTTAACATAGTCTTTCAAAGTAACCGTACCGGAGAAAGAATATAAATACGCGCCACTAGAAATAACAGGCGTTATAGAAGAACTGGAGGCAACGGAACTTTGCCATCCGCCGCTATCAGTTACAGAGCAAACACTTATATGGCCAAGTGGTTTAAGGTCAGACGAGCCAAAACCACTAAAACCGGAAACAGAAATTGTAACAGAATATGAAATCGTAGAACCAGCAGGAAGCGTATATAAAGATGAAGTGCTACGCTTTATACCTGACCATCCCGGAAATGAACTATAAATATTTTCGATAGGGCTAGAACCAAACCCGTTCATGCCCAAAGACGCATCGAAAACATATGACAGACTATCGCTAGAACCAACTGTGATAGTCTTGCCTGTGGTACTGCATGACCACTTCCTACCAACAATAGAATCAGCAGCGAAGGCCGGAACAGAGAGCGCCGACACGATCAGGCAGCAGACCAGAAAAAGCGCAAGAAATCTTTTCATTCTATACTCCCCTTTTGAATGTTATTTTTCAAAGCAGGTCATTTGAACCCATTCCGTTTCTTCCTGCATACCAAGGGCTTTTGTACAGGTGAAGAAATGATGAATACGGCGGCAGAACGCTTTCCAAGTCTCTTTGCTTTCTGCCTGAATGTTTATGTACTGCTGATTAAATGAAATGTTCGTAATTATGTAAACTTTCGTGAAGCAGGCCAGCTTGTTATTGTAGCGGCACGGCAATTCACACGGATAGCCGTCGAGGTAATTCAGCATATCCTGAATTTTCAGGCTGCTGCGGAATTCCTCAAAAACAATCACGTCCTGCCCCTTGTAGCTATCAAACGGATGATCATAATCCGTGACACGGTACACATTCTGATAGCCGTACTTCTCCATGACGGAACGTGTCTTGCCAGCGCCGGTCTCACCGGTAATATAGGAAACGTCGAGTTCACGAAAGCAGTTCTTAAACTGTTCATACCGCAGAATCTGACGTACATTTTCAATTTTATCCAGCTGCTGAATGTAGCGCGGGTTACTGTCGATGATTTCAAAATCAGAAAGACCGTCTTTTACCAAATCATATAGCTTACTCATATCTGTTCTTTCGCCCTGCCGTTCTTCCGGCATTTCTCCAAATTCCTCAAACGTGTTACTGTAATTCGTACCCTGATGTGTCTTTCCGGTTGAATCCGTGTAGTTGTAATGTCCATCCTCCGACTTGTTGTATTTCTCACCGTCCTTCAATACATAGGCGCGGTTCTCAGAACTCAGCCCCCTGCACTGGTCAATGTGGGCAGTTGGAAATTTATTCTTGATTGCAGAAAATCGTATCGGGTTCTGACGGAAGATGAAGATATGTGTATGGAGCGTCGAGCACTCGTCCCCTTCTTCGTCGCACATACACCAGTAATCAAGCTTCTTGAACTTCTCCAAAATCTCACAGATAGCAGCATGATTCAGGCCATGTTCAGAAGGGTTATTGATCGTCAAGAGCCATTTCCGGCTCTGCGTATTGTTTTCAGCCATTTGTTACATTCTCCCCTGCTGATGTTACAGCATGTTACAAAGTGCTGGAAACCTTGGAAGCATTGAAAACACAAGGTTTTTAAGCAAATGTTACATGATACAGAAGTGTCCAAGGGTAATACTAGCCTTGGACACTTGCGGGGGCGCTTTGCGCCCCCGCTGGACGGTTACATTTTCGTGAAGCCGAGGATATAACCGCGGAAGTCATAATCGACGTTATAGTCCTTATCGAGAACAATGCTGTCGAGCGGATATTCCTTCGGGTCGAGCCAGATGCGGTCAGTCGCGTAGCCTTCCACGCCGTTGCGCTGGAAGCACACATCGACCACATTCGCAGCAAAGTCTTTTCCCGTCTTCTTGCTCTTGCCAGAAACAAACTGCTTGCCAAGTACGTGAACTCTCATTTTTGAAACCTCCTGAAATTTGTTCGTATAATAAAAAAAGACTTTTTGGCGATGAATCGTCAAAAAGTCTTGAATCGAACAAATATGAAATTTCAAATCCGTGAACGCAACAAAACCTCTGTTATTTTGTTGCGTTCACCAGACCCAAACAAATATTGTCCTCTTCTACCGTGGTCTGGTCTGTTAATGCGCTTCCCTATCTGGCAGTGGGTTCGCGTCCTTCATCGAATCTTAAGCAATGCTTAATCGGATGCTTTCGCCCATGTGCGTGCAGATATGATATACTTGAGGCACAGAAACTACAAAGGAGAAAATTCTATGAACGCGGCAGTCAATGCGTTTTTTCTGATTTTTAAGCTGCTTTCCCTATACTTTTTGGCTGTTTCACTCTTCTGCCTGTGCAGGCGGAAAAAGCCGGCAGCTTCCGCCGGACAGCGGCGGTTCGCCATATTGATCGCGGCCAGAAATGAAGAAAGCTGTATTGCAGGACTGATCGAAAGTCTTCAGGCGCAGCGGTATCCACGGGAATTATTTGATATCTGGGTGCTCCCGAACAACTGCACCGACCACACCGTGGAAGCAGCACAGCGCGCTGGAGCCAGGATCATGGAAATGCCGTCCTCTGTCCGCTCCAAGGGTGCTGCGCTTCAGTATGCGGCGGACACACTTTTGCGTGGCCAGCAGCACTACGATGCATTCTGTGTTTTTGACGCCGATAACGAGGCGGATCCCGCATTTTTAGCCGAAATGAATCAGGCGCTGTCGCGCTCTGCAATCGTTAAAAGCCGGATTCTTGCAAAGAACCGTATGCAGGCCGGGATCAGCGCCTGTTATGAGATCTATTTCTGTACGGCAAATCGCTTCCTGAACCGCGCCAGAGAGGCTCTGGGGCTATCCGCCAGAGTAATTGGAACCGGCTTTTCCATTCGGCGCGATTTGCTGGAAGCGTTGGGCGGATTCCCCTGCTGCACGCTTGCGGAGGATGCTGAGTTGTATGCAGCCTGTCTGACGCACGGCGTCCGGATTGGCTACTGTGAAAGCGCCGTGACCTATGACGAGGAGCCGGTCACATGGCGCGCCTCGCTCGTGCAGCGCAGACGCTGGATGAGCGGCATCATGCAGGTTTCACGCCTGACGCTGCCAAAGCTTTTTCGGAATTTTCTGCGCCGACCCAGTCTGAACCGGCTGGACGGTATGCTTCAGCTTGCGTTTCCGTTCCTACAGGCGCTGACCCCGTTTTTTACACTGGCAGCGTTCCTCGCGGGTAGCATATCCCTGCAAAGCCTGCCGGTCAGTCTGCTCTCCGCTTATGCTGGCAGTCTCGCGGTGGCTGCTGCGGCACTGGTGCTGGAAAAACGGCTGGATTTCAGACTGACAGGCGGCATCCTGCTCTATCCTGTTTTCATGGCGTGTTTTCTGCCGCTGCAAACGCTGGCGCTTTTCAAAACGCAGACGGTATGGCATGAGATCCGACATTCCGGCGTGAGGCTTGCATCGCCAGAGTTCCAGCTTCGCCGGAAGAAAATCGCATGAACCAGCCATACTCCATAGGAAACCTCTCAATGCTTATCCAAGTGCATAAATCACGCGATACAGGACCTGTTTCCAGAAGCGCTTGTCTGCGAGCAGCTGCTTCGTCAGCTGTTCCGCGAGCGCTTGCATCGGAAGCAGGTCTTCCCTGTTCAGCTTATGATGGCTGAATCTTGCCTTTTCAGCGATTTCCAGAAAATCGCTCGGAACCTCTGTTTTGGTCTGCCGGGAAAGCCAGCAGATATGATGATACAGCGCAACTGCCCGGCGGTTGGGTGAGCCCCTCCCAATCGCAGCTCTTCGAACGCTGAACCGCAGCGCGCGCCAAAGGAACAGGGCGGCAGCCAACACCAGAACCGGCCAAACAAAATGCGGGATGTTAACGGACTTTTTGTCGGTTTTCTGCGGTGTTTCCTGACTTTCTGCCGGGATATCCGGGACAGCGGGCGGTTCGTCGCCTGCGGGCGGCGTATCCTTCGGCTGGTTGTCTGCCGGCTCAATAGGAGCGGCAATGGGTTCCTCCGGTGCTGTCTGCGCAGGGGTGTCTGCCGCAGGCGTTGGATCATCCCGAAGCCAGCCGATCCCGTTCAGATAGATCTCCACCCACGCATGCGCATCGTCCGAGGTCACGGTCGTCCATTCGTTTTCATACACATTTGTGTAATAGCCGGTCACATAACGTGCCGGAACGCCAAGACATCGCAGCAAAATCGTCGCCGCAGTCGCATAATGCACACAGTAACCGGTTTCGCTGTCGTGCAGGAACCACGACACAAAATCTTCTCCGTCCGGCACAGCCGGCGTATTGAGGTCATAGCGGGCGCTGGTCGACACATACTCCAGAACACGCGGGATATACTGATACGGATCGGCGTCCTCCTCCCCGACCAGCTCCGAGAGGATGTCGGAAAGTGCCTGCCGCGTCTCATCCGGGACTTGTGTGTAGGTCTCATGGACGAACGCATCATACGCGCTGTTCTGCAACGGGCTGCGCGAGAGAACATAGGGAACCGTATAATTCGTCTGCTGCGAGGGGTTTTTGACGTAGGCGTCGTAAAACGGCTCCGCGTCTTCCGGAAACGCGGTTGCGTTGTATGGGATATAATAGATCCCGGACTTCATATCCGTTTCGATCGTTACCTCTGGCTGAAAGCTGACGACAGCCTCTCCTGCCAAAAGCGGATTATGCATATTCTTCATATCAGGATATGCATTTTCCGGGAGCGGTTTCCAACGGTTATCCTCATAAACGGCCATGGAATCCCCGCGCAGGTAGAATGAAGCGCCAGCCCAAGAGGATCCAAGCGTTGCTTTTACGCGCATCACAGAGCGGCCAAATTGGCGCTGCGGCCCGACCCGGTTGAGATTGACGCCAGTTACGCTGGAATCCCAGAGATAGCTGCCGAGCGTGCTGGGGCTGATGGGCGAAGAAAATTTCACCTGTCCGGTCTTCGCGTCGCGGCGGAAGAGCGTCA
>HF990539.1:35021-42562 GCA_000432135.1 Firmicutes bacterium CAG:124
TTGTGTGCGGCTGTGGAGATGGTTTCCTGCAGATGATCGGACCATTCCGCGCGGTCATAAGTATCTGACGGAAACAGAACGGCGAGCAAGCCGACCAAGAGCGCCAGCGGCGCGGCCAGCAGCAGCGCCAGCCGGTTCCCCTCGCCTGCCTGCCGTGCGCGGAGCAGCTGCGTCAGAAGAAGCAGCGCAAGAACGCCTACAACGAGCAAAATGGCCCAGGCCGCCGGAGGCGTCTGCAGAATGATCAGGCACAGCGCCAGAACCGGCAGCGTCAAAACAAGCAGATAGACAAGACTTTCACTGCGCATGACCGTCCAGCTGCAAAGAAGCGCATAGAGGGCGGCAATCAGGATCAGAATCAGCGTTGCATCCATACCGGAAGTATCTGTCAGATGAACGGTCTGAATGCCCGGAATCGCCTCGGAGTATTGCTGTGTTACGGCGGCCACAAGCGCGGAAATGCTCTCGATCAGCTGCGCACGCAGGATATAAAGCCCGCCGCCCGCAAGCGCAGCCATGGCCAGCAGCCAGATCCAGCTTTTCGGCAGCAGGAGCAGCGCGGAAAAGAGCAGCGCCGCAAGGATGCACGCGCATACCAGCGAAAGGCCGTCCGCCGGGACGGCAAACGAGGTCATCACGCAGAAGCACAGCCCGGCAGACAGACCAGAGGCACAGAGCAGGGACGTAAAGAACGTATATTTTGACGGTTTCATGCCTGCTGCACCTCCTGTTCCTCCGGCTGCACATGATAGCGCCAATCCGCGTGCGGGTAGGCTCTGGACGCAAGCGAGGGCGTATTGCCGGTCAGATGGGTCTGCAAAAGCGTGTTCAAAAGCTCCCGCAGATCGTCCGGCGTTTTGACGGACTTTGTCTGCGGCTCCAGCGAATCCGGCTCGATCCAGTCGATCTGGTGGGCCACTTCCCTTTCGGTCAGCCAGCCGGAAAGCCACAGCAGCTGCCGCAGCGTGCTGTCCAGCTGCGTGCGGGTTCCGGAAAAGTCGAAGCTCAGCACAACCAGACCCAGATCCGGCTCCTCCGCCTCGCGGACGATCAGCTTGTCGGTCTTGGCAGACAACTTCCAGTGGATCTCATGCAGGCTGTCGCCGGGGCGGTATTCGCGCAGATCGTGGATCTCGGAAAAGCCGCCGCCGGGCTTCGGATGATAGGAGCGGTACTGAAAATGGCTGAGGTTCGGCAGCACGGGCGGCTCCTGCGGCTCCGGCTCGACGGCGATGGAGCAGGCGTCCGGCAGGCGCAGCGGCAGGCTGAAAAGCCCCAGCGCGTCGCACACGCGGCCCTTGCCGGGCTGAAAGGTCTGCACGCCTGCGTGGCGCGTATCAATGCGCAGCGCAAAGCCGAGCGTCCCTGCAAGCTCCAGCCTTTGCTGGCGCACCTCGCCGCCCACGGCGTCGGATACCGTCAGGCGCAGGCGGCAGCGGGATACCGGAAGCTTTGCCATGTGCCGGGCGGTCAGCCGGTACTGCACAGTCTGCCCGCAGAAGCAGCGCGCCGGAAGCTCCGCTTCATAAGCAGCGCGGAGCATGGCCGGCAGGCTGACG
The DNA here is from genome assembly GCA_000432135.1 of Firmicutes bacterium CAG:124. Classification (GTDB taxonomy): domain Bacteria; phylum Bacillota; class Clostridia; order Oscillospirales; family Oscillospiraceae; genus CAG-170. Next base: position 36,581 of record HF990539.1, read on the forward strand.
AGCAGCGAAAAAACCGGCAGCAGCACGGCGAACACCAGCAGGAAAAACGAAAACCAGCCGGTATAAAAGCTGTGAAAGATCACGGCTGCGAGTAGAAACAGCCCGTAAAGAATGCGGTTTTTCACCATAGCCTTACAGTCTTGGCGACGGGACCTGATGCAGGATCTCGTCGAGCAGCTGCTCCGGCGTGATCTGACGCGCTCCGGCCTCCGGAGCCAGCAGCAGGCGGTGCGCGATGACCTGCGGGAACGTGACCTGAATATCCTTCGGCACCACATAATCCCGCCGCTGGACATAGGCGACTGCCTTGGCCATCGCGGTCAGAGAGAGCGTCGCACGAGGACTTGCGCCGCGCAGGATCATCGGATGCTTCCGCGTGGCGTCGATCAGCGCGACGATGTAGTCGATCAATTCGGTCTTGATGTAAACAGCGGCGGCCTCGTCCTGCATGGCGATCAGCTCGTCGCGCGAAAGCACCTGACAGACGGTTTGCAGTGGATTGACGCCCTGCCGGGCGAGCACCATATTGCGCTCATCCTCCGGTGCGGGATATCCGATGGACAGCCGTACGGTGAACCGGTCCATCTGCGAATCCGGCAGCAGCTGCGTACCAGCAGCGCCGGTCGGGTTCTGCGTGGCAAAGACGATGAACGGCTGCGGGATCGGATGGCTGACGCCGTCGACCGTGACCTGGCCTTCCTCCATGGCCTCCAGAAGCGCAGACTGTGTACGCGAGGTCGCGCGATTCAGCTCGTCCGCCAGAAACAGATTGCAGAGCACCGCGCCCGGCTGATAGACCAGCTTGCCAGTCTCCTTCTGGTAGACAGAATAGCCCGTAATATCTGACGGCAGTACGTCCGGCGTAAACTGGACGCGGCCATATTCCAGCCCCAGTGCACGGGAAAAGGCCAATGCCATGGTCGTTTTACCGACGCCGGGGATATCCTCCAACAGGACGTGCCCTCTTGCAAGCAGCACGGTCAGCACCCACACCAGCACGTGGTCCTTTCCACATACCGCTTTTTTGACTTCCTCCAGAATTCTTCCTGTCTGGTTCAAGCTCCCGCCTCCCTTATGTATATATTGTAAGTATAGCACACCTGCGGCGAAGAAAACATAAATTTTTCCTGAAGATTGATTTTTCACAGAACTCCGCCGATTCTGCGCGATTGCCTGTTTACATTTTTGCTTTTTTGGGGTATGATGAAAGCAATTTTAATGGAGAGGAAGTACCTGTATGGCAAATGCAGTGAAACGAATCGGTGTTCTGACCTCCGGCGGCGATGCGCCCGGCATGAATGCGGCCATCCGCTCTGTTGTGCGCGCGTGCACATATATGGGGATCGAGTGTGTCGGCATCCGCCGCGGTTATAACGGCCTGATCAACGGCGATTTTGTGGTTCTGAAAAACGGCAATGTCGCGCATATCATCAACCGCGGCGGCACGATGCTCTATACGGCGCGCAGCGATGAATTCCGCACGCTGGAGGGGCAGAAAAAGGCCGCCGCGACCTGCAAGCTGCTTGGGCTGGACGGCATTGTCTCCATCGGCGGCGACGGCTCGTTCCGCGGACTGGTAGAGCTTGCAAAACAGGGCATTTCGGTCGTCGGCGTTCCGGCTACGATTGACAACGACATTGTCTGCACCGATTATACCATCGGCTATGACACGGCCGCCAATACCGCTGTCGAGGCCATCGACCGCCTGCGCGACACGATGCAGTCACATGAGCGATGCTCCGTCGTTGAGGTCATGGGCCGCAACGCGGGCCATCTGGCACTTTATGTCGGGCTTGCCACCGGTGCAACGGCGGTTCTGGTGCCGGAAAAGCCGCTTGATTTTGACGGTGACGTGATTGACCGCATCCGGCAGGCGCGTCTGGCCGGCAACACGCACTTCATGATCATTGTTGCCGAAGGCGCGGGCAGCGCGATCGAGATCGGCAAGGGGATCCATGAGGAGCTGGGGCTTGACCCGCGTGTGACGATCCTCGGACATATCCAGCGCGGCGGCACGCCGTCTGCGCGCGACCGCGTCATGGCAAGCCGTATGGGCTATCAGGCGGTCAAGGCGCTGGCCGAGGGCAAGACCAACCGCGTGATCTGCGCGCGGGCCGGACAAATGGTCGATATCGACATTACGGAAGGACTTTCCATGAAGAAGGGCCTGAACGAGCAGCAGTATGAGGTGCTGCAGGCCATGACAGGTATTGACAACTGAGCAATCAAAAATTTTGGGTGCGCCGCTTTTGCGGCGCACCCGTTTTTTATCCCAGAGCAGCCAAAGGGCATCCCTCATTCCCCTCTCTCATGCAAAAAGTCAGATGCCGATCTCATGGAACGCGAAAATCCTATGCCTTTGGATGATATTTGTTGTAGACTGCCTTCAGGTTCTGCTTAACCAGCTGCGTGTAGACCTGCGTGGAGGAAATGTCGCTGTGGCCGAGCATTTGCTGGATGGAGCGCAGATCAGCGCCGTTTTCAAGCAGATGGGCCGCAAAGCTGTGGCGGAGCGTGTGCGGCGTGATATCCTTTTCGATATGCGCCTTTTCCTGATAATGCTTGATGATCTTCCAGAAGCCCTGGCGGCTCATGCGTTCGCCGGATACGTTGACGAAGAGCGAATGCTCGGTCGGGACGGCGATCATTTTGGGGCGGACAGTTTCGATGTATTCGCGCAGCGCCTGAAGCGCTTCGGGATAAATCGGGATAATGCGCATTTTTTCTCCGCTTTCGCAGCGGATGAAGCTTCCGGGGAGGCTGACGTCGTCGATGTTCAGGCCGATCAGTTCGCTGACCCGGATACCGGTCGCATACAGAACCTCAAGCATGGCCTTATCCCGGCAGCCCTTCATTTCCGAAACCTTGGGCTGTTGTAAAAGAAGCTCGACCTCTTTTCCGGTCAGGATCTGCGGCAGCTTCTTTTCCGCCTTATCGATCTTGATGTTCTGTATGGGGTTTTCCTCGATCTCGTGGATCTGGATCGCAAATATGTACAGGCTTTTGATCGAAGCCAGCGCGCGGGAGATCGTGGCGGCGGACTTGCCGCCTGCCTTCATGCTGCCCATGTAGCCGGACACGACCGCCTGATCTGCATCCAGAACGTCGACGCCTTCGGAGCCGAGATATGACGCATACTGACGCAGATCGCGCATATAGGACGCGACGGTATTGTCAGACGCGTGTTTGGTGTGGATGAGGTAATCCTCATATCGCATAATAATGTCACTCATGCGAAGGCCCTTCCGAAATCGATCAAAATCGTGGTCGCATATTTTTAAGAATCAGAAAAAATCGAACGTTGCGCATGATCTTCAGAATTCTTAAGAAATTATGCGATCGAAATTATTTCTACCGCCTGTTTCACAGGAAGTGATGTTACTATAGCGCAAACATCGGAAAATTTCAAGGAAAAAGTAGTGATTTCGAAATTTTTGTAAATTATGACTAGGAGTTATGTTAATGATATTATGTCAATAAAGGAACTGCGCCGGCGTTGAAATCCACTACTTTTTGCAAAAAGCACAACATATGGTGCCGCATGCGCGTGTGCGGGTCGAAATCTTGAAATGAAAGAAAATGCTTCGAAGTATGCACGGATAGTAAATTATATTTACATTTTGTCGTATGCAGGAACTCCTTCATCGCCTGCGTCGCCGAGCGCTCTTTTTCCGCGTACCGCCCAGAATGCCCGCAAGAAGCGCGGCCGCAAGCATACAGACCGCCGGAGTCAGCATATGTGCCTGCGTATTTCCGAAAGCCGTCAGCCGCGCCAGAAAGCAGACCGCAAAGCAGCAGCCCGCAACCGCAAGTGCAGCAGGCAGCCGCTTCCCGGCCGTATGCTTCGCAGCCAGAAAGCTTCCGAGAAAAACCGCCGCAAAGCAGATGCAGCAGGCCGCCGCCGGGATCTGCTTTTGATCGACCACACCGCCGAGCACGAGTCCTGCCCCCAGCGCAGACAGGGCCAGAAGCGCTGCGCAGGCGATGGCAAGGCATTGCAGAACTGTTCGCAGGAAACTTCCGTTCCAGAATTTTGTTTTCATGTGTTCTCCCCTCCTCTGCCAAAGGGTATGTTTGTCCGGACAGAAAAAGAACCGGCTGAGGTCAATTGGAAGCGACCCCGCCGGTTTTTAAATATTTTCAATAGAGCGAAAAGAGATTTTTCAGAGGTATCTGCCTATTTGCTGAATTTCTTTCGAATTTCAGCCTGTTGGCCGCAGGTCATTTTTCCCTCCGGACATTTGCCGGAGACGAAGCACGTCGGGCCGTAGAGACTGAACAGGAGCGGCGAGGTCTTCCGCAGCGCCGCAAGCGCGGCGCAGGCCGCGTCTCGGATCTCCCACTGGGCGCGATTGCAGCAGCGCAGGCGGAAAAAGACATACAGCTCCCCAGCGTTCATCGTCGTCAGCACCGGGACAGTCTGCCCGCTGAGCAGCAGATAGGACAGCACGTCCTCCCCTGCCCCCGCTGCCCGGAGCTGCGCGGCAGCTTCGTCGGCCAAGCGGAACGCTTCGCGGTACTGCGCCTCCATTCCGGCCTGCCGGACGCTTTCAGGCAGGACATAGCGGTCATAGCGCGCCGTTTTCAGCAGCTCCGGCGCACAGAGCGCCTGCATCCGGTGACGCGTCAGATGCGTGAGCGCCGCAAGAGACAGTCCGCCGAACTGCAGCGTATAGCTCGCCTGCTCCAGCTCCCGTTTTCGCGGCTGGGCCAAAAGGGATTTGAGCAGCGCCGTCTGCTCCGGTTCCGTCAGCGGCTGCGGCACATAGCCGCGCGCAAGCTGATACGCGCCGCAGATCAACCCTTCTGCATCCTGCGGCGCAGCAAGAACTGTAACAGCTGCTTTCGACGCAAGCAGCTGTACCTGCCGCGGGCAGAATGCGTCCGACTGACGATAGGCCTCCGGCTTACGGACAGCCAGAAACGGCAGCTGCGGCTCACACCGCGCGAACAGGGTCTCGACGCTGCCGCTCACACTGCGCAAACAGGCTCTCGCCCAGCGCACGCAGCTCCGGAATGCGGCTGCCGCGTCCATAGGTCAGCTCGTTCATCACGTGCACAAGCTCCCGTGCATTCATGGAGCAGAAGAAATTGCTGCAAAAGCAGTACGGCAGGACGAAACGCGCGTCCTCCTTCGGAATGCCCGCAGCCTCCAGCGCGTCATAGGTGCGGAACAGCGATGCTGCCGTGTTTTCAAATACCACCCGCTGTGCGTCGTCCGCAAAAGCAGGCGAAACATACCCGGCCTTGGAAAAATCGACGTAGCGCCGGGATTTGACCGTAAACGAGGCCAGCCGGAACTCGATCAGAAACTGCTCCGCCAGAACGGAGACATTTTCAAACGATAAGTTTACATAACAATGCTCCAGTACCGAGGTATGCCCGGACGAGAGCACTTTGCCGATCAGCTTTTCATTCTTTTCCTGCCCGGCGGCCAGTGATTTCGCATAAATCTCGCCCGCCGTGCCGTCCATCGTGGAGATCCGCCCGCCGGAGGCGATCATCGCAGCCGCTTCCGGGCTGACATTCAAAATTGATACACTTCCCTGCATAGCTGTTTCTCCTCAGCGGAACGGGTTTCCCTGTTCGTCGTAAATTTCCAGCCGTTTGATGCGCGCAAAGTCCGGCTTCTGCTCCGGCAGATAGCGCTCAATCGCGTTGACCAGCAGCTGCGGGTTGCAGCTTGGATTCTGCGCGGAGACGAGAACCGTCAGCTCCAGCTCCTGCGCGGACGCTTTTCGCATGGAAAGCCCAAAAATCATGGGCGTGAGATCAAGCTCCGCCTCCCCGCCGCTTTTCGTACGCTTTTTGACAAGCACGGGGCCGCCCGAAAACAGCTCCGTGATCGTCCGCTCGGCCTGTTCCGGTACACCCCGGTCATATTCCAGCGTGATCTGCGCGCGCAATCGCGTTAGGTGCTTGATCTTAACGGTGCTTTCATACGCCTCCAGCACTCGGATGCCTGCGGGCATCGTGCGGTTC
>HF990539.1:42569-43018 GCA_000432135.1 Firmicutes bacterium CAG:124
ATGCCTGCGGGCATCATGCGGTTCATCAGGGCCGGGAGCTTTGCAAGGTCGACAGAGCCGTCCTGAATTTCAAAGTCCAGAATTTCGCAGACGCTCTCCGAGCCGACGGGCAGCGGCAGCGCGATAGAGACATACGCGCGCGGGCTGAAGCCCTGCGAATGCCAGATCATGATATCCGCGCGCTTGAATGCGCGCTGAAACACGCGCATCAGATCCAGATGCGAGAGATAGACCGCGTCGCCGGTCTTTTCAAACAGCAGGCGATTCATCGCACAGCCTCCTTTCGCTCAGCATCCGCGCACCGCAGCCGTTGCAGTGCGTGCGGCAGTCCGGCGTCGCCTCCGAACGCAGCGCCTTTTCACGCTCGTGCAGCAGGTATTTCGTCGTAACGCCGACGTCGATGGTCTGCCACGGCAGAAGCTCGTCGGCGGCAAAGCCGCGCGTCGTGT
>HF990539.1:43044-43902 GCA_000432135.1 Firmicutes bacterium CAG:124
TCGTGTAAAAATCCAGGTCGAGGCCGGCGCGCCGGAACGCTTCCAGCCACTTTTCATAGTCAAAATACTCGTCCCAGCCGTCGAGCCTGCACCCGAGCCGGTGCGCCTCCAGCAGTGCCTGTCCAACGCGGCGGTCGCCGCGTGCCATGACGGCTTCCAGACGGCTGAGGTCGGATTCGTGATAGCGATAGTCGACGCATTTTGCGTGCAGGTTTGCCTGCAGCAGATGGACGCGCCGCAGATATTCCTCCGGCGTGATCTGCGCTGCCCACTGAAACGGCGTGAAGGGCTTCGGGACAAAATACGCCGTCGCCAGATTGATAGACAGCCCGCGCTTTTTCCCGCTGCCGTTCTCCCGCCAGACCTGAAGGATTTTATAGACCAGCTCCGCAATGCCAACTACATCCTCATCCGTTTCCGTCGGCAGACCCAGCATGAAATACAGCTTCACACTGTTCCAGCCGCCGGAAAAGGCCGTGGCGCAGGTGGAGAGAATTTCTTCTTCTGTTACGTTTTTATTGATCGCGTCGCGCAGGCGCTGCGTTCCAGCCTCTGGTGCGAACGTCAGGCCGCTTTTGCGCACCTTCTGGATGCGCATCATGAGCTCCCGCGAAAAATTATCCGCGCGCAGGCTCGGCAGCGAGAGATTGATCTTGCGCGGCTCACAGTAGTCGAGCAGACCGTCGGCCAGGGCTTCCAGCTCGCGGTAATCGGAGGTCGAAAGGCTGGCCAGCGTGATCTCACTGTTGCCGGAATCTTCGAGGGATTCGATTGCTTGTTTACATAATACATCTGCCGATTTAGCCCTTATCGGCCGGTAGCAGAACCCGGCCTGACAGAACCGGCAGGGGGGGGGGG
>HF990539.1:43911-49404 GCA_000432135.1 Firmicutes bacterium CAG:124
AACAACCCCGGCGCCCGCGGATACAACCGCGGAAAATTTCAAGATTCGAGCGGTCATGGACGATCTGGGTCGACGGAACGATGGTCTTCGTCGGAAAATATGCCGTATTCATATCCTGCACAATGCGCTTTTTGACGCGCTCCGGCGCGCCGGGTTCTGGCGTGATGGCGGCAAGCGTTCCGTCTTCATGATAGGTATGCGTGTAAAAAGACGGCACATAGACGCCCTCGATTTTCGCGACCTCATGCAAGAATTCCAGCTTTGTCAGCCCCTGCTTTTTTGCGGCGCGGTAGCATTCGATGATCTCCGGCGTGCTTTCCTCCCCTTCTCCGACGGAAAAGAAGTCAATAAAATCCGCCAGCGGCTCCGGGTTGACCGCACAGACGCCGCCGGCAAAAACGATATTTTCCAGTCCGCCGCGGTCTTTGGACAGCAGCGGGATCTGCGCCAGTTCCAGCATATTCAGGACATTTGAATAGCACATCTCATAGCCGAGCGTGAACGCGACCAGATCAAAATCCCTGACCGCGTCGTGGCTTTCCAGCGCCCAGAGTGGAAGACCATGCGCGCGCATCTTGTCCTCCATATCGCCCCACGGCGCAAAAACGCGCTCGCACCAGACGCCGGACATCTCGTTCATCACGCCATAGAGGATCCTCATACCGATGTTGGACATACCGATCTCATAGGTGTCCGGGAAACAGAACGCAACGCGCACATCGACGTCCTTTTTGTCTTTGATGATCTGATTATATTCTCCGCCCACATAGCGTGCCGGCTTCTGGACGCGCATGAGGAGCCTGTGGAACTGATCTGTCATGAATAGCTTCCTTCTCTTTTGTGATTCACTCTATTGTACCTGTTCGCGCCGGAAAAAGCAACAAAAAGCTTGCCGGTTTCCCCACTGTTCACTGCACCGCATCCGTACGTCTTGCAAGCATCAGCAGGCGCACGGTCAGATAGGCCGCCGTTCCAAGCGGCCAGAGTCCTGACTTCCTGAAAAAAGTCAGGAACACGCCGATCAGCAGCAGAACCGCGCAGGCTGCGAAGCTGACGATCTCCGAAATATGCTCCGCCTGTGTGATCGGCAGCCGCGCCAGCAGCGCGCAGCGGAGCACCCGCCCGCCGTCCAGCGGCCAGACCGGCAGCAGATTATAGATCCCCAGCATCAGACTGTATGCGGCAAAGGAAGGCCGCTGCATACAAAATGCTGCGCCGCAGATCAAATTGACCAGCGGTCCCGCCAGCGCCGAAAGCAGCTCCTGCCGGTAGCCAAGGCCGGACGCCGCGATCTGAAGATCTGCAAACCGCAGCGTCAGTCGCCGCACCTGTCCGCCGCAGGCCAGCATCATGACAATGTGCGCCAGTTCATGTACTGCCATCGCGCAGAGGATCGGCAGCACCGAGCCGCTGCGGTCAAGCGCCGCAAGGACAATTGCAAACATAAAAAAGCCTGGCCGGAGCTCAATCCCCGGCACCGGTCAGAATCTCAAACGAGCCGGACAGCGCCTCCTGCACGGCCTCTCCTTCCCGCAGCCGTTCCGTCAGTGCTGAAAACGCCTGTACGGTCTTTGTTTTCTGTGCCGCACCGGCAATTTTCGTGATCGCCGCGTCAACCGCCGGTACGCAGGTCTTGAGCGTCCACACAAGCGCCAGCATCGCCAGCAGCAGATAAAGCCGCGAGATCCCGGCTCCCGCTTGCCTTTCGTTTTTACCCCTGTTTTCCTTCATCGCACGCACCTCCTCTGGCAAGCGTATGCGCCAAAAAATATTTTCATGCATCCCTCTTGACAAATCACTGTTTTCTACGTATAATATCCAAGCTGACGGGGTGTGGCGAAGTTTGGTATCGCGCTTGGTTCGGGACCAAGAGGCCTCGGGTTCGAATCCCGACACTCCGACCAAATCCGGCTGAAATCTTTCGATTTCAGCCGGATTTTTCTGTGTTTTCAGAACTTTTTCCGATGGAGAATTCTGCACATTTTCCGTTTGACCCAAACGCGACCCAAACGGGAATTCGGAGCGGAAAGCGCCGGAAGATAAATTTTGCCGCCTGCCGGAGCATTTCCAGCAGGCGGCGTGCGCTTTTCTGTTCTTTTTTTCATCCGACGCTTGCCATGAAACCGCTGATTTTTTGTGCAGCTTCTTTTTTCATGCCTGCCGTGACGTGCGTGTACACGTCCAGCGAAAATTCCGCCGAGGCATGACCGAGGATCTCTGCGACTGTTTTCGGGTCGATACCGCTTTGGATTGCCAACGTCGAGAACGTGTGTCTGAGGTCATGAAATCTGACGTGTTCCTCGATCCCAGCTTTTTCGAGCAGTTTCTTATGAATCCGCCCGACGCAGTCCGGACCATACATCCCGCCTGTCTTGGGCGACGGGAACATATACGGACTGAACGGGTGATTCTTGCGGTCTTCGACCAGCAGTCGAATTGCTTCGTCGCTGAGATAGATTTCACGAACCGAATTTTCCGTTTTCGGTTCTGTCACGACCAGCTCGCCCTTGCCGCGCGACACAGATTTGGACACGGTCAGCGTTTTCGTCTGCAAATTGAGGTCGCTCCACAGCAGCGCCACCAGTTCCCCACGTCGCAATCCGGTACTCAGTTCCAGATAGAACATCGGCAGGACGCCCCATTCTTCCGCCGCTTTCAGGTAATCCCGAATCTTCTCCGGCGGGATGATCTGCATTTTCTTCTTCTCTTTTTTGGGCAGGCGGCATCCGTTTGCGGGATTGTACGGAATCAGCCGTTCTGTCACCGCCTGCTCCAAGCATTGCCGCAGCATCGTGTGCAACCCTCGGATGGTCTTGTTGCTGAGACTCAGATCGCCCATATTTTCGTACCGCTGCACTCTGCCGTGCGCTTTCGTTTCATTGTAAAATTTCTGGATTTGCAGCGTCGTAAGTGCTGTCAGCTTGATGTCCCCGATGCACGGCACGATATGCTGGTCGATGTAGTTTTTGTAGTATGCCGCCGTGGACGCTCGGACGGATGGCTTCGCGTAGTTCTCGTACCAGAGCTGCACCCATTCCCCAACCGTGTAATCCCGGCGCTTCGTCACATCGATCTTCTCAAGCTCCTCCATCGCTTTCTGGAGCTTTTCCTTGCATTCGCGCCGCGTCCGCGCGAGGACGCTCTTTGCGATTGGTTTCCCCGTTTCCGGATCGATACCCGCCGTGTAGCGCCCTTCCCAGCGTCCGTCCTTGCGTTTACGGATGTTACCCTCCCCGTTTGCCCGTTTTTTCGCCATCTGTGTTCCCCTTTCCGTTTTGGTAACACAAACAACTACCACAGAAGAGAGATAAAGTCTAGCAATTTTTTGAAAATTTCGGACATTTTTCAGGAGTTTCCATTTCAGGAAAAAAGCCTATTCTTTGTTTACTGCGGCGCAATTTTTGCGCTGTCAAATTCCCCATCAGCATCCCTTACCGTTCTCGCGCAATCAGAATTATGTAAACTTTCAATTCCATTTGTATTTCGCCACCAGGCATTCTAAATTTATAGCCTTTGCTCATAGCCCTGCGCCTGCTCATGATCATCCTGCTTATGCCCCAACGCCAGCCGCTTCTGCATGAGCTTTTTGCGGCGCTTGGAGTCGATACGGATGCCCATTGGATTGCTGGACGGTGCGGCATTATCGCGGAAAATTTTCCCCATCTGGTGGAACAGGCGGACAGTTGAATTCAGAAGATATTCGGACGGAAGCCGTGCGAACTGAGAAGTTATGGACGAAATATGCTCATCTGTAAGCAGCGGATTTGCAGAAGTCTGCGCAGAAGATTCTTCAAGCTGGCAGCGCAAACGCTCCGCTTCCTGAATGATTGCGTTCTTGATGGCTCAATTCTTTCTGCTGTGAGAATGGGTTGTGCTGCCTAGGACGGTTCTTGTAGTAACCCTCCAGTGTGTCGCGCAGACCATTCCAGACGGAATAGTACGCCGCCACCTCCGGCAGATTTTCGAGTTCGTCCACGATAGAATCCACTTTGTCTTTCAGCGGACAGCGCAAACGCTCCGCTTCCTGAATGATGGCGTTCTTGATGGCACGGAATTCTTTCTGCTGCGAGAGTGGATTGTGTTGTCTCGGTTTGCTTTTGTAGTAGCCCTCCAACGTATCGCGCAGGTCGTTCCAGACGGCATAATACGCAGCAACCTCAGGCAACTTTTCGAGTTCGTCCACGATAGAATCCACTTTGTCTTTCAGCGGCTTTTTGAGATAGCCATACTGCTTTTTTCCAGTGACTGTGCGCATTTCCAGCGCAAGCTCCAGCGGCTTTTGTTGAATCGCTTCCGGCAGATTTTCAACAGTTTCTAGCTGGTCAACAATTCTGCGCATGGTTTCCCGCGCCGCTCCGGTCACGTCTTTATAGGCAATATCTTTTTGAACATAGACCGCTTTCAACTCGTCCGCATAGATCATATTCGTTAAAACGGACTGCAAATGCAACAGCTTATCTTTCCGCAGAAAGCCGTATTTCGGGTCATCTGACCAGAGCATCATGTGAATGTGCGGATGATCGCCTTCGTCATGAAACGCCGCGTACCATCGAAGCTGCGACGGTAGAATCTGCATAGCTTCTGCGAAGTCTGCCTGCTTGGAGCGCAGCAGCGCCCGCCAGCTTGCAGCGTTATCGTAGCCAAGCCGCGCGGCATCCTCACGCCGAAGGGAGTAAATAATCGTCCAGACATTGCCCTCATGCGCTTTCAACTCGCCCAACGTCTTTTCCAGATCAACAGCATCTTCGGCTCCAAACAAGCCGTGTTCTCCGTGCCTTTCTGCTCTCGGACGTGTATCAATATAGCGCATATAAATGCTGTCTGCGTTTTCATCCAAAAGCTCCACGCCGTCGCGGGTGGCGATATAATTCATATAACGACCGGCACGTTTTGGATTCAGAAAGCCTGCTTTCTGAATCAGCTTTGACATTTTCACACGCCCCTTTCACTCAACAGCACATCTTCAAAATCAATTCTCCCGTTCGTTCTTTTGACTTCATCCATACTGAGTCCGCGCATTTTCTGATAGCTCCGGACGTCAATGTCCGTGTCCGAAGCAAGGATATGGTTGTTGACATTCTGCTCAACTGCCAGCTTGAAAAGCTGCCGTCCAATGCGCTCTGCAAATCGATCCAGCGTTCCGGATAGGATCTGCTGCAAGACTTTTGGAAGGTAACGATCTGCTTTTTCGGCATATAAGAAGCCGGTATAAAATAAGATTGCTTTTTCAATATACTCGCTGCGGCTCTGGCATTGATCGTCCGCATAACAGTCATCGACGAGCTGCTTACACTCCGGCGTGATCCAGAGTGCAAATTTTTCTTTTCCTTTTACCATTTTTCTGTATTCACCTCGTGTTTTTCGTTGGAACCCCTCTGTTTCCCTTGAAACGGCGGGCTTTTTTCATTCCGCAACGCCCTCCGGCTGTTTTTCGCTGTGTTTGGAACGCCCTCGTAAATCCCCGAAACTGCCCGCACCGCGGGCAGATGTGAC
>HF990540.1 GCA_000432135.1 Firmicutes bacterium CAG:124
GCGGTTTCTCGCTCAGCAGCGAACTCATTTAGTTTAGCACATCTTCATCCGTTTGTCAAGAACTTTTTTCGATCTTTCCAATCTTTTTTCTTGACTTCCGTCCGATTTGCCGCGCCCTTCAGAACGCTTTGCTATGATACCAAAAACTGATGCAAAAGTCAACAAAAACTTATATTAAATCCTGCACAAAAACGTGCCTTGCGTTTTTGGTCGTTTTAGCCATAAGTGCCATGGAAGGCCGTCTTCTGTTTTTCTTATGCCCGGAGTACGCAAAATGGACGCCCCGGAGGGCGTCCATCTGTATTTCACAGTACTTTAAGCCTCGTCCTCAATCAGGCCGTAGCCGCCGTCGGTTCTCTTGTACACGACTGCAAACGCGCCGTCGTTGTCCTCGTCGCGGAACGCGAAGAACGTATGCTCCAGCAGGTTCATCTGGAGGATGGCCTCCTCGCGGGTCATCGGCTTCATGTTGAACTTCTTGGTTCTCACAAGCTCGAAGGTGCCCTCTTCGGGTTCCTCGGGTGCAAACGAGGTTTCGTCCGGAGTGCGGACAAACGCGTCCTGACGCAGGCGCCGGGCCAGACGGGTCTTATTCTTGCGGATCTGGCGTTCGATGGTCGCCACGGCCGCGTCGATCGACGCGAACATATCGGACGTGCTCTCACTGGCGCGGAAGTAGGTGTTCGCTGCGTGAACCGTAATTTCGACGTTGTTGCGGTTCTTCTCAACGCTGAAGGTGACAAGAGCGTCGGCGTCGGTGCCGAAGAAACGTTCCAGCTTCATGACTTTCTTTTCTGCGTACTTGTGAACGTTCTCAGGCAGGGTTACCTTCTTTTCGGTGTACTGAAATCTCATAGTTACCGCTCCTTTCGTGATGCCATACTTCCCAGGGATCTCTCCCTGTGACCATAGTATACCACAGATTCCGTCAAATTGCAAGTTTGACGCGGGTCGGACGCAGTAAACATTGTGTGAACAGACAGGAGCGGCCGCAGATGTGGCCGCTCCTGTCGTTATTGTCCGGAAAATGCATCGATCAGTTCCTGCATACTCAGGCCGAAGTAGCGTGCAAGCGTCATGAGGTTCCGGGTGCTGACGGCCGTTTCACGGCCGGTCATGATCTTGCGGAGGATCCCGGCGTCGATGCCGGTCTGCCGGGACAGCTCCGCCGCCGTCAGCTTCCGCTCGTCCATCCACGCGCTGAGCACCTCCGGCGCAGCCTTAAAGCTCCGCATGGCCGCTCTCCTTTTCGTCGAGCAGCTGGCACAGGAGCTGCTGATAGACCGCGTCCGCCTGTTTTTCATACGCGCGCACAAGCGTGCGGGCCTGCGAAAGCGTCGGCGCGGCAAGCTCCAGCTTCATGAGAACGCCCGCATCGTCGCGCAGGCACAGCTGCGCGAGATAGTCGCCCGTTTCCTCCTGCTCGATCTTCGTCTCGATCAGTCCCTTGCGCTGGATGCGGGTATTATAGCGCTGCACCGCCATCAGCGCGCGCTGCATGACCGGGTAGGCAATGGCGTCGCAGGTGATCTCCTCGTGCTCACGGCCCTTGTCGGTGATGACGTAGGTATCGTCCGGCAGCTGCTGCAGATGGCCGCTCTGTACCATCTGGGGGACGGCAACGCTGACGTCGAAGTAGCTGAGCTTATCGTCCTGATAGCACAGCTCGTAGATCGTCTGCAGCGTCACCGGATAGGAGAGCTTGGCCATGACGAACAAAATGAGGACCTTGACGTCGAGCATATCCTGAATAAAACCGTGCTGTTCCATGCTTGTCACCTCGTTGGTAAACATTTCTGCGATGCATCCAGTATAGCAAAAAAGTCCTGAAAACACAAGCCCTTCGCGCGCTTTTCCAACCGCGAGGAAGGATTTACCGCTTGTTTTCCTGCGAAAATGGGCGTAAAACGAAGAAGAAGGAGGTATTACCATGAAAAGAAAAATCCCCGCATTACTCCTTGCGCTGCTCCTTGTTTTTTCAGCAGCGCTCCCCGCAGGCGCGGCGGGTTACCGCTGCGCGGTCCGGTCGTGGCCGCCCGACTGCTGGAAACAGTTCTTCTGTGACCGCTTCGGCATCGGCTGCGGCAATCAGACGCCCGGCGCTCCGTCGGAGCCGGAGCAGCCGTCCGAGCCGGAGCAGCCCTCCGAGCCGGAGGAGCCGTCTGAACCGGAACAGCCCTCTGAGCCGTCCGGCGGTGCATCCGTATCCAGCTATGAGCAGCAGGTCGCTGCGCTCGTCAATGCAGAGCGCGCAAAATACGGCCTCGCGGCCCTGACGCTGGACGAGACGCTCTGCGGCTATGCCCTCGTCAAATCGCAGGATATGCACGATCAGGGCTACTTCTCCCACACCAGCCCGACCTATGGCTCCCCGTTTGACATGATGCGCTCGTTCGGCGTGTCGTACCGCTCGGCGGGTGAAAACATCGCCATGGGCTATTCGACGCCGGAAGCCGTTGTGGCCGCCTGGATGAACTCCGAGGGCCACCGCGCGAACATCCTGTCCGCGAACTATACAACGCTCGGTGTCGGCTACGTCGAAGACGGCGGGTACTGGACCCAGTGGTTCATTGGCTGACCAGACATCCTTATTATAGATAGAAAAAGCCGTGTCCATACGCTTGCCCCTGCCGCGAAGGCAGGGGCCTTTTTTCTGCGTGCTGCATAGGATATCAGGAAAGAAGGGATGCATTTGAAGCGATCATTTGCCGTCATTGGCGGCGATCTGCGGCAGCGGTGTCTGCTGCGGCAGCTGCGCGGGCTGGGCTTCCCGGCTTCCGCGTACCGCGTGCCGGATGCGGAGGACAGCGCGCCGGACTTATCCGGCTGCTTACGGGGTGCGAACGTTCTGATTTTGCCCATGCCTGCCGGAGGCGGTGTGCCGCTGGCGGACATTCTGGACGCGGCGGAGCCGGGCGCGCTCATCTGCGGCGGGATGCTTGACCCGGCGGAGGCGCTCCTGCAGGCGCGCGGGATCGCATTTTATGACTATGCGAAGGACGAGGCGCTGCTGCTGCAAAACGCGGAGCTGACCGCCGAAGCAGCGCTTGCGCTGCTGCTGGAACGGCTTCCCGGCCCGCTCGCCGGAAGCCGGATCCTGCTCTGCGGCTTTGGGCGCATCGGAAAGCTGCTGGCGCGCAAGCTGAAAGCGCTTGGCGCGGACGTGACCGTCTCGGCGCGGAAGGCGCAGGCTCTGGATCTTGCGCGCATTCTCGGCTATCGCCGCGTCACGGCCGGAAGCTGGGCAGACGCGCCCGCGCAGTACGACGGGATCGTCAACACCGTTCCCGCACCGATCATCGGCCCGGCGCAGCTGCCATGCATCCGCCGGGACTGCGTGCTGCTGGAGCTTGCCAGCCTGCCCGGCGGGTTCTGCGCCGAGGCGCAGGCGCTTCCGGGGTATTGCGCCGCGCGTGGTCTTCCGGGCAAATACGCGCCGGAGGCTGCCGCCGCCATCATCCGAAGCGCCATATTCCGTAACCTGAATTTGGAGGAAGCAACATGAAAAAACGCACGCTCGGGCTTGCCATGTGCGGCTCATTCTGCACGTTTTCCCGCGTTCTGGACGCGTTTGAGACGCTGGACCAGGAGCTTTATGAGCTGGTACCCATCATGTCGCAGGCCAGCTTTGAAACCGACAGCCGCTTCGGGCCTGCGGCGCAGTTCCGGGAGCGGCTGGAAACGCTGTGCGGACGCGAGATCGTCCATACAATAAAAGAGGCAGAGCCGTTCGGCCCGAAAAAGCTTCTGGACGCGCTCGTCATCATGCCGTGCACCGGCAACACGCTTGCAAAGCTGGCCGCAGGCATCGCCGACGGTCCGGTCACGCTGGCGGCAAAGGCACATTTGCGGAACGAGCGTCCCGTGATCGTCGCCGTGTCGACCAACGACGCTCTGGCCGGAAACGCGGCAAATCTCGGCACGCTTTTGAACCGACGCGGATATTTTTTTGTCCCCTTCGGACAGGACAGCGCGTTCAAAAAGCCGCGCTCCCTCGTCGCGGATTTCACAAGGCTGCCGCAGACCGTCGAATCCGCGCTGCGCGGCGAACAGGTTCAGCCGATACTGTACGGGACGCCTGTTGGATAGGTAGTTGCAGGCCGCTGCGGTCAGTTCAGCCGGCTGCGGTATTCGTTGGCGCTGAGGCCGGTGAGCTTTTTGAAGGTGCGGGAAAAATGACCGCTGTCGGAATAGCCGACGAGGTCGACGATATCGCCGATCTTGAGGTTGGGGTCTGCCAGCAGCTCCTTGGCCTTTTCGATGCGGACGGAATTGAGCAGGTCGTAATAGCTCTTTTATTTTACTGCATTTTCCGTATCCGGGTAAGGGGTAGCATAAACTTTCCCAACCGGCAATGTTGTCAGTTCAAGGCTGTCAATCTTATGCAAAATTCGTTAAAATTCAAACTTACCCGGCAGGATGCACCGAATCATCGAAAATTCTCGGCGGATTCGTATGCACTTGCCTGCTTGATTGTAGGGGCCGATGCCCACATCAGCCCACTCCCGGCGTTCTGTCAAAAATCAAGCGTTGTGAGTTCCGCGCCGCGGTAATAAAAGCGCAGGATCGTCCGGTAATCGAAGCCGAGGCGGGCGATGGCGTCTGCGCCGTATTGGCTCATGCCGACGCGGTGGCCGTAGCCGAGGACGTCGAAGCTGAACGCGCCATCCTCGTACAGAAGCGTAAAGCGCGTGGAGTTCAGCCCGAAGGCCTTTCGCAGCTGAACGCCGGAAAACGTCCTTCCGCCTGCCGTAAGCGTATCGACGCCGCCGCCCGGCGTGCGCGTGACGGACTGCACCCAGCCGCTGGGGTCGCCGGAAAGCTGCGCCGACGCGTCGAGCGCGCGGAGCGTCTCGGCAAATGTCTCCGCCGTCACACAGACCCGGCTTTCATATTTGGCCGCGTCCTGCTCGCCGGGGCTTTCGACCGCCCGCAGATACGGCACGTCCGTTCCCCAGACAGCAGCCGCGTCCTCCGTCGAGCCGCCGGAGCAGGAAAAATAGACCGCGTCGATCAGCGCGCCCTCGTATGTCAGCACCTCGTTCTGCGTTTCCCGCACGGCGGCAAGCGCCTTGTCCCACGCAGCCTCAAAGCCGTCTCCATACCGCGCGCGCAGGTCCTCGACCGTCAGGCACGCCTGGCAGCAGGCGCTCTGCGCACACACGTCCGCGTTTTCGTGCTTGCCGCCCGCCGTCTGCCGGCAGGCGAACGTGCGCGCGGCCACCGCCCGTGCCCTGAGTGCCTCCGGCGCCAACCGCCTGTGCCTTGAGTGCCGCCGCGGCGAACGAGGCGGGCATTTCCGCCAGCACGACCTGCGCCAGATAGGTATCCAGTGCAGCCTCCTCCACGCTTCCGTCCCGCAGGACGCGGAGCGTCCGCTCCTGCGCGTCCTGCCGCTTCTGCACGATTACGATCAAGGGCTCCGGCTGCGCAGCCTGCGTTGTTTGCGCCGACGGCAGCAGCAGTACCGCTGCCAGCGCCAGCAGCCCCGCCTTTGTGATCACCGACATTTCAAGCACCGTCCTTTCGGACAAGTCTATGCCGCGTGAATGGGCGGTATTCTGATTGACATAATCGCAAATCTTGACACGAATTCCGATGGGACGTATAATGTATAAAAACATTCGAAATTTCTGCTGCATACGGATTGGAGCTTATATATGAAGCACACTTTGAAAATCATTCTCCCGATCATCCTGATCCTTGCCATCGTCATCGGCGCGTGCTGGTTTTTCCTGATCGCACGCCGCGATGTGACCGAAAGCATCTTCGTCTACTGGGGTGAGCATTTCTATGAGGCCGGGCGCTATTCCCGCGCGGTCGCGTTCTACAAGGCGGCCATGCGCTTCGCGCCGAAGGACGCGGAGCTTGCCATCCGGCTGGCCGACGCCTATAAAAAGAGCGGCAACTACACAAAGGCGGAATACACCCTTGTCAGCGCCATTACACAGATCCCGGATTCTGTTTCCCTCTATGTCGCGCTTTCCGGGACGTATGTGGAGCAGGACAAGCTGCTTGACGCGGAGACAATGCTCAGCCGCATTACAAACGACGCCGTCCGCACACAGATCGACGCGCTGCGCCCCGCCGCGCCCGTCATCGAGCCGGAAAGCGGCAATTACTCGGAATACATCGACGTGACCGTCACCGGCTCGTCGGGCACGGTCTACGCCGTGTGCAACAGCGATTTCCCCGCCTCGGCGCAGGATGTATATATCGGCCCCATCTCTCTGGAAGCCGGTGAAAGCCGCATCGTCGCGCTGAGCGTGGCGGAAAACGGCCTTGTAAGCGACGCGGCCTACGCGGGCTATACCGTCGGCAACGTTGTGGAAGAAGTCAAGCTTGCCGACGCAGGTCTTGACGCCTATGTGCGTGAGCTGCTGGGCAAGACGGCGGGCAGCGCCATCATGTCCGACGAGCTCTGGGCCGTCGAGGCGCTGGACCTTCCCGATACGGTCGCCTCGCTGGACGATCTCTCCTACTTCACCGGCCTGCGCTCCTTGTCCCTGCACCACGGCGCGTCGCTCGATCTGTCCGTCCTGTCCCGGCTGCCGCTGCTGCGGACGCTCGATCTGTCCGGCTGCACGCTCTCGACTGCGGCGATGAACACCATCGTGACGCTGCCGGAGCTGACGAGCCTGAATCTGTCCGGCTGCGCCGTGGCGGAGATCGACGCGCTCATCAGCCTGCAAAAGCTGGAAACGCTCGATCTGTCCAACAACACCGTCTCCGATCTGACGGCGCTTTCCGGGCTGCTGGCGCTCAGGGAGCTGAATCTGACCAACAATCCCGTCACCTCACTCAACAATCTCAAAAACTGCACGGAGCTGGAAACGCTCTACGCCGGGCAGTGCGCGATCACGCGGATTGCGGGCCTTGCCGATCATACGAAGCTCAAAACGCTCGTTCTGCCCGGCAACCAGATCACGGACATTTCCGCGCTGGCCGGCTGCACGGCGCTCGAAACGCTCGATCTCAGCGGCAACAGCATTTCCGATATCTCCGTCGTGTCCGGCTTCAAGCAGCTGATCGACCTCAATGTGAGCAGCAACCAGATCACGGAGCTTCCGCAGTTCGACGCGGATACGCCGCTCTGGCACGTAGACATCAGCCACAACCAGATCGAAAGTCTGGCCGGATTGGAGGGGAACCTCGCCGTCAACTTCATCGACGCTGATTATAACCGGATCAAATCGATCTCGAAGCTGGAATCGTGCATCATGCTTGTGCGGATGAACCTCTGGGACAATCCTGTGAACGCCGACGAGGTCAAGCAGCTGCAGGACATCGGCATTCTCATCAATTACAACCCCAAGTATGTAGAACCGGAAACGGAATCCTGAGTTCATTGAAGACGATACAGGCGCATCAAAAGGCCGGAACCATCGGGTTCCGGCCTTCGTGCATATAAAGGCGCAGCCGCTGGGGCGCATCATCAGCTGAAGACTGCCGCGCCGATGCTTCCCGGAAAATAGGAACTTTTCCGGAACAG
>HF990541.1 GCA_000432135.1 Firmicutes bacterium CAG:124
GCCGAGGATCGATTCGATGGCCAGAAACGCCGCGTCGACCGGGCCGTCGCCCAGGCTCACACCCGAGAGCGTCTGGCCGTTTTTCGTGAGCTTCATCTGCGCCGAAGCGCTGATGGTGTTGCCGGTGTTGATGACGTAGCTTTCGAGCCGGTACGTCGGCGGCACCTGCAGCGCGGCGGAGGCGATGATGGCGTCGAGCTCCTTCTCGCCCACGGTCTGCTTCTTCGCCGCGATGCGGCAGAAGGCCTCGTAGACCTTCGCCCCGTCCTCCTCCGAAAGATCATAGCCGAGGGCGGCGGCCATCTTCATGACGGCCTCCTGCGTGTCGTGCACGGTCAAAACTGCGCCGGAGGAGGTCTGCACGCCGTTGTCAAACGGCGAGAGCTGGCTGCGGCCCGTCTGACACATCCAGGCGATCTGTGACAGCAGGCGGTTCATCTGCGTGAACTGCAGCGTGCTGACGACGCCGAAGTCCTGGGCTTTGGCCGCCAGCAGCTTCGCCATGTGCGCGAGGTTCGCAGTGTCGACGCAGTAGGCCGCGGCCTTGATCTCGCCGGCCCCGGCGGCGATGGCGCTCACGGCGCACGCGTCCGCCATCGACAGCGCGTCCGAGCAGCTCACGCCGAAGCGCACGTCCTTCGTCTGCGGCACGGCCTCGTAGATCCCGCGCACAAAGCTGCCGAACGCGTCCGGCAGCATGTTCCCCGCTGCGTCGCAGACGGTCACGCCGGCCGCACCGGCCGCGATCGCGGTCTGCAGCGCCTCAGCGAGGAAGGCGGGATCGGCGCGCGTGGCGTCGTCCGCGAGGAATTCCACGTCCTCGCAGACCGCCCGCGCCGCCGCGACGGTCTGGCGGATCGCCTCGAGCATGGCGGCGGGCTTTTTGCCCGCGAGGTATTCCATCTGCACGGCGCTGACCGGCGCGGGGACCTGGATGCGCGGGTGCTTTGCCTCTTTGAGCGCGGCCCAGACCAGCGAAACGCTCGCCGGGTCCAGCGCGACCGGCACGCATACGGCGCTTTCCTTCACCGCAGAGGCGACGGATTTGATGAGCAGACTGTCGATCTTTGGGTTTTCGACCGCGTGCAGCTCAATGACGCTCACGCCCAGCCGGTCGAGGAGCTTGGCAAGCTCGATCTTCTCGCGGAACGAGAGCGTATAGCCCGCGGCCTTGCCCGCCTGGCGGATCGTGGTATCTGTCACGGAAATGTGTTTCATCATAGGTTCCTCCTTTTTTCGGAAAACAAAAAGTCCCTGAAGCCAACTGGCTTCAGGGACGAAATAGCTTCGCGGTACCACCCTGCTTATCCCCCGCCTCACGGCGGACGATCACTCTCGGACTCTGACAAGCCCATAGCCGGTAACGAGGCCAAACGGGCCATGCTACTTGTCGCCGTTCGCAGGGCCTACTCGGGAAGCAGACTGACCGCTGTCTTCGGTACCGGCTCACACCAGCCGCCGGTTCTCTGAGACGCTCCAACAGGGCCATAATTCCGTCATCGTATTTCGTGGTTATCAATACTTGCGGTCATTAAAGCACGATTCCCACCGCTTGTCAAGCACACAGTCCAAGATTCGACATTTTCACAAAACCATGCGCCCTCTCCGCACCGCGTCTTTGTGCAATCGTGCTCTGCGCACCCTTCAACCCAGCCCCACCCAGCGTTCATGCTCCACGGCATCGGCGGCGGCGTGGGCCACGGCCGCCTCCAGAATAAGCAGGAAATATCACACCTGCGCGTCGCGGTTGTCGTCAAAAATCGGCATTCCGAGCTGAAGATCGTCGAGCGACGACAGCGTCCGCCCCAGCAGTCCGTTCAAAATCACCGCCAGCTGCGCGCGCGTCACCGCAGCGTCCCAGCGGCGCTGACTGGCACAATGGCCGCCAGCAGCAGTATGATCAGAAACATGGAAAAGCAGCACTACGAAGAAATTCTCCGCCGGGAGCTTGACGGCCTCGACAATGAATTTGAAACGCTGCGGCTTCTGTCGCAGGAACTGTTCGTGAGTGCAAATGGCCTACGATTTTGGAAAGCGGCTTGACATGGATTTTTGATGGATATACGGCAGCCCCGGCTCGGAATACTCTGGGCCGGGGCATCTGTTTAGTCTCATAGAATGGGAATGTAATTATAAGAGTTATAGATTGGTGCAGTTGCCAGTCTTGTCAGTTTTATGCCTGCATCTCATTGCTGTCGGCATAGCAGCTCTCGTCCGTCTGCGCGGCCAGAAAATCATAAATTTCGGAGAAGGCCGTCCGGCCATAGAAATCGTCCGCGTTGATGACGGCAAACGGGCCGTTTACCACGCCCTTGCAGCAGGCCAGCGCATGGCCGGTGCCCCATGGCTTGGCGCGGCAGGCTGCCTCCGGCGTTCGCTTTGCGGGAATCAGATTCACAGTGCGGAACGTTACCCTGCCGAACAGATGCTTTGTCAGATAGCAGCTGAAGGAAGCGCTGTCATCCAGACCAAGGCCGAGGTACTCGTCCATGTGAAAGGCGTTGATCCGGGAAAAATCCAGGTCCTGCCGCAGCAGGCTTTCCAGCATCTCATTCTGCGAAGGCGCAGCGGCAAAAATCACATTTGCAGTTTCCTTCCGTTCCAGAACTGCGCGAATGGCGCTGGCCGCCGTTTCTGCGGCAGCGTATCCCATTGAACTGCGCAAATCATATACGGATGAAAAAAGCGTATCTGTCTGAATGGTTCTGATCAGCATACAGCATCCTCCCAATGTTGATCGATTCTGAATTTTCTGCACCGCGCAATGACCTCGCGCAACTGTGTTCTGGTCAGCGCGTCATTGCTGATGAGATCGAGGCAGTCCGTGCTGAACGTAAGCGGCATATAGTATTGCTCCAGCCGCTGTTCCAGCGTGTCGATCTGCCGCCATAAAAGTGCGGCGCGGTCATCGCATCCTGCATAAAGCGCGGTATAATACTGTCCCATGCGGAGCATGAGCTGCATGGTATCTGTTCCGTAGACCAGAAGCCGGAGGTCTTCCTCCAGTGCATGACGCAGCTGCGCGCTTTGCTGTGCGCTGCGCTGCTGCGCAGGATTTACCGCTGTGACGATATCGGTACGGATGGCCGCGGTATCGTGTTTGACCGCAGACAGGGTTTCCCGCAGTGTCAGCAGCGCTGCCTGCAGAAGCGACAGCATTTGCTCCCCGGCTGTGTCAAACGCTTCCGGCGTTTGAAAGTGGTCGTCGACTTGCAGCGGACGCTCCGGTCTGCCTCCGTTCCAGCTTTGCAGCCGGCTCAGCAGGCTTCTGTCCTTCCACGCCCGCCAGCTTGTAATCTGCTGCGAGGCCATGTCGATCTGATCGTATACAGACCGGAGCCGTCCCGCGTATGCACCGTACCGGCGCGAAAGAAATTCCGCTTTGATCTTCGCGATATCGGCGTCCGGATCCCACGCCAGTTCTGCAAATAAAACCTGTGTCAATGCGCGCATTCCCCAGTTTACCAGCGGGACGTGCATATATACGAAGCCTGCTGCACCGGTGCGGCGGTAGACTTGAAAATCATGCGCCATACTGTGCGTAAACAGCAGCGGAAGATCCTCAAATTTGCTGACATTGTAGTATTCCAGCACCATCACCGGCAGGTGCGGCCGGATCTGATTCCAGCCGGAAAGCGCGCTTGCGTATGCCCGGTTATAGGAACAGCCGGGATCGTCGAAGCCATGCGCATAGCAGCGGACAATGGGAGCGTAAATGAGATAGTCTCCGGCATCCAGAAGATTCTGCGGAATCGGACGCTCCGGCGGCGCAAGCGTGGAGGTTCCTTCATACGCGATCAAGGCCATCTTTACATCGTGATCCAACCGGCCTGCCGCGCGGGCGCGGTCCAGGAAGGAACGAAAGTGTGATGCCATATGCAGCATCTGGTCTGTGCCGTTTCCGAGCGCACGGCAGCGCTCACATGTGCAGACACTCCCCCATGTATCGAGGCCCCAGACGTCGATTTCATCTGCCTCATGCCACGGCCCCATGATGTGCCGCAGCAGTTCCTCGCATAAATATGGAATCAGTTCCGGCTGAGAAACGCAGAACTGCGTCTGCAGTGCGGTCTGCCTGCTTTTGGGTCCGTGGGCAGGTGTTCCGTACCACTCCGGGTGCGCGTCCCAAAGCGTCCGGCCGGATGGGGTCGGACGATCCGGCGCCAGAATAGCCTCAAAAATATGACCGCCATCGCGCATGACAATTCCAAGCTTCCGCATGAGCGCGCGCGTGTTCGGCCGATCTCCATACGCATTCATTCGATTTCTGGCCATCCAGATCAGAAGATCCGCGCTCTCCTTGAGCGCGCCTTCGATGGAAAATCCACGGCCGAGCGTGGAAGCGGACGCATCATGCACGGCGTTCTTCGGCCAGAGAAGGCCGCATCCCGGCTCGGGCGCATATTCTCCCGCTGTACCCGGTTCCAGCCATCGCCAGCCCTGCATTTTCAGAAATTCATAGACGCCGTATAAAACACCGACCCGGCCTGCACCGCGGATCAAAAGACCATCTTTCTGCGGCAGCAGCGCGTATGCGTCCCCAGACGCCGTAAGAGAATCGGCGTGCAATTCGATCACTGCTTTTCCGTTGTGCCGCTGCGAGACAAAGCAAATCTGTGCGTCTGGCTCCATTTGCAGCAAATGTGTTCTAAGCTCCACCGCAGCATAGCTGATCGTGCATCTTGCGCCAGCCTCCGGATCATGTCGAAAATCAATCTGCGCTTCCGAAAATGCCCAGCTTTCTGTCATGGTCTCTGCGGAAGGAAACGGAAGAAGAATTTCAAGCTCCATCGTGTCTCTCCTCCTATTGTATAACGCCCTATCGGACGATCAGGCCGGTCGCCTCATAAAATTGCTGCCCGGCAAGAAGCCGCTCTTTGAGGTTCGATTGAAAGCGATTTTGCGGGATAAACGCAGCAATTTCATCCGGCTGAATGTCCCAACGGAGCACATATCGCGCAGCTGCGTTGGATGCGGTGCGTCCGACGATCTGAAAACGCTGTTGAAAAAATGAAATATTGGAGTATACTCCAACCAGAGGCAGCAGTGTTTCATCCAGCAGCCAGGAGTGGCAGCTGAAAAACCGGAACGCATACGCTGGGAAGTGTTTTGGAAAAAATGCGCGTGCCCGCGCGAACGAGGTGTCGCACGCCGCAGGATCGAGCGAACCGCCGCGGCAGATGTGCACAGACACCAGCGGCTCGCCCGGTTCAAGTCCAAAAGCCGGGGCGGAAAAGTCCGCCGGCTCCATGCAGAATTGAAGTCGTCCAAGCTGGAACAGCCGCAGCGTCAGATGATTCGTCAGCCATGCGCTTTCGGCAAGGCCGATCCTGCCGCTATAGCTCCAATATTCGGAGGCCCAGCGGCCGATATCGTCGATCGTATGATAAAATACCTCGTCCGGAAGCTGGTGCCTTTGATAATCGTTCAGCAGCTTCTGACTCCAAAGGAGCGCTGCGAGCAGATCCGTCTTGGGATCGCCGCTCCAACGGAGCGTGTCTGCCCTGTAAATTTCGGCGGCCTGAGAACGTGCCGGAAGCAGCGCTTCCTCAAAGTCCTTTTGATAGAGCGCGTCCAGACCCTGACGGGTATATTCCTGCCGCGCAAAGGAAATCGCCTGTTCGATGTTGTTCATTTTGTACCCAACCTGTAGAGATTTCTCAGGAAGCGCTTTGCGACCGGGTTTTCCTGCCGCAGATCCAACTGGCAGATCACATAGTGCTTGCCCTCGTATAGCTTTTCTGCCGCAGCCAGTACTGGCCCCCAATTTCCCTGTTCGTCCATATTGTTGGGCAAAAGAATGGGTGTGAAGCCTTCGACGGTAAACGTCGTGTCCAGCAGCGGCGTGATGCAGTCCTCCTTGGCGTCATACCAGTAGGAGAAGTCCTGCTCCTTGAATTCGTCGACAGCCGGATGCCCCGTTTTGCGGGAGACAAAATGCAGCGGAAGCATCCCGCAGGGCTTGACGGTCACGGTCTCACCCGCGACGGTATGCAAACCCGGTTCCAGCTTCAGAATGACAACATTGTCGTTCGGTACGACAGTCACGTCCTGAAATACGGTCAGCTTCTGCTCTGTGTCATTGACAACGTCCCCGTTCCCGTCCAGCAGGACGGCGCGGAGCGTCAGCGTTTCGCGGTCTTGCGCGGTCTCTGCCGGGAATTCGGCACTGGCGATATAGGCTGCGCGGCAGGCGTCCGCGTGCGCGGGGATGCGCCCGGTCTGAATCAGCTTGTTTTGTTCGTTGTAAAGCTCAAAGGCAAGCGTATACGCGCCGGATTTCGCGGTATCATTGCACAGGAACGCTTCGATCTGAATCGTTTCGCCCGCCGTATAGGCAAAGCGGTCGGTGCGTAGCGACACCAGCAGGGGCGCGAGTGCATCTCGGTAGGCAAAATACGCCTGCTTCGGGATGCGCTTGCAGTCCATGATGGACTTCATCCAGCCGCTGGGCCATGCGTCGATGAACAGATGAATGGCATTCGAGACCATGCGGTCGTCGCGGCGGAATGCCTCGGTCATCATGCGCGCGGCAAAGGCCTGATACCGCTGGCTGCGGCTGATCCAGCCCTGCATATCCTCCTGCGCGTCATAGAAAAAGCCGCTGAAGCTCTTTGTCTGGCTGCGGACAATGCGGCCCGGGTCAAACGGCTCGCGCAGCCATTCGCGCGGGTAGCATTCCTCCATGACCTCTGCCGAGTCCAGCCCCTCTGCGCCGTATTCACCGCAGCCATAGTACCAGCCGGGCTTGGCAGGCAGCCAATAGCCCCGGTGCAGACGGCCAATGTCAATGCCGTGGCCGTTATACCACATGGGGTAGCAGTGGTTGTCCGGCATCCCGTCTGTGGGCGGGTCATAATCGCCGTCCACGTGCTTGATGACCTGATCGGGGTTCGAGAGCTTCACAACAAGGTCACAGCAGGTGAAGAAGTTTTCCAGTTCCGGACGGATCAGATGTCGGTGCGGCTCATTATTGGCGTTCGGAAACGGCTCGTTGATATAACTGACGACGACATTGCACGGATGCTTACGCACCATGCGCGCCAGTTCCTCCGCTTGCCGGATGCCCTCCGGGACGCGGAAGCGGCGCATGACGCCGAACAGTGGAAGATCCGTCTGCGTCATAAGGCCGAGCTTGTCGCAGTATTCGTAGACCTCATCCTGCACCGGCCGCTGCGTCAGACGCAGAAAATTCATGTTGCAGAGTTTGGCCAGCAGAATATCGTCGATCAACTGCGGAAGATCGCCGCGCAGCACGTCCTGCTGCTCAAAGCCCATCGTATTGGCCCCGCGCAGACGGATGGAGCGGCCATTGAGATAGAACATCCCCTTGCGCTGCGGACTTTCTGTGTCCTGCGTAAAGCTGCGCATACCGAACTGCTGTGCAAGGCGGTCGGTGCACGTCCCGTTTACAAGAACGGCTGCATGGAGCTGGTACAAATACGGGGTTTCCAGATCCCACAGCTTTGCGTCCGGCAGGTCAAATTTGAGTTTGTACAGATTCTTTCCGTGCTTGAGCGGCATGGGAATGCCCTTTCCAAGCTCGGACTTGACGGCGGCCTCCGTCAGGCTGTCGCCCATGCCGACAAAGCGCGTCGTCTCCGGCGTAAAGCGGTGGTCTTCAAAGACCGTCTCGGGGAAGTTCTGCCCGTAGAGTGAAAGCGAAAGCTCGACCGGGAGGGTATCATATCTGTCGTTCTGAATTTCCAGCCATGCTTCTGCCTTCCCGTCCAGCGGACGGATATAGAGGTCGCTGATATGGACGGAATTTCGGATCTCCACATAGACGCGGTTGTAAATGCCCGTCCCGGAGGGGCAGTGGTGCCAGCCGTCCAGCGGACCGTCCCAGCCGAGACCGGTGGCGGCATAAAGCTTGTCGCCTTCTGTTTCTTCGCTGCCGCCGGGATCGTTTCCCATATAAATATGGTCATTATACAATTCAACTTTCAGCCGGTTTGTGCCGTCTTTGACGATGCCTGTAATCTCAAACTCGAATGGAGAGAAGAAGCCTTCATGCTCTCCGCCAAATGTGTCATTGACGGTAATGACTGCACGGTAATCCGCGCCGTCAAAATGGATATAGACCGACTGGCCCGCCAAAAGCGCAGGCAGCTCAAACGTGGTTTCATATGTCTTTTTGCACACGCCGATCGGCCCGCCGTATTCCGGGATCGTGACCGGTTGACCATCGCGCAGAAACGACGTGAGATCCATGCGCCGGCGCAGGCTTTCAAACGCAGGCGCGTGATTTTCCAGAAACGGGCGGTATGCTTCCCGCATGGCAGCAAGCTCGGTTTTCAGTTCTTCCGTTGTAGACAGATGCGGCTTGACTGCGATGGGCTGTGCATCTGCCTGTTCCAGACGGCAGATAACGGTTTCATGCGGAATTGGCGTGACCGGCTCCAGAAGCGCAGCGTTCCCGCCGATGCCGTTTGCCGCGATTTGTGCGAATTGATCCATATATGTTCTCCTTTTCGCTGCTTTTTCGTATCGTAACACAGCGCATATAGGGAGGCAATCTGCGAAAATGACACTTTGGCCCGCAAAAATGTCATATTTGCCACCTATGAATTTTGACCCGCATTCTTTTAGAATGCGATACAGAGGATACTGGACCGATGGACGGATGTGAGGCAGCTTATGTTTGAAGCATTTTTTACGGATCCCTGTATGCGATACCGCACAGAGGTGATCAACGGCATTGACTTTTACGGGTTGGGATTCAGCATGGTCCGCGGCGAATGTGTGGCGGAAGGAACGCTGCGCTGGATGCAGAAAGGCGAAGCTGCGGCCGTGCTCATCACAAATACAAGCCTGCCGGATATGTCTGGGTTTGAACTTGCCAGACATGTCCGCAGACAGTTTCCGTGCCTCCGCGTGATTTTTTTGACTGACACGCCGAACCTTGCGGAAGCGCAGCAAGCCGTCCGGTGCGGTGCATATGACTATTTGCCGAA
Source organism: Firmicutes bacterium CAG:124 (assembly GCA_000432135.1). Classification (GTDB taxonomy): domain Bacteria; phylum Bacillota; class Clostridia; order Oscillospirales; family Oscillospiraceae; genus CAG-170. The sequence continues at coordinate 8,958 of HF990541.1, forward strand.
GTCTGACGGGATCGACGCGCTGCGCAGCGCGATGATCCGCGTTTCAGAGGAACTGCACACGGAAAGTCGGGAAGAAGCATATCTGCGCGGCCAGCAAAACTGGGATGAGTGCATTTCGAGACTTCTGAAGCTGCTTCTGGCACTGAAGCCGGGCATCGACGAGGATCACTGGCAAATGTATTCCAAAGTCAAGCCGCTGCTGAGCGATGCTCCGCTGCGCATGGAGGCTCTGCTGGTGCGCTCTTTGATGGAGGAACTGCGCGCAGAAATTTGCCGCAGGGATGAGGCACTGGCCGCGCAGCTCCGAAGTAACATGATGGCTGCGCCGCTGGGCATGCTGACCTCCGCGCAGGGAACGGCGGCGTACATGGACGCCATCTGGGCGCTGCTTTCCGAAAAGGGCTATATCACGCAGGAGGACGCGCTGAAAAGCGATCCCATCGGGCGCGCCTGCGTCTATATGCAGTCGCACCTCTCGGAAAAACTGACTGTGCAGGAGCTGGCTGAGTATGTCCACATCAGCCCGCGGCATTTTATCCGGAAATTCCAGGCAGAGATGAACGAGAAATTTACGGATTATCTGGCCCACATCCGTGTTCAGGCGGCAATTCAAATGCTGGAGGCTGGTCGGGATGTCAAATCCATTCCGGAGGCGGTCGGATATAGAGACGAAAAAAGCTTTTATTCCGTGTTCCGGAGGTTCGCGGGCTGTTCCATGCGCGAATACCAGCAGAAACTGAACTTGAGCCAGCGAAAGGAGAAACAACCATGATAAAGCTATGGAACCAAACCATGCCGCACCGCTGCGTAGAGGATGCGTTTGAACCGTATCTGACACCATATGACTGTGACGCCGCAAATACGGCAATTGTCGTGTGTCCGGGCGGCGCTTACTGCGGCCGGGCGGACTATGAGGGAAATGACGTTGGCGCGTGGCTGAATACCATCGGGATAACAGCCTTTGTGCTGGAATACCGCGTTGCGCCGAGTAAAGCCCCGGCGCAGCCGTCCGACGCGCAGCGGGCCATGCGGCTGGCAAGAAAGCTCTGCATGGAGCGTGGGATCGAGCGCCTTGGCATCATGGGCTTTTCCGCCGGGGGCCATCTGGCAGCGACACTGTCTGTCCACTATGATGAAGCCTTTTACCCGCCGCAGGATGAGCTTGACAATCTATCTGCCTGCCCTGATTTTACCGTCCTTTGCTATAGTGTGATCGACATGGGCGAGTACCGACACGATTGGAGCCGCCGCTTTCTACTCAGCGATGTGCCAGATGAGGCACAGATCGAATTCTATTCTCCGCAGCGCTGTGTGACAGAAAACACGCCGCCCGCCTTTCTCTGGCACACAGCACAGGATGCAAGCGTTCCGGCAATCAATTCGATGCTCTACGCCGCTGCACTGCAAAAATGTGACGTGCCGTATGAGCTGCACATCTTCCCGTTTGGACAGCACGGCAAGGCGCTGGCGCTCGATGATGCCTCCGTCGGACAGTGGCGGCAGCTTTTGCGCCAATGGTTGGTCAGCATGAAGTTTTTATAAGCGATATGAAAGGCACATGCGGCAGCGCATGTGCCTTTTGCATAATTTCATGCAATCGTCTCTGTGCATATTAACAAAAGAGCAAATACGAATCGTCAAATTCAATGCTGATTTTTTGGCGACAATGCTTAAAATAAGCACGCAGATACCAACTGGATGCAGGAATAATGCACAATCAACGCAGTCACAATCGCCAGCCATCTTGTCACAATCGCACCTTGGAAATCAAAAACCGAACCCGTAAAATGAAGAAAACAAAAGCGGAGGCACCCATGCGAACCATGACAAAGGAAAGAAAAAAG